>JANQLS010000030.1 GCA_028280485.1 Planctomycetota bacterium
CGTCGCTCCACTAAAAATAGGCTAAAAGCCTATTTTTGTGATTTGCGTGATCCCACGCAAATATAATTAATTCCTGTTATTCAACAGGAACTAATTAAACATGCAACCAGGGGAATAAAGTTGGGCCAAAATTTTTCTTCTCAGGCCAGAGGTGAATTCTTCACGGAGCCCCTTAATTAGCCCGAAGCGTAAACGAGGGGGTGAAGGGTTGAATTTAATTTAAATGACTTAAATCCATCTAATGTGGAAAAGACTCAATCCCACCAATCAATAACTTTAATTCCGTTTCTTGTTTTATCCTTATTAAGGCTTCAGGTGAGTAATTATGTTTCTTTAAAAATCAATATCCGATTAAATACTTGGTAGTGGAGTTAGGCGACAATCTTTATGAATTGCTGATTGTATTAGAGTCGGGTATATGCCAATTCACTCAATAGTTGCTATAAATGTGGATGATCGTTGCTTCATTATGTGCGTGCTGTCTTCTCTGTTGTGTTTTAAATTCTCGCAAAAGAAATTGTCAGGTTTGAGGAAAGAAAAATGTTCGGATCTCAATATTTAACTGGAAATAAAATTTTAGTCATATTGATTTTGAGCAGCACGACTGGATTCTCCTTTTCACTAAAAGCCCAAAACCCCACAGCGGAAAAACCTCTTTTCAAAATGGAAACCCTCTTCGTTTCCAAAGGAGACCATAAGACGATCCGTCTTCCAAAGATTGTCGTCGCTAATGATGGAACTTTGATCGCTTTTGCCGGACTTTCTCGCTTCTATCGCACGAGTAAAGACAAAGGAGAAACTTGGTCTGATCTTAAGAACATTTCACCCAAATGTGAGGGCGGAAACGTCATCGTTGACCGAATCACGGGAGACCTGCTAGTACTCGATCCAGATCCAAATGTTGTAGCGTGGCGAAGCAAAGACACGGCGAAGACTTGGAAATCCGAAAAGGTGGTGTTTCGCCCCAACGGGCCCGACCATGGGGGAACGATGGGGAGTGAAGCTGGAATCACTTTGCTTCACGGTCGTTACAAAGGGCGTTTAATCTTGCCAACGCGATTTCGTTTTAAGTTTAGGAAGGACAAGAGCGACCTCGCCTTTCATTACAACGGAGTGTATTACAGTGACGATCGAGGTAAGACTTGGCGAGAGAGTGATCCCGTTCAATCAGGAACAGGGGAGGCTGCAGTGGTGGAGCTATCCGATGGAAGTCTCTACCTCAACTCTCGCTCGCATATGTCAGCCGACGATCGGCGTCGCATCGCCTGGAGTTACGATGGAGGTCAAACGTTCGTCGACTGGAGTGCATCGGATGAACTTTTCGAAACTTCCGGAACGAGAGCCAGTTTCCCTTTTTCAAAAATGCCCAGTTACGGTACCAGCGCGGGATTGGCTCGAATGCCGGCTGGATCCTCGAAACACAAAGATGTGCTCCTCTTCGCCAGTGCGAATGAAGGTTTGAGGTATAAGCGGAATTCGGTTCCTAAAACAAAAAACGTCGTCGAGTGGACGAAGATCATTGTGATGGCCAGTTTCGATCGAGAACAAACTTGGCCCGTTTCACGTCACATTCCCCACAACCTGGGCGCCGCCTATTGTTCGATAACCACTGATAATGATGGAATGATCTACGTGCTCTTCGAAACAAGTCACCGGCCCGGTCGAGTCGACAACGTAGGCTTCGCAAAATTCAATTATGCGTGGCTAAAGGAGGGCAATCCGCCTAATTGGACGGAGGGGCTTTCGGGGGTGAAGAGGAAATAAGATTGATGATCGAATAGTGATCGTCCTTCCTGGTTCTATTAACTAATCCGAAGCGTGAGCGAGGGAACGCAACGTTAAATTGAATTCATATGACTTGAATCTACGTCATGTGGAAATGACTCATTCTCACCATTTAAAAACTTTAAAGTAGATTTATTCTTTCACCCTCGCTCACGCTTCGGGCTTGAAGTTTGATTCCCTTAAACCTCAAGATTAGAGCGCGGAACTATCCCAACATACTGTGATGATCTCACGTACTTTCGAAGCCAAGGCTGAATCTGTTGCATAGAGTGCTCCGCGGTGGTTCATAAAAGTGGACTCGGCGCGATTGAGGTCCAAGGGATGACCAAAGACATCGCTGGCGACTGCATCAGCCTCGCGGAACAAACACGCAGTAGCTGCATAATCCCAGATGCATCCTCCGCCTTCCTGCGGCTTCGGGAACTTGAAATAACATCCAGGTGCTCGTTCAAGAATGTGACACGCATTCATCACGGCTCCACCATACTGAATAGGATTCAAGCGCTCAAGCCCGAGGGATAGAGCATGGGATTCGAGTCGTTCCTTAACCTCTTCGAATTCAGGAAGCTCAGAAAAACTACGTTCGTAAGTAAATGTTAACTCCATGCTCTTGGATTTCGGATTCCAGGGGCTACCGTTTCTCCTCAGGCCCTGACCTCGAATGGCATCGTAAACCACATCTTGTACGGGGTCATAAACCACTCCCAGTTGGGGTGTACCATCCCGGGCCACCAAGGCTATTGATACGGAATAACCTTCCTTGCCCTTTATAAATGACAGGGTGCCATCCATGGGGTCGATGCACCAAAAGTTATCTTTCTCAAGGCGGCTTTGATCATCTTCGCTTTCTTCGGTGAGTAGGGCGAGGTCGTAATCTTTAATCGAAGGCGTGAGTAAACTAAGGATGGCATCTTGGGCTTGGCGATCCACCTCAGTCACCACCTGAGAAGCGGGAGTACTCCCTACGTTTTTATAATGAACTTCTACCTTACGCTCTCGGTAGGATCGAATTACTCTTCCGGCTTCTAAGGCAGCTTGAACGGCGAGTTCCGTTAGTGCGGTTAGATCCATTACATCCCCTCTGGCTTTAAGGAGGCGATGACCTCTCGGGTTACTCGTTCGCTGTAAGTACTCAATTTCCAATGACCCGGACTCCAGCCCTTCATAAAGCGATGAAAATCAGCCCAAGCTACGCGGTAGAGGGGACGCCAGTCCTTCTCCAATGCTTTGGGACAGACCGCGTCGTCTTTAGAGTTTAGGTAATTACGCAGAGCTTCAAAATAATAATTGAGGACTTCTTCCTCACGGCGCTCAGCCTCCGCATCGCGAAAACAACTCCCGACGAAATACGCGAGGTCTAGCATTCCGCATCCGCCACCGACGTATTGAAAATCCACAGCAGCGACTTGAGAGCCATCGGGGCTAAAGCAGAAATTAGCTAGCTTGGCATCGCCATGTACGAGCGTCTGAAAGGGGGAAGCTTTAAGTTTTGCATCGATCGAGGCAGCTGCGTTCTTCAAGGGGAGATCATCGAGCGCCTCCAGCTCATCCGGCCGAGTTTCGAGATGCCAGTAGGTTCCGCTCTCCCAGAGACCTTCGGTATTGGCTCTCATTCCTTCGATATGAAAACCCGCCAGCCAACGAACACAAGCCTGCCATTCAATTTCTACAACCGAGTTTCGCCGCCCTCTGAATCCCGCTGCGTCGAGATCCTCAAGTACTAGCAAAATTTCATCCCCATCAGTTTTAGTTCCGAGGCAACCTGGCATCCTCGCTAAAGCTTCCATTCCTCGTCGCCCAGCCTCGCGATACCAATAGGTTTCAACTTGATACGACTTGAGCTTTCTCTGATGCGATAAATCGGTATTCCATCCCCTTGGATGATTCCCCGTTCCCGGTTGTACATGCTTGACGATCACGCTCGGAATTTCACTTCCACTTAAACCCATGCGAACGATGCTGCCATACCCGCTCCAAAGACGCTGAACCCTTTCGCGTTGGGTTATTCCCTGTGCGTGAGTCAATTCTAGAACAAATTGATCGATCTCTTCTTGTTTCATGGTTGTGCTCCGACGAAGTCGAATTCTCCGTTGAGCCAGGATTGAACCAGGGGACTCAAAGCAAGTGTTAAAAGGGAACCGGCGACTAAGATTTGAATTCCTAAGCGAAAACTTGGATGTTTCGAAGCTACGAAGGGGATCTTACTCAGCCAGGCGCTTAAAGGCAGAGCTACAATAGCAATATAAGCTAACGTAAAGGGGCGTTGTTCGGGAACGGTGTGGAGCCAATTGGTCAAAGCGAGGGTCAGTCCGATTGTACCGACGAAGAGGAATAGGACAGGGAAAATTGTGGCATTCAAGGAACGAGAGCGAAAGACCCAGATAAGAATGCGGATCAAAATCAAGAAAACCAAGAGCGCCATGAACAGACGCACCGACTTGATGTAGAGCGCATCGATCCCGATGGCTATCCCGCCCAGAAGCATGCACGCAAGGAATACACTGATATCAGCGTGTAAGGCAAGTTGAAGGCCTAATCGAAGAAATCCCCAGGTTCCTCCGACAAGTACAACGAAGGCTAAGACTCGAGCTCCCGCTCCACTCCACTCGCTAAAGAGACAGGGCCATATTACGATAATGGTGATCCCGGCGGTCATCAGCAGGCATGCTGAACTCCAACTTCGGCGAACGACCAACGGAACTCCCAGACAGCCGAGTAGGATTGCAACCCAGAACGATTGATCGGACCATTCGTTCCATTTTGGTGCGCCAAAGAAAATCACGTGCGTCGCGCAATAGAGAAGAACCTGAAGGATGAGCAACGCCCCCGCGAATCCTTGATTCTTTTCAGGATCCCCGAGGGCGCGCCCCGTAGTCTTTTCAGACATGCATTACTTCTTCTTCTCACCACAGAGACCGAGGCGAAGCGTTACCTCATCAGAAAGGAAACTCATGCCACCTTTGATTCCGAAATCACTTCGCTTAAAGGTGATCGTTCCGTCGAATCCCGCTCGAACTTTATCTTTACCAGCAGGTACCTCGCCGCCGTAGACCACTTGACAAGTAACGGGTTTGGTGACTCCTCGAGCGGTGAGTTCTCCCTTTACCTCAAGTTTCTTTCCTCCGAGAACTTTCGTCGACTTGCTGACAAAACGGAATTCGGGATACTGCTTCGAAGAGAAGTAATCGGGGCTCATGAGAGAGCCATTCCGCTTTTTAATCCCCGTGTCAACGCTCGCAGATTTCACGACGAGATCGAAGCTGGTCTTGGAGAGGTCACTCTTGTCGAGTTTGAAAGTACCGCCGAAATCGTTGAAGCGGCCGAAAAACGTACTGATCCCTGAGTAGCGGAGCTCAAACATCATCGTGGAATGGATGAGGTCCACGGTGTAAGTATCTGCTCCGGCAGGGCTCGATTCCGCTTCGGGGGCAGTTCTGGGAAGGGCGAGAGTGGCGACAGCGATGAGAAGCGCCAACGATGGTAGTAAGAATTTCTTTAGACTCATAGGTTGAATTCCTTTTAAGTTGAGCGGGGTTGACAGAGTTTTCTATATGTTTTCTATATCGTTTTTCGATTAATCAGCGTTACCGAGCCTACATCTTGCGATGAGTACGGGGGAGAATGCAAGTCTCTACGTGAATGTTTGGGATTTAGAATCAGTGAATTTGACTCTTTGTTTTTAAGGTATTCTAATTTAGGCATAAAGATAAAACATAATGGGGTCAATAGTGGGGATTGAATTTAATAGTATGAGGGATGGAATCCAAATGACCTTAGAACAACAACTTGAAAAGTTGGCAAAACTCGGCTTTAAACTGAACGATGGTATTTCGATCGACGACCTGCTCTATTCCTGTGACCGGGAGGAGTATGAGAGTGAACCGTACGATACGATCATGTTCATTCTCGGCTCGGAAGTGGAGCGAGAACCATGGGGGAGATATTTTTGCGATCAAGTATGGAATTTTGATGTTGAATGTATCGAAGACTCAGGGGCCTACGTGACCATTGTTGAGAATATGTGCCGTATCGCTGGGCTACCCAATCTCATAACTAATCTCAAAGATTATGTTGATCTTGATAACGGTGAAGCGTGGCTGAAATACACCATCGATGGTAAAAATCGGCATTTTAATGTAAGGGTTGATGATGACTGGGCAGACCCGGATACCGTCAGTGCCGTAATGACAGATATAGAACGAAACGGGCAACGATTCTATGCTATAGATAATGGTCAGGCTTCCATATTGTTTTTTCTCGATAAGGAAATTGCCCGAGAGTTGAATGAGTTAACCGGAAACATGTTGAAGGCATACTAGTTGGGAAGAGGTAAAAGATAAAAGAGCTATTGGAAAATCATTTGTTGAACGTGAAGAATTAGAAAAGATCGCCTTAATTGCTGAGTCAATTCAATCTAATAATTATGAGATTGAATAATTAGTTTCTGTTGAATAAAGGTCGTTCCGACCTTTATTCAAACGCTCCAAGCAGTTCTACGAACTGCGTCACTCCACAAAACATAGGCTTTTAGCCTA
>JANQLS010000053.1 GCA_028280485.1 Planctomycetota bacterium
GAGAGAAAATCTGAATACTAAGTAAATTAGTTCTATAGAAGCTGATTGATTTTGCCATACCGGCTCAGGGGCTGAGCCGACCACTGTTACTCTGCCACGTTTTTAATGTTCGATCTTCACCCACACTGATCAGTGTCTCTCCATCTACAGTGAACTCTAAGGCGTTGACCTTGCCGGAATGCCCCCTCAAAGTGGTCAACAGTTCACCCGAGTCGATATCGAAAATTCGAATCGCTCCATCCCAAGCTCCCGTGAAGAGTCTTCGCCCTGAAGCACTCACTTTTAAATCTAAAATGCCTTCGGGATGTCGAGCGAAAGTACGGACCAATTTCCCCGTCGACAATTCCCAAACACGAATCATCTTGTCTCTCGAAGCGGAGAGAATGTATTCACCATCCGAGGTGAATTCTAAACTCGAGATTCCTGCTTCGTGGGCATCTTTAAAATGATGTATCGCTTGGGAAGTTTCTAAATCCCAAACCACAATGTGGTGATCTTTACCACCAGAAACCAACCACCGTCCCGTGGGATGAAGAGCCAACGCACTCACGCCCTTTTCATGCTTCTTAAATGTTTTAAGCGGTTTTCGCTTCGAATAATCGAAAGTGAATATAGAGCCCTGTTCACTTCCACAGAGGATGAGTTTTTCCTGAGGTTCATACTCTAAGGTGAGTAGTGCACCGCCATTGGGTCTTAAAACTTCAGGTTGCTGGGTAGGATCACGAGGCCAAATCCGAATCGTACCGTCCATTCCGACCGAGATTAAGCTCTTATCGCTGGGTACCCAGCTCAAGTCATGCACCTTTCCTAAGTGCCCCTTCAAGGTTTTTAGAATTTTAAAATCACTCGTTGAGCGAATCTCAATGGAAGATTCATCCGCGCTCAAGGGTGAAGCGCCACTAGCCGCGAGTTCTTTCCCATCACTCGACAACCGGAGTGAATGATAGGCGAATGAAGTTGAAAGCTTTTTGTGAATTCGATCGGTGTGAAAGGGTTTCCAAGTTCGAATCATGCCTTCACGACCCGCACTTAAATAAGTGACATCATTTTTTGTTCGGGCGCTCGAAGAATTCTCCGAAGACAGAGCCACCTCTTCCACAGTGAAGATTTCTCGAGTATGCCCTCGCCCTAAGAAGAGTTGCTCTCCAGTCTCCGCATCCCAAACTCGAAACGTTCGATCCCCTGATCCAGTCAGGATGTGCTTCCCCGTGGAATCGAACTTGGCGATGAGAACACGATTTTTGTGCCCTCTGAGGGTAGTGATCAATTTTAGATCGGGATAACTCCAAACGTGAACCAGATCATCACCACCAGCGGAAACTAAGCGAGTTCGAGTCGAATCATATTTGAGACTAAAAATGATGCCTTCATGAGCTTTAACTTCCGCAATTTTTTGATGATCACTGGTTTTAAAAATGCGAATGAAATGAGAGACCCCTTGAGCATGTTTCACCGGCCCCGCAACAGCAACTCGTTGATTGGAAGGATCGAGGATGGCACTGGTGAGGGTCATCCGGCCTAAACTCTTCGATGAAACCCCTCGAGAAGTCCCGAGCAAAATCGTATTGATGGATCCTTTATTACTGATCGCAAGAGCTCGACTTCCCCCTTCAATGAACTTAATATCGAGAACACGTGAATTTTTAATCCCAAAACCCACCTCATAAAGCTCATTCGCTTGCCAATCAGAAATGAGATTCCAACCATCTTCCGAACCGATTGCAAGATCTCCACGCTGACTGAGAGCGAGGGCAAGCACCCCTTTGGAGAGGCTCGTTCTTCTGGCAAAAACACCCCCACTCGTTACTCTAAACTCTTTTGCTTCATCCGGCTCTCTTGGAGTCCAATAATGAATTCTTCCTCCCTCGCCCCCAAAATAAATTCGTCTCTCGATTTCAGGTATATCCAGGTCTGAATTCACCCCAAGATTCGTGACACTCGTAAAGATCGCTCCCGAGGCCACCTGAAGTTGATGGTCAGAAGTATCGATCAAACTCTTTAAATACCCCCACTCCCAATCACGTCGGTTCGGCGGACAAGCATCTAAGAGAGATTGCGCCTCAACCACTTCATGCTCTTCTAAATGCCAACTGGCGGCATTGATCCGCGCCAGATAGGCATTGTTATCGATGATGTCGGAGTAGGCCCATTGAAGAAGGATAACGACGGACAAACCGAGGAGCACGGCACTGAGCGTCCCCACTAAACCTAACGCCATCGCCCGATTGCGCTTCAACCATTTTCGAAATTCAACCCAGGGCCCAGTGCGGTGAGCTTCGACCACGCGATTTTCAAGGTAAGCACGCAAATCTTTGCCAAGGGCATCAGCGGTGGGATAACGATCGGCGGGATTCTTCGCCATCGCTTTTTCACAGATGGCGACGAGTTCATTCGGCACGCGGCGCTGAACAGTATCTAATGGAGGAGGGGCGGTATCTAGAATTTCTTGAACCGAACCCTTAAAGTCGTTCCCCAAGTCCTTTAACTCATGAGGAAGGCGTCCCGCCAAAAACTCGTAGAGCATCGCACCGATCGAATAGACGTCACTTCGCGTACTCAAAGACTGAACATCCCCGCGAGCTTGTTCGGGGGGCATGTAGGCTAAGGTACCCAGAACCGTCCCTACCATCGTATGAAGAGTACTCTCCCCCGGATTCTTCGCGGCGAGCTCTTCATCGACAGTTGTCTCTAATGCGGCTTTTTCCTTCGATTCTTGAACTTGAAGGTCTTTCGCCAAGCCCCAATCCATGACGTAAACTTCGCCGTGAATCCCAACCATGATGTTTGAGGGCTTGAGATCCCGGTGAATAATATTTCGCGCGTGAGCAAAGCCTAGGGTGTCACAGATTTTAACGAAGATCTCTAAGACCCGAACTTGGTTCCAACCGCCGATTCCCTGAGTAGAATAGTCGAAAATTTTCTTCAGCTCATCCCCTTGAACCATCCGCATCGTGAAGAAGGGGCGCCCATCATCACCCTCTCCTAATTCGTGGACAGGAACGACACCGGGGTGATCGAGCTGACCGGTAATTTTGGCTTCAATCAAAAATCGTTTGAGGCGGCGAGGGCCAGGTTTATCAGCGGAACTCCCATCGGTAACCACCTTCATTGCGAGAGTGCGATCGAGGTTTTTATCCCATACTCGAAAGACTCGCCCCATCCCCCCTCGACCGAGTTCATCTCCCATATCGTAGCGATCGGCACCGATCACACTCAATGGAGACTTCGGTCTTTCCGGCTCTTTTTGGATTCCAATCTCTTGAACATCTGACATCGTCGCCTCCATCTCAGAATCGACCTTGGGCGAAGGCCGAGGCTCTGAATGAGACTCATTGTCGGATTTTCTTTTTACCATGGCGAATGAAGTCCGTGGATCAAAGTCGGGATAAATTCTATTGCATCGGAGATTGAACGATGACCTTACTTTAACGAGAACCCAAAATCGTTACAATGATGCATTATTTGCCTGAGCCGGTTATCGTTGTAATTTCAAACGAACGAAAAGAAAGCTTTATTCACCATGAGTTCTACAAATCAAACTTGGAACGTCTATCTGTCAGGAGAAATTCACTCCGATTGGCGCGAACGCATCGTCGTTGGAATTCAAAGTGAAGGGCTTCCCATCAGCGTATCAGCTCCCGTAACCGACCACGGTAAGAGCGATGACTGCGGGGTCGACATCTTGGGATCTGAGGAAAAGAATTTCTGGAAAGACCACAAAGGTGCCGGCATCAATTCGATTCGTACGCGAACTCATATTCGTCACGCAGATATCGTCGTCGTTCGATTCGGCCCCAAATACCGCCAATGGAATGCCGCCTTTGATGCAGGATTCGCCCACGCTCTGGGAAAACCGCTGATCTCCCTCCACGACGAAGATCTCGACCACGCTCTGAAGGAGGTCGACGCCGCTTCTCAAGCCACTGCCCGAGAACCGGAGCAAGTAGTTCAAATCTTAAAGTATGTCATTCACCAGCTCTAAACCCGCTGAAACCGTTTCTATTTGTTAGATTTTATTTAGATGGCGTTCGGGCCTTTGTCATTTACCCCCTTGAGAGCCTATAATCAACTTCTACATTTTTCCTAAATCCCAGTGAGGTTTCCCACGCTTCTTTAAAAAGCAGGGCCAGCTCAACGGAGATTTAGAATTAGAAGACTTCCATCAAAATTAAACCCCAACAACTCATCTCTGAGACCTTTTCATGAAGCTTAAAGTTTCCCAACCGCTATTCATTTCTTCATTCTCAAAACTGTCGTTATCGATGAGCTTCGCTCTGCTCATCTTTTTCTCCAACTCCTTGACTCATGCTGAAGACTGGCCTCAATTTTTAGGCCCGGATCGAAATGGAATCTCCAAAGAAACCAAGTGGAGAAGCAACTGGTCAGAGAAAGACGTCAAGATTTCATGGAAGGCGGAGGTCGGCATCGGCTTTAGTAGTATGTCGGTCAAAGACGGGCGCTTTTTCACCATGGGTCATCGCGCTGGGAATGACTTGGTCTACTGTCTCAATGCCGAGACCGGGAAAGAAATTTGGAAATACAAATACAAGTGTAAGATCGTCGACAACCTCCACGAAGGCGGCCCGGCCGCAACTCCGACCATCGACGGTGATCGAGTTTACACTCTGAGTAAAGAAGGTCATATCTTTTGCTTCAATGCAAAAAATGGAGACGTCATCTGGGAGAAGTACATTCCTAAATTTTTAAAAGCGAAAATGCCCGAATGGGGATTCAGTGCCTCAGCTCTCGTTCTCGGAGACAAAGTCATCTTCGATGGCGGCCCTCTTTTTGCTCTAAATAAAAAAGACGGGAGCCTCATCTGGAAGACGAAAAAGAAATACACATGCGGTTACGGCTCTGCCATTTATTTCAAGCAAGACAAACAGGGAACGCTCGCCTGCCTCAATAATGATGGCTTAATTTTAGCGGACCCCAATACGGGAAAAGTTCACGACCTCTACACCTGGCCGACCCAATATCAAACCAACTCGACGACTCCTCTTTTCCTCAATGACGGAACGATCTTTATTTCGACGGCGTATAATAAAGGCTGCGCTCTGCTCAAGGTTAAAAACAACAAATTGGTACGCAAGTACGAAAACCGAAACATGCGGAACCACATGAACAATTCCATCCCTTACAAAGATTATCTCTTTGGCTACGATGGAAAAGCCCACCGTGGAAGCCGAGTTCCCTTCGTCTGTATTAATCGTAAAACGGGTGAAGTGATGTGGAAAAAGATGGGCATGGGCTGTGGGTCGGTTATTCGAGCGGGAGATCGCTTGATTCTCTTTAGCGATAAAGGGGAATTGGTCATCGCTAAGGCCTCAGAAAAAGAATTTAAAGAGCTCGCCCGAAAGCACATCATCTACGGACGTACTTGGACTTCTCCCATCCTTGCGAATGGAAGAATCTACGTAAGAAACGCGCGGGGAAATGTCGCCTGTGTCGACGTTAGATGATGTGATCTCAACCGATCTACACTGAAATTCACCAACGACCCATCAAAACTTGAAACGAAAGCTATACACCATGTCCTCCAAAGATCATAAATTAAAAACATCGCGCCGATCTCTCTTAAAAAGAACGGCTACTGTCGCTGCCGCTGCTTCGATTGGAGCTTATAGCTCAAAAGTTGAAGGCGCGATCACGACTCTTGAAGGTCTCCCCAAAGTTGCCAGCAAAGGCAATATCAATCAGTCCTTAGTTCACTGGTGTTACCGAAAATACTGGTCCGTCGATGAGATGTGTCAACTCGCTGTGAAACTGGGTTGTAAAAGTATCGAACTGATCAGCCCTGAACATTGGCCCATTCTTAAAAAGTATGGCCTAACCTGCGCCATCGCCGGTTCTCATGGTTTTACCGACGGTATGAATACCCCTAAGAACCATAAGATGTGCATCACTAAGATTAAAAAATCGATTGACGCTTGTGCCGAATATAAATTCCCTAGCGTGATCAGCTTCACCGGATTTGCTAATGGCCTCTCCTTAGAAGAGGGAATGAAAAACTGCGTTGAGGGATTCAAGAAAGTTGTGGGTTACGCAGAGAAAAAAGGTGTTACGATCAACTTGGAGATGCTCAATAGTCGCGTTGCTGAAAACATGAAGGGTCACCCCGGCTACCAAGGTGATCACACAGACTACTGCATCGAAATCCTCAAGAAAGTGGGATCCCCCCGCCTGAAGTTACTCTTCGATATCTATCACGTACAGATCATGGATGGAGATGTCATCCAGAGAATCCGTCAGTACAAAGAGTACATCGGACACGTCCACACCGCCGGAAATCCCGGTCGAGCGGAATTGGATGACAATCAAGAGATCAACTATCCTGCAATCATGAGAGAGCTGGTAAAAGCCGGCTACAAAGATTACGTAGGCCAAGAATTCATTCCGACCCGAGAACCCCTCGGAGGATTGGTTGAGGCTGTCAAACTTTGTGACGTCTAAACGAGCTTAAACCACTCCCCTCTCAATGTGACTGATTGAAACTCACGGTAAGGAATTAAAAATATGAGTTCAGATTTAAACCGCCGATCCTTTATCAAAAACTCAAGCCTCCTCGTCACTGCAGGTGCGTTGACGGCTTCGACGGGTCTCAACGCCAACCCCCAAGAGCCCAAAATTTCTCTTCCCCCTTCCAAGGGTGAACATCGAGGACGAATTTATAAATCGATTAAATTTCAAATGTTCCGCGGGAAGATGTCTTATCTGGAAAAATTCCAGATGCTCAAAGACATGGGTTACGACGGAGTGGAACTCAATAGCCCCAACGGTGAAAATAAGAAGGAAGCCCTGAAGGCCAGTAAAGCCATCGACTTTCCCCTCCACGGTTGCGTCGATAGCATTCACTGGGGAAGGCGGCTTTCAGACAAAGATCCCAAAGTTCGCGAAATGGGCCTTCAAGGACTGATCACCGCCATCAAAGATACTCATTACATTGGAGGATCGGCAGTCCTCTTGGTTCCCGGTCGTGTGTCCCACCCCGAAACGGAAAATCAGCAACAGGTTTGGGATCGATCGATTGAACAAATTCACAAAGTTCTTCCCTTAGCTTCAAAGCTGGGAATTCATATTTTGATCGAGAACGTCTGGAATGGATTCTGTTACATTCATAACGGTCCCAGTGATCAGACCGCCGAGAAACTCAGAGATTATATCGATGCCATCGATAGCCCCTGGATCGGAGTTTATTTCGATATCGGTAACCATCAGAAATACGGCAAACCCGCCGAATGGATTCGCACCTTAGGTCGAAGAATCGTTAAACTCGACGTCAAGGATTGGGGAAAGAAAAACGGTTTCTGTAAAATCGGTGAAGGTGATGTCGATTGGGCGGACGTGAGAAAGGCTCTTAAAGAAATTAAATTTACGGGCTGGTCAACCGCGGAAGTTGGAGGCGGAAACGCCGACCGCATTCAAGAGATCGCCGAGAGGATGAATCGCGCGCTAGGATTGTAGAAGCATTCAACCTATTTCCCTAGGAGTCCACACGTCACGCTCACTAGCTGTGAACCTCCAACTTAACTAGCCCGAAGCGCTAGCGAGGGGTCAGAGCTTTCATTCCGGCCCCTCGCTAGCGCTTCGGGCTAGTTAAGGCCTTAGTTCTATTAGATTGGAATCCGATTCGACTCTAACTAAGCTTGATAAAAAATCACAGCCTCTCAGCGGGTGGTGAATTTTCGAGGTTCATTAACTAGCCCGGAGCGTAAGCGACGGGATCCGGAATCGTTCTGAGTTCCCATATGGAATGTTTATCTGGAAAGCTAAAGCCATTTAGTTTCCACCCGTAAAACACTTTAGCTTGGTCCCGTCGCTTACGCTCCGGGCTAGTTAAATTTAGCGCTTGGATTTTGAGGGTGGCTTTAAGATTAATTCAGAAACTAAAAAGCTCGCTGTTGAAATTAAATTGAACAGCGAGCTTTTTTATTTTGGTTTCTCATCAAAGCTAAATTTTCTCGATTTCAACATTCGAGGAATCGGATCCTTCACCTCTCCTTCAATCCAGAAGGGAAGGCGTTTTGGGTCGTAGATTAAATACTCCCCCGCTTTTAGCGGATGGTTTTTAACCGTCTCTTTGAGCTTTTTGTTTTTGGGATCCGTGGCATCCAAAGCTTTTATTTTCCGCCTCGAAAAACCATCGTATTGCTGAAGACCCGGTCCCGACTGACCGTTGGATTTAAAGAGCCAATTCTGAGGAGTGATCCCCATCAGCTTAAGCTTCTTCTCATCGACAATAATTTTATAGAGCGTGTCCTTCACGAGTTCTTCAGCTTTCGCGGGAACAAAGAGGAGAGGACTGACGGTCTTGGTCAACTTTGAAAGTTCCTTCTGAGCTCTCTCCGAATCAGATAGGGCTTTGATGATTTCAGCTCGGACTCTGGGGGCTTTTTCGAGCTTGTATTGTTCGATGAGCTGGTCCTCGATCGTTTTCCTCTGTTTTAGTAGATAGGTGTGTAGTTCTTCATTTCGTGAGACCTCTTGTTTAGCCTGCGTCAAAAACAGCCCTAAAATAAATGCGACTTCTCGTCGAACCCGTTTCTCGGGATCTTTCAAAACAGAGCAGAGTTGTGCGAACTCCGGGCCATAGTCCTCGTCTCTAACCTCTTTCCCTAATTTTTTATAAATCTGCTTCCATGTTAAACCCCCGTCAATTTGTTCAATTCGCCCCTTATGTTGAAGAAAATCAAGAGCTGCAACTCGCAAGGCTACAGATTTCGATTTGTCGGATATGACGGGCCAAAGATATTTCAACGACAAACCGTGGCCAAAGAAACCTAACCACATCCCTCGCCGTAGGTAGATCTCCACGGCTCCTACCGTATCATCGAGATCATTAAACTTACGAATCGCATCTTTTGCTAAGTGATCCGCGTAAGCATGTGGAATTTTATTCCTATCCCAATCACTCGCTGGCGGGAGAGGGTCTCCAAATAACTTGACTATGGTGTTACGACGTTTCAAAGGATCTTTGATGTTCCAGCCTTTTTTGTATTTTTTAATTTGTTGAATGGCTCGAATCAGATCATTACGAAAAGTAGGAAGATCAACATGCTCGCGCTTCTTGGCGGTCTGACGAACATCGTAGGGGTCTCGCCCTTGTGGAACGGGCCCCATAGGACCCGGATTTGAAAACTGTTCAAAGCGATATACTCGCCCTTTTGATAAAACCCTCAAGCCACTGAGGCTGAATTTCGGAGTATCCTTAGGAAGCCACTTAAGATTTTTCTGAGGATTAGGCCAATCTTTAATAAAAAGTACCACCGTATCATCCACTTCCAACGGTTTACTCCAAAAGGTCTGAAGTCTATATCCATTATTCCAAAAGACCTCAATCTTCTGCCCTCGCTTAAAGTCTCCTTGAAGAGATTCGAGCACTTCATAACTTCGAGCTTTTGCCCAATTGGCAAGCTTGCGGGTTTTCAATCGTTTAGCGATGACGATGTATTTTGAGCCTAAACACGTAGAGGCGAGATCGGTGTGAGTGCTGAAGGCGGCATGAAGCGAGCTCTGAGAAGAAATTAAACAGATAATAAAAAGACTGAGCGTGAAAACTTTCATAGTTTTAATCATCTTTGATCCTGCTTCTGCTCGCCCGAGGTCATCCCCCTGTAGGGGCAGGGCCCGTTAATGACTTACGATAAGATATAGCCTGCCCCATTCCTGAAAGCGCTATTTGACTTTTAAAAACCAGCACCACCTTCAGGGAAACGGGCGCCCACAAGGGACGCCCCTACAGGCATTAGCCATCGTTATCTACAATTCAATCCCATTGTAGGGGCAGGGCCCGTTATTAGCTTACGCCAAGATTTGGCCTGCCCAATTCCTGAAAGCGCTATTTGACTTTTAAAAACCAGCACCGCCTTCCGGGAAACGGGCGCCCACGAGGAAGTTGTGAATTTTTAGGTTCTTATGGAATCAAAATTCATAACAAAATTTAAGCATTCATATTAATAAGCCCGGAGCGTAAGCGACGGGACAATGCTAAGGTTTTTCGTGGGTGGGAATTAAATGCCTGAGTTATCCATTAGGACGCACCGACGCGGATTCATCGCGATGACTTATCCCGTCGCTTACGCTCCGGGCTTACTAACGTATTTCGAAATAATTCACAGCCTCAAGGGACGCCCCTACAGAACTATTTCATTTAAAGTTAAAGCTACAGGATCACCAAATTGTCATCAACCCTAACTCCACATCATCAAAAAAGGCCACGCGAATCCTCGCGTGCCCTTTTTTGATTTTAGAAATCTCAAATTTCGCTCAATCCTTAATTTTTAGCTCGGCGATTGAGAAGCCTTAAAAGTAAGCTTTTGATCTCTCGAACTTCACCGCGGAGCTCTCGGACTTCACCTCGAAGCTGATCGACAGCCTTGAGGACTCGTTCAGGAGAAACTTCTCGACCTTCACGTCGGTGAGATCTCTCCTTTTCTGCACGCTTTGTGTATTCGATAATTTGGTGCATGCGAGCCTTCACCTTCGAGATTTCATCCTTGAGGTGATGAACTTTTTCTTCTTGACCTTTTTCATGCGCCTTTTCAGTCGCGTGAAGAAGTTCCCGAAGCTGCATTTCTAAGGTCCTAACCTTAGCTTCAGCTCGTTCTCGATTTTCATCCTTCTTCTTGAAGGATTGAGCGAAACCTGACCGTTTTTTTGTATGGGCATGATACTGACTCTTAACATCTTCGAGAGCCCTTCTCACTTCTTTTGAGTTTTGGGAGAGTTTGTGCAGTTCTTTTTCGAGGGCGTGAGCTCGATCGCGCTGACCTCGCTTTTTAGCCTTTTCAAACTCTCTTTCAACCTCAGATATTGCTTTTTCAAGTTCTTGAGCGTGGGCGTGTAGCTCTTTGCTGTGAGCTTGATACTCTTTCAGTTTTTTGTCGTAGCCTTCGGCGCGTCGCTCTGATCGCCCTTCCAGTGATTTAGCTTCTTTTCTGAGCCTATCGAAGTACTCTTCGATCTCCTGAAGATAACGCTGGTATTTCCTGGCCTCATCTTTTTTGCCACGTTTTTTGGCGTTTTCATATCGTTCCAGAACTTCATCTCGTTTTTCTTCTAACTGGTGAAATTTTTCCTCGATATGGCGCCTTTTCTCAGCGTGCTCTCGCTTATCTTTATCCGCTCTCCTTCGACGGTCGTGCTCACGTTCTTCGTGTTCGTGTTCTTCGTCATGTTCCCGTTCGTGCTCCTCGTGCTCGTGTTCATGCTCTTCTCGCTCATGACGTTGGCGTGCTCGCTGGTGCACTCGATCGACAATCTTTTCAAACTCATGATGAACTCTCTCGATCTCTTCTTCGTACTCATGGATTTGGTTTTCCGTTTCTTCGGCAGCTTCGTGCTGCTCTCTCTCTTCTTGCTTATCGAGTTGCTCAGCGAGTTCATCGATTTTCTTTTCGATTCCATGAACTTTGGCTTCCACTTTTCTTTCGAGGTCTTTTAAGTACTTGTACTCTCTGTCATTGAGCTCAACTTCAAATTCTTCCTCGTGTTCCTCTTCGTGCTCGTGCTCTTCATCGTGCTCACGTTCTTCACGTTCACGGCGGGGATTTTCTAAATGCTCTAATCTCTCGTGAACATCTTCTAATTTATGCTCAGCCTCTTCCAACCGTTCTTCAAGCGCTTTAACAACTCTCTCGCGGCCACGCTCGTCATTGGCTTCGATTTCTTTCTCTAATTTCCGAATATAGGATTTCAACTCCTCAGCCTGAGCTTGCAGTTGATTTTGAGCTCGCTCGATGCGTTGTTGGCGTTGGTGTTCTTTTCGTTCTGATTCACCTTCTCGGCGAGATTCACCTTTTTCACGTTTGTTGAGAACAGAACCATAGCGTTCACGTGCTCGGTGAAGATCTTCCATCACCTCGTGCAAAACTTTCAACTTGTTGCGAACTTTTTGAGCTTCCTCCTTTTTCCCTGCCTCAGCTAATTCATCTTGGTGGTGGTCAAGTTCTTCTATTTCTTGATCCGTTCTTTTAATTTTTTGGGAGAGCTCTCGGTATTTTTTAATGAGCTGATCTTTGGAGTAACCCGTATTTCTTGATTTCTTTTCTTTGCGTTCCCGGCCTTCTCTCTCGGCGTGTTCTCGCTCTTCTTCCTCTTCGTCATCGTGATGTTCACGCTCTTCGTGCTCTTCATCGTCACGTTCCTCGCGTTCTTCACGTTCTTCGTTTTCTTCGTCGTCACGTTCTTCACGTTCTTCGTTTTCTTCGTCGTCACGTTCTTCGTCGTCACGCTCTTCGTCGTCACGCTCTTCGCTTTCCTCCTCGTCATCAGCGTGTTCTTCTTCGTCTTCATCCTCTTCTTCGTCCCGATCACGACGCTCTCGACGTTCATCTTCTTCACGCTCATCTTTATCGCGCTCATCTTCATCGCGAGGCTCTTCCCCTTCCTCGTCCTCCTCCGTTTCAGACGATTCAGGGTTTTCTTCATTGGAATTCTCTGGAATCCCAGTGGGGTCATTTAGATCTTTTTCGGCGACTGAAAATCCAGTCCACGCACCGACAAGCCCGAAAGCAATTAAGAATGCCAATATTGATTTGTACATTTTCAATCCTTGTTTGAATTTAGTACCTGAAACTTTCATTTCAGATCGATTTAAATTAATCCCATTAGTTGGTTAGCTGGTTTTCCCACGGCCCCAGTTCCAAGTTTGAACTATTAAGGAGACGTTCCTTTTCCTTTTGAATCTGTTCGCCCTTCGACTTCAAGCGTTGAATCCACTCGAGAATTTCCGCTTCGATGGACTCGTTCGATTGAGCTAATTGGGAAAGATCCTGAATTTCTTGTTCTAACAACCCGCTCTCTTTATTTAAGCCCTCTAATTGTAGCCGGAGCTCGGCTTCCCAGTCTCTTGATTTAGACTTGATTCGGGTCTGAGACTCCAATTGATCCAACTCTTTAACTTCATGGTTCTCTTCGTCGTGGAGATCGAGGAGCTCAATTTTCAAAGGTTCTTCTTTTGAACTCGTAGAGTCAGAGTTTTCCCAATTCACTTTCAAGCCCGACCAACCAAGGCTTAATGTCCCCAATAAAAACAAACCTAACAAGAGAGCTTCACCGCGTTGAGATCGATCCCGTTTGGGCTCGACCAAATTCTTAACTCTCGAGCTGAGTTGAGATTTGGAGAGAGACATCCTGGCCGAGGGATCGATGAGAATCCCTGTCTTTCGCCATTCTGCCACTTCGGTGAGGCAGCGCGCGAGATCAAAAGGAGAGATGCCTAATTGAACCGCCCAGCGATCACACTGAAATTCAGAGGCTTGCCCCCACCTTTTGAAAGCCAGGAAATTTAAAGGCTGAAATGCGAAGAGCAAGCACATCGCCCTACCGATCCAAGACCAAAAAATATCGTGACGAGCGACGTGAGCTAACTCGTGAGCCAACAAGGCTTCCAAACTGGCATCATCCAGGCGTTCTTCGAGCTTAGTAGGAATCACAATCGTCGGTTGCAACCACCCCAAGGCGATGGGAACTGCTAAACGATCGGAAAGACTTAAACGAACGTTTCTGCGAATTTGAGCCCTCTGGCAAAGATCCTTCAGGCAGTCGAAGGCCCGACCTTGCGTTTCATACTCTAAGCTTTTCAGATCTCGGAAGTAATCGAAAGCCAACATTAAAAATCGAATGCAACCGCTCACTAAAACGACGATTAGAAGCCAACGTAAGCCCGACCACAGCCGAGAATCAGGATTTCCCAACCACGAGTGAAAGGCTTGTCCCGACTCTGAGTCATCCTTTGAGGAAGAGATGGAGTTTTCGAGCTGTTCCGTCTCTTTTACCACGGGAGTAGAAAGACTGAAATCTACCGTACGCTTCTTTGTATTTTTTTCAGAGTGGCGAAAAATTTCCGAGCTGGTTTCACGGTTCTTTTCAAGCGAATTGGATCGTTGTTCGGATTGAAGCTTGAAAGCGTTGGGAGGAGTGCTTTCAGTGACGGAAGGATTTTTAGCCAGAAGATCAACTTCTAATCCTCTCCCCCACGACCACGCCAAAACTGCCGTTAATATCCCTCCTAATGCCGCACATTTCCAAATTCTTCCGTGGTCTCGTTCAGTTCGACGAAGGAGGAGAAACGCAGCCGATACTCCACCTAAAAGGAGGGTGGAATGAACCCAGTAGGTCAAGACCCAAGAGACGGGATCCCAATCGGAAAAAAGAGCGAAAACTTCACTGAGCATTGCGAGCCTCCTTCTCTTTTTTACGAATCAACTTTTTTAAGTCTTCAAGCTCTTCGTGACTCACGGGCTCTTGATCTAAGAGATGAGTCACGAGTTGTGTGACACTTCCCTGAAAGAGCCGATTGGATAAATCCGAAACCATGGTCTTCTGAACATTTTCACGCTGGATTTCAGCGCGGTAAATATTTACCCGACGATCAGATCGGTGGGACACTTGACCGTTCTTCTCCATCTTCGAAAGCATGGTCGCGACCGTGGTGTAGGCGAGATCTCGGCTAGGTTGAAGCTCTTCTCGAACTTCCGCCACCGTAGATTCCCCCCTCTCCCAGAGGACTTCCATGATCGCCAATTGTAGAGATGCTAAGTGATGTTTACGTTCCATAAGACCTATTGGAAATCGATAAATAAAACTCGTTTAATTCTGAAACATGCCCTCTCATACTACCCGAGTAGATAGGCTACTACCGAAGTAGAAGCGATGCCAATAAAATATCGCCTGAAATTTTAGAAAATTGGGAGGGAGAGGGATAGTGGGCTGGGAATATTTAGCTAATCCTCTTTAACTAGCCCGAAGCGCTAGCGAGGGATCGGCTGAACATTCAACATCGAACAATTTGCCTTCACGATAAGGATGTAAACTTCAAATCGTTGAATAGAAGAATAACACTCAATATTCTCTTAGTAAGCCCGGAGCGTCAGCGACGGGATCGGTTGGGATCAAATGTTCGTTTATTTGTGGCTTGAAGCTATACAGCCTTTTCTTCCCCTTCACAAATTCCATTGTGAATTTCAGTACTAAGAGGTTTTCCCGTCGCTCACGCTCCGGGCTTACTAAGTGGGTTATTTCAATCAAGGTTAGAGCATCGGACCCTTTGCTTTTGTGTAACACCACTTTAAAGTCAAAGCGTTGGGCGCGGAGTGGTTTAACCCAAATTCTGACGACTTCGGCTACGGGTATTTACGTCTTCGTACACGCCTCCGAACAATCGACGATCGGGGTACAGCCTGTTCCGAGCACGTGAGTTTGTCCTCCACCGAAGAGGTAAAGTAGCTGGTGAATGGCGTCCGATTGATCGACAACTCCGTCGCCGTTGCCATCCAAGAGCGGAAGGTTTCCACCCTGAGCGATACTTTCACCCGTACAAGGTAAGATGATCGCTTGGCCCAGATAGAGATGCCTCAATAGAACGATGGAGTCTGAGATGTTCGAACGACCATCAGCATTGATATCTCCCGGTACGCGATTCCCCCCTTGAGGAGCATCGGAACTGATGGAGTTGAAGGCTCCCGGAGTCCCCCCATCGGTCTCAGAGGCTCCCCAATTAAGTGCTTCATTTCCGTACTTAGAAGCATCTCGACGTTCGAGAGAAGGACCGAAGCCATCGGCTTCAGTTGGCCAGGGATCTTTGTCGTTGAACACCACTTGATCGAGAACTTCGTAGGTCACTTGACCTTCACCGGTCGCGATGGGACGCTCGAGGCGTAACTCTTCACCGCCGTCATCTAAGGAACTCGAACCGACACTGATCACCCGAATTCCATCCGGAACATCCATCAGTTCTCTAAATCGTTGTTCATTCCCTTTAACTAAGAGAAGGAAACTTTGAGCTGAAAGGGTCGTTCCCCGCGGAAACTGAAAAGTCCCCTTTTCAATAGCTTGGGAAAGACCTCTCAACTTCCAACCTTGATTCAAATCTGAATCAAATAACGATACGGCTTTTTGACCTCGATTGAAGAGCTCTAAAAATTCGACTCCATCCCGTTCACCCGGGTTGTAATGAATCTCATTGATCACGACGTCAGAGACCCAAGGAGCACCATCGTTTAAAACGCGCCACATGTTGAGATCTAAGCTCGTCTCAACCACCCCAACCAAGGATTCAGATGGAACCCACTGGTACTCTAATCCTGAAATATTTCCGGTGAGAGAGCCATCAGAATGGGCTTCAGAAAGATAAACTTCACCCGGCCCGTTCGAGAGTTGAAGATCCCCCGCCCAGGCATTCCATTCACTTTGAGAAATCCGCTTTACCTCTTGGGAATTTAACTCAAATCCATCGGGGAATTGCAATTGGCGAAGGGTATCTAAACTCGCGGAAGAGGATCCTAAAAACCATCCTGAAAGGTCGACGGATCGATCCATTAAGTTGGCTAACTCGATCCAAGCCTCTTCTCCTTCAGAGGGATGAGGCGAGACTCGTTGAACGAGTACTTGAGGTCGCTCATCCACGGGATCAACCGCTCCCGGAGAACCTCCCCAAAGTGAACTCGGACGCCAAGCGTGAGGGGAATCTAATCGCATCGCCGGGTCGGCTAAAACTAATGAATACCCTAGACCATCCGCACTGACAGGCCAAAAACCTTCATCGTCATATTCGATGGAGAGGATTGAATTCTCCTTGGAATCTTTGAGGGTGACCTTCTCACCTTCATTGGCGAGCTGACCTTCGTAGATTCCGATGATTTCGGCATCGGGATAAAGAGTTCTAAATGCAGTGATGTTCGACACAATGACGCGGTGGGAATTGGGAGGAAGATGAGTACCGTCTTCAAAAGTGAGCTCAATACCATTCGAGAAATAAACTCCCGACAAATCGATCGGAACATCTCCAGAGTTGTGAAGTTCGAGATACTCAAACTCACCGCCATCTTCAGGATTGAACATCAATTCACTGATATGAAGCTTAGAAAAATCTTGAGCAACGGTGTAAGTCACATCGACGAGGGCACTCCATTGACCGTCAACTAAAAGACGCGCCTTGATCTGAGTTCGAGATGGAATACTGATCGGTAATCCAGCATGGAGTGTAGCTCCAGGAGCAACTTCACCAGTCCAGGCTGCTCGAGGATCCGATCCATCAAAGGTGATATAGATCTCGCCTTCTTGTCCTTCTGGCTTGGTGATCTGAGCTTGAGTGCCGACTTCGACCTCAGAGGCTAAGGGTAGGATAATTGGCGCTTCGATCCGAGGGAAAAGCCGGTTGTTCCTCAATTGGTTGAGAACAACCCCCGAACGACCCGGGAAGATGGAGCTTCGAAGAAAGTTCCACTGAGGCATCCAGTGAACGTTCACCTGATAGAGTTCGTACGGGCCATTGGAGGATGGGTGAACATCTCTACGGTAATCCCCCCACCGAACGGACTCCGCCCAAATCCCTTTTTCGAGCTCGGTAACTCTCTTTTGGTACCGATCTGAAGCCGCTTGTGGAGTCAGGGCACCTCCGTCGAAGAAATGTTTTTGAACGCGGTCCCCGAAGGCGATTTGATACTCGGCAACTCCTCGCAATCGAGCGTGAATTTCACCGGGAGAATTAGAGTCATTGGCCCCGATTCGACTCGCTCCTAGGCTTTCTAAAATACGTTCCGTATCCCAACAATAGAAACGGTATCCTTCTTCTTTATTTCGATTCACGGCCCCGTACCAGTTGTGATGAGGCCAATCAGCATTTGCGCCGTAAAAATTCACCAACATATAATCGATGAAATTTTCGATATCCAAGTGCTTCTTCAAGTTTTCATAAGCTTGAAGATTGGGAATACCTCCCCTGACAACATTTAATAATTGAGTCCATTTAACGGTATTTCCATCGACGGGTTGAGCCGAATTCAGAGCGTCGTAGTCTTCTTTGTCTCCGCCGTGATAAGAAGCAGCAAATGCCGCGTTCGGACGTTCGACGAGAATATAAACACCCCAATATAATCCGTTGATATAAAGGTTGGTGTACCTCGCGTGACCACTCGGATGCCCCATGTCGTTCTGAGTGTCTTTCGCCCATTGATCGCGAATGAGCATCCCTCTTCGTCGTTGACCACTATCCCAATGGATCCAGCTGTTATTGTAATTCGCTCGTAGAACTAAATTATCAAAGCTTTCAACTTTAGAATCATCGTAGAGTCGGTAACGAAGGCGATTTGGGCCGTACAAGCCTTTAAACAACAAGCGAAAGGAGTGCTTGGGAGATCGAGTAGGATTACGACTCGCTCCACCGAGAATCCGAATTCCACAACCGACTTGAAAACCTTCTTTCCCATCAGGAAAGATCAGCTCTGCAGAACAGGCCCGTTCCCATAAAAAGCCTTCACCCGTTGAATTACTGTAGATCCCTCGAGTACCGAACATGTCGTCGACATTCATGACGATCGAAACTGTTGGAAGATCTTTTAATCCTTCGACGACTCTATCTTGGGTTTGAGGATTGGATAGGAGGTCTTTGTCAGTTTCGTAATCCACTCCGGGTGCAGCTCCCCAACGAACGGGAAATCCTTGAGGTCGGAGTTTTTGCTGAATGACGGTTTCGGGGAAAACGAAACTTCGGGTCACGATTTCCGAAGGAAGGTAACCTTCGCGAATGGCTCTCGCTTTGAGGATGAAGGTTGGGCGATCCGGAGTTCCCTGGATAGTGATCGGTCCCTCGTAAAGAGTGCCGTTTTGTTCCGTGGGATCACGGCCATCCAAGCGGAAGATGATCTGATCTTGAGGATTTGAGCTGTAGATACTGAGCTCAAACTCCGTTTCAAAAATACCGGCTTCATGGCTCAATTGAGGAGCTTGGAGCAATCCCGTCAATAGATGCTCGGGGTCGTTGGGTTCTTCAGGAGTGGGATTTTCGAAATAACCCACTCGGTCCCCTAATCCTCTACCATAGGAAACATCCTGAACCTGACGGGGATAACCTTCGAATGCTGAAACTAATCTTGCCGGAAGTTCTGCATTGAAAAGTCCCAGGTATTCTCCATCTCCCGAGAGTTGGAAGTTTGTATGGAGTTCACCATCATCCCCGACACGATCTTTTCCAGAACAAAACACAACAATGCGTTGCCCCGCCTGGAGACTGACTTGAGGAAAAGCCCAAAGATCTGGCTGAGCAGAGTCATCCGTTAAGTACCATCCCGTCAGGTCGATCTCACGATCCTCTAAGTTTTCGATCTCCAACCAATCGGAAGACTCTCGATCATCATCGAGCAATCCCCCATTGTTGATGGCGACAAACTCGCTGATCCGAACTTTCGGTACGGGAGCGTTAGGATTGACGGTATAGCTCCACTCTCCCCCTTCAAAGGCATTTTCTGCTGGAGCGAGGTCGATGATTCCATGATCCTCGATCCACTTAAGCTCGATCTCTCCTGGATCAGCCGGCGGGAAATGAAAAATAAATACAGCCTCGCTTAATTCTTCATAAGAAAGAGCTGGAGTTCCGTTAAGAGTGAGGTCACTAGCTTCAAGACCTTGAACTGGCTCATCAAAAATAATCTTCACTTGTGAAAACTGAGCAAGCTCTGTTCCGGGTTGCGGTAAAACTTTGGCCATGGGAGCCGCGATATCGGGCCCGTTGGGATTGATCAACCGCATATCAAATTTGAAATCGTTACTGGATCGAGCTGTATTGAAAGCCTGAATGGCAATCGAATTGATTCCGGGAACTAAAAATGAATCAGCGTCAGGAATTTCGAAAGGCAGGTATTCTCCTGATTCTTTCCCTCGCGCGGCCCGATCGGTTAATAACACCGGGTCACCAAATTCACTTCGCATGTTTTCCCGGATGACTTCTTGACCGTTGATCCAAACGATAAATCCATCGTCGTAATTGGCTTCTACGAGGAGTAAGGTATTATCGAAGTCGGGATTGACGTCAAAAGTGTTTCTCAAAAAGATGCTCGTATAGTTACCTCGCATCGGAGGTTCAACGGCCGAAAGGTCCGTAAAAAACGGAGGATCCCCGTAACCGAAGGGAGCACGGCTTTCAGCCCACGAAGCATCGTCAAATTCTCGTTCTCTCCACGATGTGGGATCGGGTGAAGAGGCTTCCTCATTGCCTAAGCGATAGCGATAGAGAGATTCTTCGGGGATTAGAACGACTTCAGCTGAAAAAACTGGCGTGACGAAGCTCGACACCAGGACCGAACAGATCATGATCTTCATCGAAAAAGAGAAAAGCGATGAGAGACGCAAATTAAGCATGAAGCTGATCCTTATAATTCTCAATTAATTCTAGTACTGAACATGAACCCAGGAATTGGAGACCCGACCTTTATAAACCACTCCAACCCCACAAGGTTTTAATCCCAGGAGAAATCAATTTTACGGGTAGGGAACTAAATTCGTATGCCCCAAGACCTAAACTCCAGACATACAGCGAGATCGCCTTAGAAATCGCGTGCACAAGACCGCTAAGGAAATAGGAAAAACCCGAGTCCCAAGCTCGGTTAGAACTGAACGTTAGGAGGATTTATTTCTGGTCGAATCAACCAGAAATAATAGCTCAAACGAGTTCTTTCAGGGGTTGGCGATTATCGTCGACGAGGTAATGCGGTCGGCGGTAAAGGTCCTCCACCGTCGCCGTATTCACATCGATCCCCATATTATGATAAAGGGTAGCGAGAACTTCTTGGAAGTGTACAGGCCGCTCTTTTGCGTATTCCCCAAATTTATTGGTAGCACCGATCACCTGTCCCGTCTTCATTCCCCCTCCCGCGAGGACAGCGCAAGACACCCGGGGCCAGTGGTCTCGACCCGCATTTTTGTTGATCTTGGGTGTACGGCCAAATTCTCCCCAAACCACGACACTAACATCCTTATCGAGTCCCCGGTTTTGAAGGTCTTCCATCAGAGCCGTCAAACCCTGGTCCAGCATGGGCATATCCTGGCGACCACGTTTAAAGTTTCCTCCGTGCCAATCCCAACGGCTGAAGGCCAAGGTCACCACTCGTACCCCCGCTTCTACCAGGCGGCGAGCGAGAAGGAAGTGATCGAGATTTTTAGGACCTCCATCGGCTTGGTTCTTGGGGGAACCTCTACCGTAGCGATCTCTCAACTTCTGATCTTCTTTGTTCAGATCCATCGCTTCCGCGAGTTCACTGGAAGTTAAAATTCCGAAGGCTTGCTGGGTAAAAGCGTCCAGGCCTTCGATTGCCCCGGAGTTATCGCAGTCCCGACGGAACTTGTCGAAGCTTTGAAGTAACGATCGTCGATCGCGTAAACGCTCCAGACTGATTCCGTTGAGGACCATGTCTTGTTTTCCCGGTCCTTCGGTTTTGAAAGGAGCGTGAGCTACTCCCAAAAAACCGGGTTGGCCATTGTCCGACCAAGGGACGTGTCCCATTTTAGGAGCGAGTCCCATATAGGCTGGAATGGAAGGTTGAGTGGGACCTTCGAGCTTACTGACGACTGAGCCCATCGCCGGCCAACCCCCTTGAGGTTGGTTACGACTTTTACGTCCGGTCATACACTGGAAAGAATAGTGGGCTCCATCCGCTCCCACGATACTGCGAATAATGGCGAACTTATCCATCATCTTCGCCATGCGAGGGAAGAGTTCGCAAATTTGAATACCGGAAACATTCGTTTCTATCGGGCGAAACTCACCGCGAATTTCAGAGGGAGCATCGACCTTGAGATCGAACATGTCTTGATGGGGAGGTCCGCCGGGAAGGAAGATCATAATGGTCGCTTTGTGGTTCTTCTTAGAACCCGGACCGGGCTGACCTTGGGCTTTTCGAGTTTCCTCTTCGGCTTTTAGGATTTGGGGAAGAGATAATCCTCCCATAGCCAATCCACCGATCTGCAAAAAGGCTCGACGTGGAACTCCATCACAAAAACCACCGTAGTCATGATCACTGACGATAGAAAGCATGGACACCCTCCCAAATTAAATCGCAGAATTGACGGAATGGATCTTCCGCCGGATGTTCGCAATCGTATTTTATATACAGTGCTTAATAATAGATGAGATAGGACTTTATGAATAGTAAAAGTTTGAGCAAGGTCGGAATAAATCTGAAGTTTGGAGCCCATACAGCCTCCTCCCCAAGCCCTGATTAGCCCGCAAAGTTCCAGATAACCGCAGAAATTCGGCGATTTCGGCTTTGAAGGGTACTCTTTAAAAGACGGGAGCTCCCTGGAGTTCTCGCTCATCCCTATTTATCCAAAACAATTTAAATGAGAAGTTTAGAGGAATCATGTTTGGAAAATTTGTCTTCGCCATCGGAACTTTCGCTGCGATCGGAGTGTTCCTCCTCGTAGATCACCTGAACGTTACACCCGTGGCCGAATCCTTAGGTAACTCGCTGGTCGACCGCAAAGGAAAAGAAATCAGTATCTCCGAGATCAAAGAGAAAGATTATATTCTCTTGTACTTCTCAGCGAGCTGGTGCCCCCCATGCCGGAAGTTCACCCCTGAACTCGTCGAGTTCTACGACGACCATCACGAAGCTTATAACTTTGAAGTGATCTTAGTTCCTAACGATCAATCCGAAGACGACGCCATCGATTACATGCGAGATTACGGTATGGATTTTCCCTCCATTCCCTTCACCGATTACGGCGCCCGTCAAAAGATTCAGAAGATGTACGGCGCACGTGGCATCCCCCACCTGGTGCTCTTGAATAAAGATGGCCGTGTTCTTTCCACGAGCTACGACGGCACGAAGTATCTGGGACCACAAATTGTGTTGGGTGCGCTTCAGAATGAGATTAGGGAATAAAACGATTTAGCGAATTAGGGAATGGCCAACCCACCAGAGGAACTATGAATATTCGGGCAACTCATTAATAAGCCCGGAGCGTAAGCGACGGGATGCGTCATCGTGGTGATCTACCCGTTAAATTGTTTTTATGGGGAGCTAAGGTAATTAGTTTCCACCTACAAGACACTTTAGCCAGATCCCGTCGCTCACGCTCCGGGCTTATTAATTTGGGTGCTTGAATAGAAAGATTGACTTTTAGTTCAATTGGGATCTAAAAATTCACAGCTTCGGTGCGGGACCCCCTACTTCTCAATTCGATACAGATGACTTCGCGTTCTTAAAAAGAACGCCCCCCCCGCCACGGCTGGTGAAGCCATGAAACCATCGTCGAGTTCATTTTCAGCCAGTATCTTTAATTCTTTCCCGGGTTGAACCACGGATGTTTTTCCTTCTTCACTGAAGAAATAAATCTTTCCATCGACTAACACGGGACAGGCAGAATAGTTTCCCCCTAAGCGACCCCGCCAAACTTCGCGGCCGGTCTTGGCTTCGAGGCACCCCGCGATTCCTTTGTCGTTCACGAAATAAAGATAACCATCCAGGTAGATCGGAGAGGAACGATTGCAAACACTCTTCGTGTATTTCCATTCGACGTGACTCTTCGTCACTTCCCCTTTGCCATCGAGCTTAACGGCCCACAATTGAGCTTTCGCGTAACCGGAATTAACGAAGGCTAAATTATCTCCGACAACCGTTCGGGAAGCCGTGGAATGTCCTGGGTATCGGACTTGCCAGTACTCTTTTCCCGTTCGAGGATTGTAGGAGTAAACCGCTTTTGCGGCAGGACTGATGAGTTGTAATTTACCATCAGCTTTGATGAGAATGGGCGTATTGTAGGCTTTTCTAAAATCACCATCCCGCTTGGGTTTCCCGTTTTTATCGAGGTCCCCATAGTCGGTTGAGCGAGGAGTCTTCCAAACGTTGTCACCCGTTTTTTTATTCAAAGCGACGATGTAGTGATGGTCGGATCCATCCATGTGAAAGATGATTAAATCTTCAAAGAGGATGGGCGAAGATGCGGGCCCTCGAAAGTGATTACAGGGAAGGTCTCGACGCTGCCAAATTTCTTTAAAAGTCTTCGTATCGAGACAAGCGGTTCCGTAACTGCCAAAATGGATATAAACCCTTCCTTCTTCGATAACCGGCGATGGAGAGCCGTAAGTATTCACGGTATTCCCAAGTGGCCGAGGCTTCTCGACTTTAAAGAGGACGCGATCTAAAAGGATCTTTCCGTTCTTACGATCCACGCAGATGGCAGAGAGAGATTTCCCATCTTTCGTCGCCGTCGTCAACCAAACCTGATTCCCCCATACGACGGGTGAAGACCACGCTCGGCCGTGAATGGGTGTTTTCCAAACCACGTTTTTGGATTCACTCCACTTGAGAGGCAAACCCTTTTCTTGGGAGTGGCCATCTTGAGAGGGGCCGCGATAGTCGGGCCAGTTTCCTTGGCACATACCTACAGTGGTCAAGGAACTGAAACTTAAAATGAAAATTAAAAATCGATACATCATAGTTTTGATTGTCTTCTTCTCTTACTCCGATGGCAGGGGATAGGTTCGCTTGATGACGCTTCCAAAGAAGAGTGCATTGGCATAAATCTTATTTGTCCCGTACCAGACACCGCGAAAGTTGACATTGTCGATCAGCCGAATGACGCAACCGCTTCCTAAACGATTTGCGCAGACCGCCGGGGTCTTGGAGATACGCTGTTCGTTTTTCTCGGAGCAATACCCGCTGATTCGAGCGTTACCAGTATACCTAAATGGAACCGTTAAAGGGTCTTTTTCAGAGGGCAAGATCATCGTCGAGTTTCTAAAAATGGGTAAATACTTTCTTTGATACCCAAATGCGAGGGGATGACTGGGATCGAGTTCAGTGAGAAAAATGGATCCACCGATCAAACTTTTAGCCCTCATCTTTTCATAATCGGCATAGCTAATATTTTCGTGCTGGTGATCCTTGGCTGATTTCGATTCCGTAGAACTCGACGATGTCCCCGGGGATGATCTCCCTAAGAGCTTATCCCCCGCCCACAGCGCCGCTCCCTTTTGAGCTACGACAATCCCACCATCGCGGACCCAATCTTTTAACTTTGAAATTTGATCAGCTGACAAAAAGCTGTAACTTCCATCGACGAGGAGTAAGTGAGTGTAGCGCTTCCAATCGAGTCGTGAAAAATCTCTGCCCTCAGCAATTGTTAAGGGCATGCCGTACCTTTGATCTAACAGATGCCACACTTCTCCGGCTTCGTAGGTACTGACTCCACTTCCTACTAAAAGAACGGGCTTGGGTAACTTCATGGGGATCAGACTCGGGCTTCCTAAGTCGACTCCATCATCGGTCAAGCCGGTCGTCAATGGCGTCACCGGCACTCCCGATTCTTCACACAGAAGTTTCAGAAGTTGGATCACTTTTTCTTTTTCGAGATCTTGGATTCCCAAGGGCACGACCACCGTTCCGTAGCCGAAGGCTTTAGAGCCATCTTCATTTTCAAATCCGAAGGGACGCGTCGCAACCGTGAGTCGCAAGCCCTTCTCTAAGAGCCCTTGAAGAACTTTGGGGCTGTAGTACGCCCGCTGATCGATGGCGTAGGCTAGAGCTTCTTCTTCGGGAAACTTCACCTTAGGAAATTGAGGGCGAATCACTTTACCCATCAGGTCTTCAGAGTAATTGAAGACATCCAAAGATTCACTTTCCAATCCGAAGGAGAGTGGGAACGTCCAAGTTGAAACATCGTAAAACGTATCATCTTCAAACTTAGTTCGCTTCTCGAAGATGGCACGGATCAACCGGTACTGCGGCTGAGAGACCGGAATGATCAAGTAGTCGTTTTTTCCGTACTTAATTCCATCTTGTTCGAAAGTGCGAGCTAATCGACGCGTTGCGATACCATGTCGCTGAAGCAGATCGACGAAATGAAACAACCTTGCAGGGTCTTTCCCTTTCTTGATGAGATAAGCCCGAATCCGATCTTTAGCGGCGAGTTCGGGGACTTTCTTATAAAAGGTCTCTTGGTACTCTAAAAGCTCTGCTCGCTTTTCGAATGCTGCTTCCAGGGTAGAAAAACTGGTTGTCACTTGATTCTTGATCGTCTCCGGGAAACTCAAGTTTCCGTACGGAGATTCTTGGAGATGTCCTCTCGAACTCGCTTGTTCGAAGAGAATGCCTATCGCTCCATGAGCGTCAGGATAGGTCGATCCTTTACCGTAGTAAAAGTCATCGAAGCTTTCTTCGGTATAGTAGAGCTTCCCCTCTTTGTCCAAAGCCTTCGCGTGGTATTTGGCGATCTCCCGGGTGAGTTCTAAATTACGCTTCGGAGTCCAAGGGTGTTGACGAGTGGGAACGCCGGGTTGAAAGAAGTAAGTTCGATGAGTGTGCATCTCATGAAAATCGGTGACCACATTCGGCATCCAGGCTCTGAACTGAGTGATGCGCGCTCGCGACTCGGGATGGGTCAACAATAACCAATCACGATTGAGATCGAACCAATAATGGTTGGTTCTTCCACTCGGCCAACCTTCACGGTGTTCCCGGTGAGCGGGATCCGCGACGAGTTCAGCCCCCTTGTGAGTGTTCGCCCATTGAGCAAATCGGCTGAGGCCATCGGGATTTAAACAAGGATCGATCACGATGATCATCTCATTGAGCATCTTTTCGATCTCTTCACCTTGAGCCGCGGCTAAGTGATAGGCCAGAATCAAGCTAGCGTTCGCTCCACTCGACTCATTTCCGTGAACGCTATATCCCATCCACACGACTAAGGGGGTTGATTGAGACTCTTTGTTCGGTTCAGATTCAGTTTCGAGTTCCGCCTCAGCATTGTTTTCTTTTTCGCTCGAATTTGAAACCTGCAATCGCTTTAAGTGAGCTTTTCTTAAATCTTCTAATTGATCCTGATTTTTTTTCGAAGTAACGACTACATGAATCAATGGGCGTTTTTCGTAAGAATGCCCGATGACGTTGAGCTCAAACCGCGGCGACAAAGTCGCTAAGACTTTAAAGTATTGAAGGAGTTGATCGTGCCTAACGTGCCACTCCCCCACTTCGTAACCTAGGACCGATGAGGGCATCGGGATCGCAGAATTGTATTCCACTCCCTGAGGAAGATAATCTCGTAACTGAATTTCCTTCTTTTCATCCCCATGAATGAATCCAGTCAAGCTTGCTAAGTAAACAAGTAGAACGAGAAACTCAGTGCGTAAGTTCAGATAGTGCATCGGTATAGTGCCAATTCTTAGTTCGTCGAATGGTGGGGGTTGATCATTAGACCCAATTCCAGGCGTAGAGCCTGAATTCCTTCCCTCGAAAACCCCGTTCCCTATCAATTCTCAAGGTTTCACAGGATCATTTCAAGCCTAGCCCTGACAGGAAACTGTAAGTCGAAGGTTGAATTTTTGCTAAAAGCACGCCAAGCTCTGTTGACTGTAGCAGTTGGAGCTGATCCTAAATTGGATTATCCAAGACTCAAACCACTCCCGGCACTCTTGAGTTAAGAGATAAAAAGGGATCGCCGATCCTTTCCACTTCGATGAACTTTGACTTTTAAAATGCAGAAACTATTCATGAAGAACTCTGTATACCTCGTCCTTTTCACCCTAATCGCCTCGAGCCTCACCCTCAGCTCTTGCAGTTCTTCAAGCGAGACTCTGGACCCTCAAGGAGTGTTTTTTGAACACGGAGCCGTCGTTTGTGAATCTAAAGAGGCAGCCAAAGCTGGAGAAAAACTTTTGAGGGCCGGAGGCAACGCCATGGATGCGGCCGTGGGAACGGCCTTCGCTTTGGCGGTGACCTTCCCCCAAGCGGGGAATATTGGTGGAGGGGGTTTCATCGTCAGCCATTTCCCCCGCGATCGGGAAGCCGCTCAACGCGCTTTCGACTTTCGCGAACGCGCCCCGTTGATGGCTCATGAAAAAATGTTTTTCGATGCCCAAGGGAAATACTCCTCAAAGCTCCATCACCACAGCCATCTTTCAGTCGGGGTACCAGGCTCTGTGGCTGGCTTGCATCTCGCTCATTCCAAATTGGGAAAACTACCCTGGGAAGCGGTGGTCGCACCCGCGATACAACTTGCGGAGGAGGGTTTCGTCGTGAGCGAGCGCTTAGAAAAATCGTTAGCTTTGGTTTACTCACAAATTCAGCCCAAAGAAGCCCGCGACCAGTATTTCGCCATCGGGGGTCGCCCTCTAAAAAAAGGGGATCGTTGGATTCAAAAAGATTTAGCCCGATGCTTGAAGCGAATCGCTCAAAAAGGCCCAAAGGGTTTTTATCAAGGCGAAACGGCAGATCATCTCATTCGAGAGATGCAACGAGGTGGAGGTTGGATCTCACAAGCTGATCTCGATCAGTACGAAGCTCAAGAACGAACTCCTCTCAAGGGAACTTATCGAGGATACGAGGTTTTCTCGATGCCTCCAGTGAGTTCCGGCGGCGTCGCTCTCCTCCAAATGCTCAATTTGTTAGAACAATTCCCTCTCAAAGAATTAGGGTTAGGGACAACGGAATCGTATCACGTCCAAGCTGAAGCGATGCGACGAGCCTTTGCAGATCGAGCCCGGTACCTGGGTGACCCTGATTTCGTCGAAGTTCCGGTCGCTGACCTGATCAATAAAAATTACGCACGAAACCTTCGTCGGACCATCTCGACAAAGAAAGCTTCAAAATCATCCCCAAAAAGCTTTGAGTGGCCCTACGAAAGCGACGAAACCACCCATCTCTCCGTCATCGACAAGGATGGAAATGGAGTGAGCTTAACAACAACTCTCGAATTCTCCTGGGGCGCAAGGATCGTCGTCCCTGGAGCTGGTTTTTTACTTAACAATGAAATGGGAGACTTCAATCCCGTCCCCGGAGATACAAATTCCAAAGGACGGATTGGAACGAAGCCAAATTTAGTTCGCCCCAAAAAGCGCATGGTATCGAGCATGACCCCGACCTTGCTCCTTAAGGATGGCGAGCTTTTTATGGTTTTGGGGAGCCCCGGAGGCCGTACGATCATCAACAGCGTTTTAGAAGTGATCTTAAATGTCATCGATTATGAGCAAAGCCTTCAGGATGCAGTGGATCAAGCCCGGATCCACCACCAATGGCTGCCCGATACTCTCTGGGTAGAATCCGCGATTCCTAAAAAGATTCAAAAAGAATTAGGAGACAGGGGCCATTCCGTTAAAGTCAGAAGTGGACTCCAGGGCTCGATCATGGCTCTGAGAAGACACGTCTACCGAGAAAACTTAGAAGAGAAGACCCACAAGATTGAAGTCGGGCAAGACACCCGAAGAGGTGGAGCGAGCGCGGGTCACTGAAATTCTTTCAGTTTCTACCGATAAAATGCTTGAGCCCGAGACCAAAATTAGAGAAATTTGGTCCTGTGAAGAGAAAAGAAAACGCACCCCAAGATCCCAAAAAGGATCTCAACTCAGGTCTTAAAAAAGGCCTTAAATCAGAATCTCCACGCCCAGGGTCCCGCTCAAAGGCAAAACCTGAGGCTGCTTCCTCGGATTCTGCCGCCAAACCTGTGCCTAAAAGCAGGCCAAGCCGAACGGCTCGCAATCCCAAAAAGCTTGATTCCCTTGATTCCCCAGAAAAAAGATCTGTGAAAAGATCTGAGAAAAGACCTGCTGCCTCCGACCCAACGGGAAGGGGAAAAAAGGTGAAGAAGAAAGTCTCTCGCCTCAAGGCAACTTCTACCGGAGAAGATCCTAAGCTCAAAGAAGCGGCTAAGGTTTTTCAAAATCCCGAGAGTAAATCGAACGACCTCCCCAAGGTGAAGAAAACCAAAGTTCGGGTCGTTAAGAAACGGGTTAAGAAAGTCATTCCAGAGGCAAAAACCTCTGAGGAACCTCAACAACTCCCCACCCCAACTTCAGTTGAAGTGGTCAAAGCGAGTTCTGCTTCCTCAGGGTCCGCTCGTTCGACGAAGCCGGAGATTCTTCCTCCAGAACCAGAGTCACAAATCACTGCGGGTGTTTCCTATTCTCCAGAAGAACAACCGGCTCAAGAAGAGCAACCAGTCTACCGTCAACCCAAGAATCGGCTGTCGGCGAAGCAAGAATCGGCCTATTCCAGTTCGAATTCTGCTCCCCCAGCATCGGCTACTCCCTACGGGACGGATTCGAGCAATCGACTTCCTCCGTGGGAAGAACAACGCCCCAGAGAACCTCAAGCTCGAAGATCACGGCTCTCGCGAACCCAAAGACGGTTTTTTCTAAAAACGATCTACAAGTATATCGGCATCGAAGTCTTACGTATTTTCGTGATGAGCGTCATGGTGATCTCGTTGATCGGAAGTGTCCTCTTGGCCTTTCAGTTGACCCGAAATGGGATCCGCATCGGATATCTGTGGCCGATCCTCCAAAAATCATTAGCCTACCCTTTGTTCTTCTCGATCCCCGTATCCCTCTTGTTCGGAATTACCTTGGGAGTGGGGAGAATGGCGCACGAGTTAGAAATATCAGCTCTCAAAGCCTCCGGGGTATCGTTCCGGCAGCTCTCCGCGCCGATTTTGATCTTCGCAGCTCTCCTCACGGGAATTTCGTTCTATATCAACGGCACTCTGATTCCCCAGATTCACTACGAGAAGGGAAATTTGCGAGAAGCCATCATCGAACAGCTGCAAAGCTTAGGAAAGGGGAGAAATCGAAGCCTCCTTCTCCCCGGGCGGGTTCGACTCTTTGTCGAGCAGTACGATCGTTCGAAGTTTCGCGGGATCAAACTCGATCTCGAAGAAAAGATTCTCAGAAGGCTCAAAAGTAAATTTCAGACGGGTCTATTAGGCCCGATGGGAAATAAGGGCCCGAATTCTACCCTGACGCTTTTAGCGGATCGCTGCGACCTCGTCGTCTCCCCCGATGGAGAGCAGGTTTATCTTAATTTAAAGAAAGTGGAAATCCTCGTTCCCGAATGGTCCAAAGGCCCTTCTTTAGAACCTGAGGTCTTCCGGCAAAAATACTCGATCAAGTCCTTCCGCCTCCCTCTATCCTTCTTAGAGAAGGGAGAGCGATTAAAGGATCGATCTTGGGGCGAACTCTTTACCGAAATCAGTGATTTGTCGACTCGAAAAAGTGAAGTCGCCACCGAACTGGACAAATTAAATTCCAGCTCCCCGTCCGCCGAAAACTTAGGCAACTCCGATTTCAGCCCGGATGATCAGAGGGTAAGAAAAGCCCTCCTCAACCGTGAATTCGAAGAACTGACGAAGTCGAACAACAAAGCTCATACGGAACTCCACCGGCGAGCCGCCTTCAGCTTGGCGTCGTTTTCGTTTGCCTTCTTAGCTTGCCCTTTGGTTCTCCTCACCGAGCGACGAGGACGACTTTGGTCCTTCTTCATCGGAAATATCTTTGTCGTGTTACCGTTCTTCTTATTACTCATGCTGGGAATTTTCCTCGGTGAACGAGGGATTTACCCGGGCCTCACTCTAGGCTTAGCCAATTTAGTTCCTCTGGGAATCGGCTTCGTCCTATGGTCTAAAGTGAGAAGGCCAAGATGAAGGGATCGGAAAAGCACTACATGGGTTCAACTCGCACTGAAAGCACTCTCGACGAGAATCGATTCGGAACAACTTCTCGGGAGCTTCCCGACGGGCCAATTATCGATCTCTCTGAACCCAAAAAAGTTCGGTTGTTTCGTCTCCCGACCTTGGACTACTACATTATCAAGTCTTTCCTAAAGGCTTACATAATCTGTGCGGTGTCCTTTACGGGGCTTTACATCGCAGTCGAGATCTTTACAAAGATTCACCGCTTCATCCCCCCGGGGAACTCCGGCTTCTTTGATGTCGCTCTTCAATTCGTTGAAAATATCGTCATGTACCATCTCGCGATGGTGCCGACGATCTACGTGAATTACATGGGCCCCATTCTCACGCTTTCAGCGAGTATGTTCAGCTTGACGTTCTTAAATCGTGGACAGGAATTTGTTCCGATCAAGGCCGCTGGGGTGAGTATCTATAGAGTCTTAGTGCCCATCTTCCTTCTCGCCTTCTTCTTTTGCGGACTCACGTTTGTCCTCCAGGAATGGGCAATCCCCGAACTGAGAGAGCCGATTCGAAAAGCCTTAGCCGTTTCGCGTAAAGGTTCATTATCTCCAAGTCCGTTCTACGACCCCACCCACGGTCTTCACATTCGGGTGCAGCGCTACAGCCCCGATCGGAAAGTCGCCTTCGGCGTTACCGTCGAGCGGGAATGGAGCTTTAAGTCGAACCAGAATACTGAGTCTTCGACCCCGAGAAACTTCGTTATCGATGCTCAGGAATTGGAATGGAAACCAGCCGAGGATTCTACGGCTCGAAATGAAAAAGGATCTTGGATCTTAAAGAAGGGACGGATTCAACGCTGGGAAGGAGTGTGGCAGGGTGATTTGCTCGCTTCTGAATCTGAAGATAAGAGCATGCGGCTTCAACCCAGCTTTGAAACTCGAACTTTAGAGACGAGCCTGCTTCCAATCGACCTGGAGACTTCAGATCAAGATATTTCGTATCTCTCTTGGCGTGAGCTCAAAAACCAATTTCAGCGTCAGCCCTATCACACTCATTTAAGGGCTCGTCTCCATCAACACTTCGCCTTCCCCTTAAGTCACATCATTTTACTTTTGCTGGGGATTCCATTTGTTCTCAATACGCGGACGAAGAGCTTCTTTTTGAGTTTAACGATTAGCTTCTTCCTCTGTACCGCTTACTTTTTGTTGAGCTCGATGGGCCTCAACCTCGCCAGCGACCCGGGCTACACCAAGGCCTCCCCCATCATTATCAGCTGGCTCCCCAACATCATATTTGGTTCGTTGGGCTTGACGATATTTACGAATTTGAAGTCTTAGTAGAGGTAGGCTCGACCTTCGAGCCGTACAAAACAGTGAAATCATTTTGAGCTCTTGGGTTAGACGATATTTAAGAATTCAAACCTGTAGATCCCTCGCCTTTTAGTAAGTCGAGTTCCTTCAAGTGCAACGGTCTCCACATAACAATAGATGCAATCGTCCCAACACCACACATGACCATGTCGTTTTGGGCATCCCAAGGATCACCTTGACTACCAAGATAAGCATCAGAAGCTCCACCAAAGGCGATGGCTGCGGCGTACTCCAAAACTTCAAACAAACCCGTGAATGCCATACAGGCACAAAAGACAAATAATTCTCTCCAAAAACCCGTTGGAGTAGCGTTATACCGAAATAAGACCTCACGGATTAGAACTGCAGGAAAGAGCCCCTGAGCCACATGGCCTATGCGGTCGTAGTGATTACGTTCAAAACCAAAGATCACCTTCATCCACTCTCCGAAAGGCACGAGCTCATAGGTGTAATGACCACCATAAATCAAAATGAGAGCATGCAAAAAGAGAGCTATTTTTAATGACGAAGTTAGCCAAGGTTGATTTTGAAGTTGAGTACGAGTTTTTCTATAAAATTGATGATACCCAAGGATCATCAATCCCACGATAACCCACGAGACTTCTAACCACCAAGTGAAGCGATCTTGAGGAGAGAGACCTGAATAAATCAGATAGATGAGTACAAGAATGTATAAGGGGAATCCACGCATACTAAGATTATAGAGCTTAAATGCATCTTTACGCACGATTGAGATAGCTAATTTATTTTTTGCGTCAAATCTACAATATCAATCATTTAAATGAGGGGAGACCTCAAGCTCAGGTCCGAATGAGAATTTTACAGGCGGGAAAACAACTAAAGAGAGATTGCTCGGGTGAGGAATTTAAGTGAGCTTAAGTCTATTGCGGAAGACGCTACCGCTACACCTTAGGCCATATAGTGATTCTGCTGAATCAAGCTATTACTTAAATGAGATCGGGCTTTCCCGAAGGCCGCACTCAGAGAGGTTGTGAATTTCTATCAAGCTTAGTTAGAGCCAGATAGCAAAATACGGCCTTAACTAGCCCGAAGCGCTAGCGAGGGGCCGGAACCCTGGCCCCTCGCTAGCGCTTCGGGCTAGTTAAGTTGGAGGTCTTAAAAATTCACAACCTCAGAGTGTGCGATGGAGCGGCCGATAGCGGCGACCATTATTACTGTGGAGTGCGCTGGCGAAGCCAGCTTGCACGATGGAGCCGCCGATAGCGGCGACCATTATGACTGCTGTTGCTTGCTGGATTCCAAGGAATCTAATCGATTCACCCCTTGAGACCCAATTCCTTTAGTTCCAGCCTCGGGGTCACTCTCCGAATCTTCTGGATCTTCGAGTTCTTGGGGATCGATTCCATTCGTATTGGAATACGCCGCCCGTACGAACTCATAGAAGATCGGATGAGATTGGATGGGACGAGATAAAAATTCGGGGTGGAACTGACAAGCTAAGAACCAAGGATGGTCGACCAACTCGATAATCTCTACAAGTTGCCCATCAGGAGAAAGACCACTGAAGACCAAACCATGTTTCTCGAACTCCTGTCGGTATTCATTATTAAACTCAAAGCGATGGCGGTGGCGCTCTCGGACCTCTTCTTTATCGTAAGTCGTTCGCGCTAAAGTCCCAGGAACGAGTTGACAGGGATAGCCGCCCAAACGCATCGTTCCTCCTTTATCCGTCACCTTACGTTGTTCATCGAGGAGAGTGATCACCGTGTGATCCGTCTTCTTGAACTCAGAAGAATGAGCGGCTTTCAGGCCCACGACGTTCCGCGCGAACTCGATACAAGCGACCTGCATACCTAAACAGATGCCCAAGTAAGGAATACGCTTTTCGCGAGCGTACTGAGCGGCGAGAATTTTCCCTTCCACTCCCCGATCACCAAATCCACCGGGGATGAGAATCGCTTCGGAGTCTTTCAGATGGGCTTCTGCACCATCGCGTTCGATGAGCTCAGAGTGAACCTTTTTGAATTTCACCTTCAACTTGTGAGCGATACCCGCATGGGTCAGAGCTTCGTAAATCGACTTGTAAGCGTCATCGAGCTTGATGTACTTCCCGACCATCGTGATGGTGACTTCACCATTGGGATGGATGACGCGATCGACGATGTTCTCCCAGGCCGACATATCCGCTTCCTTCATCGGAAGCTTAAAGTGATCCATGATGAGCTTATCTAAGCCCTGCTCTCTCAAGACGAGAGGAACTTCATAAATTGTATTAGCTACGTTTTGTTCTTCGACGACACAGTCGACAGGAACGTTACAGAAGAGACCGATTTTCTTACGGGCCTCATCGGGCATAGGGACCTCCGTACGACAGATGAGGATGTCGGGGAGGATACCGATCTCTCGCAGGCGCCCTACTGAATGCTGGGTGGGTTTCGTTTTTAACTCGCCGGAAGCCGCGAGGTAGGGAAGCAAGGTGAGGTGCATAAAGAGGACCCGGTCGCGCCCCTTTTCATGACCGAACTGCCTCAGAGCTTCGAGGAAGGGGAGACTCTCGATATCTCCTACCGTACCTCCGATTTCACTGATGACGATGTCAGCCCCATCGGCAGCCACTCGTTCGATCGAAGCTTTGATCTCATCAGTAATATGAGGGATGACTTGGACCGTCGAGCCTAAATAACTTCCTCGACGTTCCTTTTCGATGACCGAGTTGTAAATTTTTCCCGTGGTGTAATTTGAATGTTTTCCGATTTTCCCTTGGGTATAGCGTTCGTAGTGACCGAGATCTAAATCGGCTTCAGTCCCATCGTCGGTAACGTAGACCTCACCGTGTTGGTAGGGACTCATCGTCCCCGGGTCAAGGTTGATGTAGGGATCAAATTTCTGGAGGCAAACTTTATAACCCTGACGCTCCAACAACAGACCGACAGCAGCAGCGGTGAGACCTTTTCCGAGAGATGAAACGACACCACCGGTAACGAAGATATATAAAGTCTTGTCAGAAGGTTTGGGTTGTTCTTCAGTTTCGTCTTTTTTGTTACCCGCGATCATCTCAGAGTCCCTCTCCTCTTTTCCCTTAGTATCCACGTTCTTCACTTCCCACTCGAAAAATTCAAGCTATCTGTGTGGACTCTTGCTCGCCATCACTCGAGCTTCTCAATTACTCGTCGGCTTGATTGGATTCAATCCGACCCATCCGGGAGACGAATGCTTCGTACTCCTCCAAGGTATCGATCCCCGCGTACTCGTGCTGAGTTTCGATCACTTGGATCCTATAACCGTTTTCTAAAGCTCTCAATTGCTCCAGCTTCTCTAATGATTCCAGCTTACCTTTAGGAAGTTGAGTAAATACGGGCAGAAAATCTTTCTTAAAGGCGTAGACCCCGATGTGGTGTAGCCAGTTTAAAGTATCTCCCGCTTCAGCATCTCTAGGATGAGGAATTGGAGCTCGGCTGAAATAAAGTGCCGATCCATCTTCACCGCAGACGACTTTTACCTGATTGGAGTTGAGAAAACCTTCTCGATCCGTCCTTCTCCGGGCTAATGTCGCCATTTGAATTTCGGGATCATCAAGTGCTTGAGCTAATCGAGTGAGGTCCGCTTGACAAACTTCGGGTTCATCACCCTGAACATTGATCACGCGATCTTCACTCAACGCCTCAGCAACCTCGGCTACTCGGTCCGTTCCACAAACGTGGTCTTTCGAAGTGAGTTGAACTTCACCTCCGAAAGATTGAACCCTCGCCAAGACCTCTTCACTATCTGTCGCAACGATAACACGACCGATGCCCTCAGCCCCGATTACCGATTCGTAAACATGCTGAATCAGATACTTTCCAGTGTCATTGGCTAAAACTTTCCGTGGAAAGCGTTGCGACTCCAGCCGAGCCGGAATCACGACTACGGCCCCGTTTTTGGCCCCTTGTTTCATTTGGACCGATGGAGGCTGGGACACGGGAAAGTTATCCTCAAACTGTTTACGCTTATCTTTTTGCTAAATGCTCTACTCAAAAGAAAAAACCCACTCTTCAACTATCACCAGAAGATCTTCTGATGAATAGACGTGGGTCTAAACTTTTTGGATTGAACCTCTTCGATCATCAAGAACCAGCCATCATCAAATACCAACAAACTGGTGTTCAACCCGATGACTTTCAACGGCCATCATCAAAATCCCGATTACCATTTCAAAATCCATTCAAGTCTCATCCAAATCAACACCATAAGGTGGATTTGAAGACCCGATGTCAAGGTGAAACGCATAGGGAAAAACCCCAGAAGCTTTAGGATCCTGGGGCGCCTTCAAGTCATGTAAAATCAATAGGATAGAGCGTTGGTCATCAACTTAAGGACGATAGCACACAGGCCCCTTAAAGTCAAGGTCCCTAACGGCTCGGACGGAGGGCAATTTCTTCGAGAGCTTCTTGGTAAACTTGCTCTGTGGAATCCACCATTGGACCGAGAGAAAAGTTCTCTTCCACGTAGGCTCGCGCGCGGGCACCCAAATCTTGAGCCTGCTGCGGATTCTCTAAAAGTTGAACAATCTTCTCAGCAATTTCGTCGGGGTCGGAATCTTTAACCAACACCCCGGTCTCTCCATCTCGGATCAAATGCAGAATTTCCCCGACAGAATTCGCGATGACCGGCCTCCCCATGGCCATCGCTTCCAAGGCGGTCAGGCCTAATCCCCCCCGTTGGGTGGGAACGACTAAAATATCAAAGTTCCTCATCAACTCAGCTAAATCGGGCAGGGGTGGGCAGAAGGTCACTTGCTTTTGAAGCTCTAATTGCCGCACGAGCTTCCTCAGAGAAGCTTCTTCCTCCCCATCGCCAATAATCAGAAAATGTACCTCTTTACCCTTATCTAAAACCTTTCTGGCCGCCTGGAGAAGGAACTCATAGCCTTTGACCTTGCTGAGACGCCCGATTGCTCCAATGACGGGTATCCGGCCATCTTCAAGCGAAAGTGGGGCCTCCCCGGGGATAAAGCGGTCGAGATTCAGCCCGGATCGCAATACGCGAATTTGGTCTTTAGGGAGGAGAAAATCGTTCACCAACGATTCTCGAATGACTTCGTTGACAGCGATCACTCGAACCAAATTCGCATGACTTAAATTCACCTGAGAACTCTGAGGAAGATGATGAATCGTCACCAGGAAGGGTAAATTGAGGGATTCGGTGATCCGGAGGCCGAAGGATAGGGACCTTAAATTCTGGATATGAACGAGATCCGGTTCATATTCCCGAATCAGGTGAAGCAATTTTCTGAACGAAAAGAAGTTAAATTTTACGATGAGGGCCTCGAGGTCAGCGGCGTGAAAGTTTTCAATCTGCGCTCCCCCCAAGGTCAGAACTTTCAGACTGTGACCCCGTTCTTTCAGGGCTTGGCACAGCTCCAAGCTGTAACTTGTGGTACTCGAATAGCCCAATCTCTCAGAGATGATGAGGATTTTCACGATCCACCTCTCATTTTAATTTAAGCCTCTTCACGAAATGGCTTCTTAGCATAGGGTGTCGGGTCTGGGACCTGAGCTTCTTGGAAACCCTTGGCTCTCAGCAGACAACTGTCACATTCCCCACACGCAAGCGCAGTTCCCTTAGTTTTATCGATCACCGGGGAGTAGCAACTCCAGGTCTTTTCTAAGGGCACTCCTAACTGAGCGCCGAGTTGAATAATTTCTGCTTTAGTTCGGTGCAAAAGCGGGGCGCGAAGTCGTAATTCACTGGTTCCCTCCACTCCCACTCGAGTCGCCAACCGGGCCATCTTCTCGAATGCTTTGAGATACTCGGGCCGACAATCGGGATAACCGGAATAGTCGAGAGCATTCACCCCGAGAAAAATATCCGAGATGTCGAGAGCTTCGCACCAGGCTAAGGCTTGGGAAAGAAAAATGGTGTTTCGTGCAGGGACGTAAGTGCTCGGGATCCCAGCCGCGTCAATCTCGTCACTCTCTCGGTTTTTGGGTATTTCCATCCCCTCATCGGTCAATGAGGAACTTCCCTTGGGAAAAGGTTGAAGCTCGATGATGTGGTGACTTTCAAATTCGGGACCTTGGGCGAATTCTTTGGCTCTTTCGATTTCGATCGAGTGGCGTTGACCGTAGACGAAGGTGAGCCCAACCAGAGAATAACCGCTCGAACGAGCAACTCCCGCAGTTACCGCGGAATCGAGCCCCCCACTGATAAGAATAACGCCTCTTGGCACTCTAACTCCTCCACCCATCTTCTGGAATTGATGTCAGGATTTTTCAAAAAATTGAATTGCGACCTAAGCCGTTCCATCACCATGGTTTTACCGGATATCTAATGTAAGTAACAGAATTGGTTCTTCAAATTTTTGTGCTGGAACCGGCGAAAAGCCAGCTGAGGAGTTATGCTGACTTCAGCGAGAGTCTTCCACCAACTCCGCCGCCTCCTCCGACACTAGCAAAAGTGTCATCCCCATGAATAAAGCAAAGATCAAAACGAAGAATAAGACGGTTCCTCACCGCACAAATCTTCCAACAAATCCACAGGCGAATCTTCAAGAAACCAAAGACTCAAACTCTTCGAACTTAAAACAAAGAGATTCAACTCCTGAGGCAGAGGAACTATTAACTGAACCTTCTACCCTTCCATTGACTCCCGAATTAAGACGAATAGGATTGCAGACTTTTCAGCGAGGCTGCGTCCTCGGAGTTTTGCAATGCCTCGTAGAATCCCATGTACTTTTCGGCTCCCCCTTGAGAAGAAATTGGCTCATCTCCTTCTTAAGAGGCAGCGTACCGAATACAAAGATATCTCCCCATCCCCATTCCATGGCATCGTACGGGCTCTTTAGGACTCTACCGAAACAGTGGATTGAAGAGCGGGTCGACGACTTGATCGCAGCATCTTTAATTGACCTCGAAGGAATCCGAAAAGAATGGAAGGGCGCGGTTTTGAGATCTCCCCGACTGAAACTTTCTGCCCAAGGAACTTTAGTCCTTCAACAAAAGATCCCGATTCCGGAAGCCTTGTTGAAAAATCAAAAACCATCGCATTCAGTTAACGGGAACACACTTCGAAAATTAGAAATCGAATTACAATCTTTGAGGCGAGACCTCTCCCAAGAACTCGAAATTCCAGCCTACCGTATCCTTCCCAACACAACCCTGGCCGAACTGGTCTTCAGGCACCCCACCGAACTGGAAGAACTCTATGAGATTCGAGGACTGGGTGAGAACCGAGTTCAGCAATACGGAAAACTCCTCCTGCAAACGATCAGAAAGTTTATTGAGCGACACCCACTCACCGAAGGTCGAGACCCTTTTAATTGGGAAGAAAGTAAGGAAGCGAAGGACGACAATCAGGGACTCGATTCAAGCCCTACTTAGGGGATGAGGCTACAGTCTTCGATCTCCTATCGATGAGAATCAGGAGAAAGAGAAATCAGTCTATCAAAATAGGATTTACTTTGGGTAAAATTGTGAAGAGGGCAATTTTTGAAGTTTATTCTCTAACTAATTCCTGTTGAAACAAGCTCCACCGGAAGAGCTTCGAAGAGTCATCTCATAGCCTTCGAAGAATACTTTCATTCACTCCTCTAAAGCTCTGTCTAAAGTCGATTCATGAAGTTTCCGTTATCAAAGATACTGACAATGTTAGTTCTGTTATCGTTGATAGGTTCATCAGCCAAAGAGATTTTATGTGAAGACTCCCCTCAGAAAAAATCTCAGAAACAAAATAAGAGTTCCTGGGAAAAACGATTAAAAAAAGCGGATTCGTTCTGGTCTTTTAAGCCATTGAAGCGACCTTCACTTCCCGATGAGATCAGCTCTACTCCTACTGCTTCATCCAAGCCGACTTGGGCTCCAAACCATGCCCCTCTCCAGGAGTACTTAGAAGCGTGGTATGTGAGCTCAACCCTTTCACTTCGAGATCGGGAGCTCGTCCTAAGTTGGAATGATCAAAGTGGCAAAAATAGAAATCTCATTCCAACTCGATCTCGACTCAATGAAGGATTCGGGCATCCGCCCAGATTTATCGAAAGAGGAAAAATTCAGGGTCACCCCGCCATCCGTTTCGGCCCATTGATGGGTTTGGGAGTCAAAACACCGACTGACTCTCATGCGGATCTATATAAGTTAAAAGGTAACTCGGGCTATACTTTCATCATGGTGGTTTACCTCGACACGCTTCCCCAGAGGCAAAATGTGGGAACTCTATTTGGCTTTGGAGACCCCGCCCCCGGTGCCAATTTCGGTAAACCGACCTCCGGCTTTATCGAGTTACACCCAGCGAGTTCTCGCCTCTCACATTCGGGCGGTTTCGGACACAACGCCGCGCTTTCTCATTTCTCCTTACGGAGAATCACCCACCGTCCTCTGGTTCTCACACTCATAAAAAAACCAGGGGCGATGACCTCGAGCACTGAGTTTTTCGTCAATGGCCAAGCTCAGACGCAGAATCCCTTAAAGAGCACTCTTTCTGGAAGTCAAGCCATCCCCGATATGCGCCTCCGATCCGACTGGTCAATCTTTTTAGGAAGTGCGCTTAAGGAATTAGCTCACTTTCGTGGCGATGTTTCTGAGGTGGCTTTTTACAGTACGGCGCTGACTCAAGCTCAGCGAGAAGCCGTCGAGGCTGGGCTTTTAAAGAAATACAAAATTGAATCAAGCAAGAAAGAAGCGCAAAGAACTCACCCCATCGATGCGTTCGTCCTAAAGAAACTCAAACAAGCAAGGCTTTCTTCTGCCCCACCAGCCTCGAAACAAGTTTTAATTCGTCGCGCTTACTTCGATCTATTAGGCCTGCCCCCATCACCCGAAAAAGTGAAGGCCTTTGTTCAGGATAAAACACCTTACGCCTGGGAACGCTTAATCGATGAACTTTTAGATTCACCTCGCTACGGGGAACGCTGGGGACGGCACTGGCTCGACGTCGCTCGTTATGCGGATACGGGAGGCTACGAAACCGATATTTATTATCGAAATGCTTGGAGATTTCGAGACTACGTCGTTAAGTCATTCAACGACGACAAGCCATTTGATCTCTTTGTCCAAGAACAGATTGCAGGGGATGAACTGTGGCCCGACAATTTAGATCTTGCTGGAAGCTACGTGATCGATCCCGAGAAAATTAAAAACTTTGAAGCCCTCACGGCCACCGGTTTTTACGCATTAGGACCGCAAATTCACGAATCCAATATGGATGCAAAAAAGCTGCGCCTCGAACGCCTGACCGATTGGGTCGACACAACAGGTTCGGCATTCTTAGGACTGACTTTGGCCTGTGCACGATGCCATGACCATAAAACCGATCCCATCTCTCAACGGGATTATTATTCACTTCAAGCCGTGTTCGCTCAAAGCCGCGAAGCTGAAATCCCTATTCAACACGGAATGGGAATCGCTGACTATAAGCAACACTACCCCGCTGTGATTCGAGTCGATGAGGCGCGTAAAGCCTATCGACTTTACGAACGAAAAACCGGTGGACGCCAACGCACCCCTCAAGAAACCCAACAATTACAGCAATTGAAATTGAGTCTCGCCGATGCACTACTTTCGCTTCCAATTCGAGACGCCCAGGGAGTGGCTTACGACGGCTTGATGGAACCTCCTAAAGTTTCAGTGTTACAACCTGAAATTGAAGCTCTCGTTCCTCCGATCTTCATCTTAGAACGAGGTGAACTCCACCGAGAAGGTGAGAAAGTGAACCCAGCACTCCCGCAGTTTTTGGCTGCCAAAACAGAAGCCAATAAAGCCCTTCCCTCCGCTATAAAGAGTCGCGGCGAGCTAGCGAGATGGATCACCCGATCCGATCATCCCCTCACTTCGAGAGTGATGGTCAATCGGATTTGGCAGTGGCACTTCGGTCAAGGGTTGGTTCCCACCGCCAATGATTTTGGTGCGATGGGAATTCCACCTTCCCACCCCTTATTACTCGATTGGTTGGCTCATGAATTTATCGCTCACGGTTGGAGCATAAAAACCATGCACCGCCTGATCATGACATCTAAAACCTACCAGCAATCGAGCAACTTTTCTTCTGAAACACACCAAAACAAAGACCCCGACAATCGTCTGTTGTGGAGAACTAATCGTCGACGCTTAGAAGGTGAAGCCCTTTGGGATGCGATTCATTCCGTTGCGGGAACTCTCAATTTACGCATGGGAGGAAGACCCGTGATGCCTCCTCTGATCGCCGAAGAGCTCACCGACAAAGCGAATTGGGTTCCCTCCCAAGACCCGGGTGACCACACTCGAAGGGGTATCTACATCATCGTCAGGAGAAATTTTCGATTTCCTCTCTTCGAGATTTTTGATGCTCCGGTTAACGCGGTCAGTTGTGCCGGAAGGGAAGTTTCAACCGTTGCTCCTCAGGCCTTATGGCTTTTAAATAACCATACTTCATTTCAGCAATCTCAAAATTTTGCCACTCGCCTTCTTAGGGAAGCCGGTAATGATTCAGAAAAACAGATTCAGCGGGCATTCAATTTAGCTCTCCAGCGAGACCCTAATCCCCAAGAACTAAAAGAATCTCTCGACCTGCTAGTAAAATTAAAGAATCAACCGATCGCCGAAGAAGATTTCGATCCCTTACCTGATCCACTCAAAAAGCTTCCGAAAAAACAAGCTAAAGCTCTGATTGGATTTTGTCTTATGCTGTTGAATCTCAATGAGTTCATCTACATCGATTGAAGGAATGCAAAAGAAGAACTGAAAATGAACCCTTCACCCCAGGAGCATCAATTCAATCCTCAAATCAAATCTCGAAGATCGTTCTTAGAGAACTCTGCATTTGGCTTGGGATGTATCGCCTTATCCCAGCTTCTAGCTCGCGATGAACTTCAAGCTTCACTCAGCAATAAAAAGGATCTGTCGACTTCCCATCAATTAAATCCGCGAGCACCTCATTTCGCTCCTCGGGCAAAAAATGTCATCTTCCTCTTCATGGTCGGCGGTCCGAGCCAACTGGAAACATTCGACCCCAAACCGGTCCTTCAAAAACTGAACGGGAAACCCTTGCCCAAGAGCTTTAATGCGGAGGGGCTTCCCTTGCAATTTATGCGGGCGGTCGATGGCCGACTGATGGGCTCCCCCTTCCCCTTCACTCGGCACGGAAAGTCGGGCCTCGAAATCTCGAGCTTATTTCCTAAGTTAGCTCAGCATGCGGATGACCTTGCCGTGGTTCGCTCTTGCTATCACGATTCTTTTATCCATGGCCCCGCAATCACGTTGTTGTCGACAGGATCGGTGTTACTCGGTCATCCCAGCGTGGGAGCCTGGGTCACCTACGGCTTGGGAAGTGAAAGCGATTCACTCCCTGCCTACATTGCTATGACCGATAGTGGTTTTAGAGGGGGACGAGTGATGTATCATTCGGGATTCTTACCCGCAATCTACCAGGGAACATTACTGAAAAACGAGGGACCGCCCATCCAAAACCTTTCGCGCCCCAAGGGGATCCACCAAGGCGATCAAAGAATTCTTCTCGATCAACTCTCCCAGTGGAACGAACGCCATCGTTCAACCCGCCCAGGCGACAGTCGACTCGAAGCCCGTATCTCAAACTACGAGTTGGCGTACCGAATGCAGATGGCTGCACCTGAATTAATGGATATCGCGGGAGAATCCCAAAAGACACGAGAACTCTATGGCTTAAGTCAAGGCGCGACTCAACGCTTCGGAAGCATGTGCCTCTACGCCCGAAGGATGGTCGAGCGGGGAGTGCGATTCGTATTACTCATGAATTCAGATTGGGACGGACACGGAGAATGTGCCAAGAATCATCAGAATAATGCGAGTCGTATCGACCAACCGATCGCAGCGCTATTAACAGACCTCAAACAAAGGGGGATGTTAGAAGACACCCTCATCGTGTGGGCGGGTGAATTTGGGCGCACTCCGGTCATGCAAGGTAGTAACGGCCGTGATCACAGTCCTTATGGATTCAGCGCGTGGTTAGCAGGAGGCGGCATACAAGGTGGAAAGGTCATCGGAGCAACTGACGAAATTGGCTTTCGAGCCGTCGAAGACAAAGTTCACGTTCATGATTTTCATGCCACGATGCTTTCCCTGTTGGGACTGAATCACCGAAAGCTCACGTACTTATTCGAAGGGCGAGAACGAAGCCTCACCGATATTGGCGGGAACAACGACTTGGCGGAACGATTAGTTTCGACGTAAGTCCTGTTGAAAAACAGGAACTAAGCCGAGTTGGGATCAACTCGGCCGTGGACATTGGCTCGCAGAGCCTATGTTCAGCGGAGTGAAAGCAAATCTATGATTTGCTGGAACGGTTGAATCAGGCTCCGCAGGAGCAAGATTCAACAGAAACTAATTAGTCCTCAGTAGTAGATGTCTTTCCCTTTTCCCAAGCTTTGAGGGAACTCAAAAATCTTTCGAAACTTCGTAAGGTTGAGGCCACTAACCCGGGCATGCCTTCAGAGTACCCTTTTTTAGAGAAATAGGTTTTCCAAAAAATCCCGAGGGACTGCCGACACCACTTCAGCGGCTGGCACCGTTGCGAATTCCCCTCAACCCAATTCGTTTGTCGATTCATGGACCGCAACTGATCCGAAATATAACGATGACCTAAATCGATGAGTGAATGTTCAAACTGGGGCCAATCATATTCTTCATCAGAAGGATCTATACTGGTTTTAGATTTCGAATTTTTAAAATTTCGACTGCTTTCTTCAGTCCAACGGCCTAAGAGCTCTCTTCGTTGATCGATTTGATTATTGTCCAAATTCCCTTGAGAGTGCGGGCGTAGATTAAACAACCGACGTTCACGCTGAGAACCAAATTTTTTCTTGGTGTAAATCCCCACTTGTAAGCGCTGAATCAAAAACCGAAATCCAAGCACTTTGTTCTTTTGGGTCTGTTCAAAGAGCTCAGCTCTAAATTTCTCCCCCATGCGCTCATTAGCTTCAAGAAGAAGGAGCCAAGTTAAATCAGTATCCCGGGAAATCTCATCAAATATGGAGTCAGGACAGGAGTGAAGCCCCTGAGCCAAGGGATACTCAGGGGAGAGACAATGTACATTCTCGAATTGAAGTTCGTCGAGCTGTGTTTTAACCGAAACATCTCTTGCGACGATCCAATACCGATCAAAATGTTTAAGCTCTGCCCAAGTGCCATCGATGTCAAAGACATCGGGACCGGCGAAAACGATCGCAGCGATCTTGGTAGAATTCTCTTTTGACTGCGAATGATCTAAGCTCATTTCGATCCCTCAGAAAGGAGAGAGTTCAACTCTACAAAATGATCGTAAAGCTTGTGGAAGGCTTGATACTTTTTATCATGGTAATTCTTGTTTTGAGGATTTGGCTCGATGATTTGTTCGCTCTGCCCCATTTTCTTCATCGCTTGGGGTACGGTTTCGAAAACTCCGGCCGCAACGGCTCCTAAGATTGCAGTACCGAGCAACACGGCTTCCGGTTCGCGGGGAAGATGCAATTGACAACCCGTAATATCAGCATGTTCTTGGAGCCAAGCGGGGTTCTTAGTTCCTCCACCACAGACCAGAACTTGGTCGATCTGATACCCCCCGGCGTTCATACTTTCGATGATGTGACGAGTACCGTAAGCCACAGCTTGAATCGCAGCTAAGTATTTCAATGCGACAGCCTGACGACTTCGATCGAGGGTGACTCCCGATATCACCCCCTTAAGATCAGGGTTGGCTCGGGGGCTTCGGTTTCCAAGAAAATAGGGCAAGATGTGGAGTTCACGAGTAAGTTCTGGGTCGAATTGCCCATTTCCTAATTCGAGCAACTGTTCATTGAGCAGTTCGTAGATCGTTTTTCCCTGAGCCTTGGCCTCTTGCTTTAACTCAACCGCTGCCTGCGAATCTTCAATCATGTGATCGATCAAGGAGCCACTCGTCGTCTGACCTCCCTCGGTCAACCACATCCCTGGAATTAAGGCTGAGTAATAAGGTCCCCAAATCCCATCTAAAAACAGAGGCTCTCTCGACACCGCTAAATGACAAGAAGAAGTTCCACCGATCAAAGCTAAGGCCCGCTCAAGTTCAATCTGAGGATCTTCCTTTCCGTGAAGGGCTCCACCCAACAGACCTAAAGCCCCAGCGTGAGCATCGATCACTCCGACTCCCACGGGAGTTCCTTTAACCAATCCTAATTCTTGTGCACTTTTCGCTGTCAGCCCTCCGATGCGAGTTCCCATCGCCTCGATCCTTCGCCCGCTTCGATCGCCCTCTAAGAGATCTTCTAAGCCGATAGATTGAAAGAAATCTTGAGCCCACTCACCCTTCCCTTCATTTTTATGTCCGAGATACGTCCACTTACAAACAGTGGTACACATCGAACGCACGTCGATTCCGGTTGAGCGGTAAGTTAGAAAGTCGGTGAGATCTAAAAATCGGGTCCCCCGTTCCCAAGCTTGTTTTAAGTTTTTCTTAACCCATAAAAGTTTGGGCGTGACCATCTCGGGAGATATCTTTCCGCCCACGTATTTTAGCACTTCATGCCCGGTAGAATTGATGAGTTCCGTCTCTTCCAAGGCTCGATGATCCATCCACAGGATGATGTTCCAACGATCATCCCCCGTTGGTGAGATGCTTACGGGTTGATCTTGTGCATCGAAAGCAGCAACCGATGAAGTCCCATCAAAACTCAATCCGACGACTTGTTCGGCTTGAACATTTCCCGCTTGAAGGGCTTCCTTAACCGAACGACAGCACGCTTCCCAAATATTCTCGGAAGATTGTTCATAAAATTCCGGTCGAGGTTCGTGGATATCGATGGGATGGCTTGAATGCCCCAACATGTTGCCATCTAAGTCAAAAACACCGGCCCGTGCACTCGTCGTCCCCACATCGATTCCGATGACTCGCATATTTTGAGCTTCACTATTTGAATTCATCTCTTTGTATTCTTTCCTGGAGGATTGATTCTTCCTCGACTGTCAACATAGAATGCTGGGCTCAATTCTTTAACAACTCATTTTTAGAGAGAACTGTTAGAGTTAGGGCTCCCCCGACCACTCAGCGGTGATGATGAACGATGAACGCTCGTAAGAAAAGACCTGAACTCCATTTTGGTTACTCCACCAACGTCCATAAAAGCGAAACTCTAAAACAGATGTATCGTTTTTTAGAAGACTATACGATCCCCGTGAGAAAGCGAGTCTTCGGGAAAGAAGGACGATCAGGCTTAGAACTTCGCATCGGGATCGAACTCGCCAAAGAACTAACCCCGATGCAGGTCCGTGAGCAATTTTCGAGCTACCTCGTCGAAAACGGCTTAGATATCTTCTCGATTAATGCCTTCCCCCTCAATAATTTTCAAGCTAAGAAAGTCAAGGAACAGGTTTACGCTCCGGATTGGACCACAAAAGAACGCGTTCATTGGACGATCGAAATCTCAAAAATATTTGCCGACCTTCTTCCCGAAGATCGCCAGGGGTCCGTTAGCTCGTTAACGGGAACCTACCGGCCGTGGAAAGATACTCCCAAAGTGCATCGTGCGATTGCCGAAGGATTCTTGAAAGTTCTTTGGGCTCAGGAAACACTCTACCAAAAAACGGGAAAAGATGTGGTTTTAGCCATCGAACCCGAGCCCGACACCACCTTAGACACCTCCGACCAAGTCATCGATTTTTTCGAAAATACGCTTTTGCCCTTAGCGAAAAAGAAATGGAAAAATAAGTTCTCAACCCTGAGTCAACTGGAGCAAGTACTCCGCCATCGATTCACGGTGAACCTCGACACTTGTCACTTTTCCGTCCTTTTTGATGAACCCGCCCAAGCGGCGATCGATCTCGCCAAAGCGGGGATCAAGATTGGCAAGGTTCACGTCACCAATGCCTTAGCGTTAAGAAATCCACATCGTTCCCCCACGGGATACCAAACGTTTAGAGGAATGCACGAACAACGCTACCTTCATCAATTTTGCGGGGCCGATGCTCAGGGAAAACCGATTTGGCGCGGAAGAGATTTAAATGAACTTCCCAAACAATTGAAGCCTGATCAATTCCCTGATCTCGCCGAACTGAGAACTCACTTCCATGTTCCGCTCTACTTAAAACGTTGGAAGAATCTCCGAACAACCCAGGAAGACACCCATAAAGCCCTCAGAGAAATCGTTAAAAGAAAGCTTTCCACTCACCTCGCCTTTGAAACCTACACTTGGCCTGTCCTCACGGATTCGAGTCGATTGTTAAATGGATTAACCCGTGAGTTCCGCTGGATGTTGAACGCCCTGGACGGCTTGATTTAACTATTCACATAGAGGAAATCAATTCCTATATAGGCCGGAACACTTCTTGCCCCCTTATTCATCAGACTTTATGGAAGCCCTTCATCTGAGGCTGAAGGTATTTCCTGTTCACTCGTTCTCATTTGTAGACATTTTTTCACTGCCGAGCGCTGAGCCTGATGAACCATTCGTTTTCTTTTCAAGACATCGAGATTTCTTTGACGACATCGTCAACTCAACTCACCGATTTATTCGAGCAAGCCTTCAAATATATCGAAGATAATCACGCCCAGGTTAGAGAGTCTGCAGAAAAGAAGGTACGGATTTATTGCCGCCTCGGCTACCGATCGATCCTCGTTCCTGTTTCGGAGAATGAGCAGTTGATCAAAAACAAAAAAGTTGTTCGTAAATCAGCGAATTGGACGACGGAGCCGGTCCACACTCCCGTTTCTCGCCCTGAAATCATTGAATTGAGAATGGATGCTCTCGGAGCCGTTGCCAAGCTCCATCCCGTCGCTGATGGAACATCGATTATGATCGACTGGACGCTTCCCGCCGAATCCAATCGCGAAGGACCGTCACAAGAAGATGTTCTCTACTTAGTTGAAAACGTTTTGGATCTGATTCTTCTAGACACTCAACTCACGATCGAAGGATCCACAATTTCCGGATCAGGACCCGGATGGCCGACGGCCATTGAAAACATTATCTTGGTAGGAGATCCAAAAGTTCAAAACAATGTCATTCGCTCTCTTCAGGATCGTTATTGGGAGGTTATTAGCCACGGAATCACACATGTGGCTCCAACTCGAAGAGGATTGGGAGTTGTTGACACCATCCCTGTCGAACAAAATCAATCTTCCATCCCCCAACTCTACCCCGTCTTTAAAATCATTCACCTGGTGGAAGCCCACGAAGCGGAACATCCCGAGCCAAGAAATGCACTGTTAGAAGCTCTCAACCCTCACGGTGATCACTCCAACCTAGAAGCGATTTTAAAAACAGCATTCGACAAATTAGAAATCTACAAAGTCGTCTGGCATCCTGAAGCCCTCCACGCTGCCTCCCGCTGTGTCTTAGAAATATTAGGTTTCGACAAGTCTCCAACCCATACCCCAAAAATAATTCGAAACAAGAGTGTTTCGGAACAGGTGAGCGCGATGAGGAAGGGTTGATTTAGAAATTAATTCTTTATTCTAAATTAAAGTAATAGTCCTGTAGGGGCAGGTCTTGTACCTGCCCGTTCCCTTAAATGCGCCATAAAATCTCAGGCCTCTTCTACACTTTAGGTAAGGGTATTATCTCTAAATTTTAACACCAACCTACGGGCTTGACGCCTGATAGCGAGGAACCAGCGACTCGCCGCAGTTTCCTCCCACACCTCCTTAGCGATCCCACCAAGGGCTGAAAGCCCGCAATAGCATAGCCCAGGGCAGAGCGAAGCGTCGCCCTGGGTAGAGGAAGAGATGGATAACAAGCCCTGTAAGGGCGGCATATTAATTTCAATTTGCGGGGTGTATTTAAAATTCACCTTGCCCGGGCAAGGTGGCTTCAAAGTTAGAGCTTTTTGTCGTGAACAAAGAGACTTCACTTCGAAGGAATATGAAATTTGTCCCTCTTAGAACACTTGGCAATGGGCAGATCCAAATCTCATTATAAATTGGGACGGTCTAATTAAAGAGTGAGCTTGAAAACCAGCGACTCCCCACCCTAATTATTCCTCTGATCCAATTCCATCTCTAAATTACGCTCGAAGCGTTCTCGCTTCAGGGCGTGCTTCTTCAAGAGATTTGAAAGTTGAGGACGGTGGATCCCCAATTCTTTAGCAGCATGAGTAATGTTACCCCCCGTTTTCTTGAGGGTGTTCTCGATGATGTGTTTTTCGAGAATGCGCTTAGCATCCTTCAAGGAGATATCTTGAGATAAGAGTTCCCTAATTTCGAGAAGGGTGTGCTGATCACTCTCATCGGGTAAGAGTTGTCGTCGCATCTCATAGAAAAGTTGAGCTCCATTGGGAATGCGGGCATCGGGAGCTAAGATTTCGGTTTCCACTCCACAGTTCACCAAACTCACCAACTTTGTTCGAATCTTTTGCGCTAAACGGTCGGCCTGCGAATACTCTTTATCCGTAACGAGCACGCTCAAAATGGGACTTCCCCAACATGCGATCGCTTCGGGAGGTAATTCTTCATTGAGATCTTCATTCAATCTCTCTCCCAACAAGCGAGCCCCTTCCTTCATCGAAGACTCTAAGGTCGGCATATAGAAGCCGAGCAAGAAGAAGGGTCGACCATGAAGGTTGTTTTGCCGGAAGACCTCCTTAAGTCGTTCGATAAAGTAGGAAGAAGAATACAAACCGGTGAGAGGCTCGACAATCGTTGCTTCATAATGTCTTCGATTATCTAAAGCCACTCCCATGTGGGACGCCAGTGCTTCACAGAGAAGTTGATCTCGTGGAGTAAACTTCCCTAAAGAGAGAGAACGGTCGAGGTAGATCGCACCAAAGTTTCGTTCATTCGAGACTAAGGGAATCACCAAGAGACTTCGTTGAGCCAAAGCTCCACCTCGGGGATACCGCCCTTCCCGTTCGATTTCTTCAGGTCCACTTAGTAGAACGGTGCTTCCCTTTCGGATGACTTCTTCAGTTATCGCTTGTGCCATCGGGAATTCTTCATTTTCTTGAGGCTTCTCCCCGAATCCCTCTTGGGCAACCAAGAAGTATTTCCGGCTTTGAACCCGCAAGATGAAAGCCCGTTCCGAGTGAACGAGATCGACGACCTCTCTCAATAAACTCACAAAAAATTCGCTCGAATGTTGGGAAGCATTCAATCTCAACAAGCGTTCATTGAGATCTTTAAAATTGGGTAATCCGACAGGCTGATCACGGAGATCTGCACTACTTAATGTCGAAAGTCGTTCGCGAGGATCACCTATGGATTCGGCTTCAGAGCGCCCCTTAACTTCCTTTCGGTAGCGGTTGGCATCTTCGAGGAAAACTTTTCTTTGAGGATGCTCGAAGTAGCGCACTGTTTGATCATCGGGAAGGTCATCGGCGATGCGACGCAGGATCGCTTCCGCTTTTCCGTAAAAACTCCCCGCTTCTACAAACTCGTGATCGTAGTGATAAACTTTAGCTAATGAATAATAGATCTGGAACAGAAGGTGAACATCGTTAACGGTCTGAGCGAGCTCGAGTCCTTTACGGAGAACTTCCTTTGCCTTCTCAGGTTGTCCGCCCTTTAAAAACCGATAGATGTTTCCTTTGATGATCAAGGCCCTGACTTGAAGATCGATGGCCTTGAGTTGTTCGGCGGCGACTAAGCCTTTGGAGGCGACCTTTAAAGCATCGGGGTAACTTTCCCGAGTGTAACGAACTTCGGCTTGATCGAGTAAAACCTCTGCCTCTTGACGCTTATTCCCCTGCTTCGAGAAGGTTTCTAAAGCCGTCTTAAAGAGAGCTTCAGCCTCGGTCCAGTTGCGTTGAAGAACTTGATAAACTCCACCTAAACGCGCACCACCCGCTTCTTGCTCCTTGAGCTTAAACTCAGAGGAAAGAATTCCGATTTGGCGATGGAGATCTTCGACCTGCTTGAAATCTCCGATCTCAAAGCAAACCCAACCCAGATGGGTGAAGGCTTCAACAAGCCCCGCTGTATCATGAAGAGTTTGACTATTTTGAATTTCGCGTTTGAAGTAGGCTGTCGCTTTTTCGTAGCGCCCGAGACGGAAATAGAGTTCTCCGAGGATTCCTAAAGTAGGATTGAGCCCTTGGAGATCGCCAATTTTTTCTTTGAGGTGAATACTGTGATTGAGGAGGCCGATCGTCTTGATCTCATCCCCAGTTCTCAAGTAAACCAATCCCAACCGATCGTAAGATTCACAGAGGCCCGCAATATCTCGCCCGCGTCGTTTCGATTCTAAGGCTTTATAAAAGTATCGAGCAGCTCGGAAATAATTACCCCGCTCCAGATAAACCTTCCCTAAATCATCGAGAACCTTCGCACTCTCGGATTCATCTCCGAGACCTTCGAATTGATTCAGACTGCGTTGGAAGTTGTCAACGGCGTGGGCGTCATCTCCTTTATTCCAAAAGAGCTGAGCGAGAAGCCGATAGAGTTCCGCGAGATCTCGTTGATCTTTCTTGCGAATGAAGTCTTTACCTGAAGTGTCTTCTTCGAGGCGCTTTTTCGCAATTTTGATCCCTTTGAGTGCTAAGTTAATCCCCCTTTTGACATCGGCTCGGTCGTGTCGAACTTGAGCACTGAAGAGATGCCAACTGACCGCAAGTTGACTGTTGGAATCGCTGATCAATTTGTAGGATTTGGATTGAGATTTGAGTGCTTTATTCGTATCCCCGGCTCGACGGTGAATTTCACTTTCTCGTAAGAGCAAGAGGGATCGTTGTGAGTCATCGATTTCTGGTGCTGAAGATTTAATCAGCTCTTGGATCGACTTTTCGGCAGATTCATAATCTTGCAGCGCGACCCAAAAAGCCGTCTGCTGTTCTCGAGCTCGGTGTAGAATCCTCAACTGTTCTTCTTGAAGCTCCCCAGAATCTGACTTCGTCGCCAAGAGACCATCTTGAAGGTCCTGAAGAACGATGTTCGCTCGTTCCAACGAAAAAGAATTCGCCAATCGATCGACAGCAGTGAAAGCGTGATGAATCGACTCTTCGCACTGGCCCCCTCTCAAACAATGATAGAAAACTTCGAAAGCCTTCTCAGTGAGTAGTTGAGGACTGAGGGTTTCTTTGAACGCTTTGGCGATCTTTTGATGAATCGATTGTCGAGAATCGAGGGAATCGATTCCTTCCGAAATCACTTCTGAATAGTCCCAGATTTGGAAGTAGTAACCGTCCTCTTTTATTCCGTGAGGGAATAATTGACCGAGGGGTTCGATCAAATGGCGCCCTTGAAGTCGATCGAGACGCGACTGAATCTCGGACTCTGGCTGGTCTAAGACATGCGCTAAAATCGTGAGCGACAGAGGTTTTCGTGCCAACGAGAGAACTTGGAGAATCTCGATGTCTTCTCGAGGAGATAGGGCTAAGCGATTTTTAAGAATGGAATGCCGAATTTGATGCGCTCGATCGGTGGGTTTGGATTCAGAAGAATCATCTTGCTCCTTCGAATCCGCTGGAGTCGAAGCTTCCCCCTCTAAAATGGCATCGACTTCTTGAGAAGTGATCGGAGCCTCTAAATTTGAATTAGACTGCTCTCGTTTCTCAAAAACCAAACGAACTGCTTCACGGAGGAAACCAGGAAAGCCTTGGGAGCCTTGATGCATTTTCTCAAGTACATCGGGCCCGTCTAAAGGCACTCCACCTTCAAATTGTTTAAAGAAGAGTTCGGTATCCTCTAACTCTAAAGTGCTGATTTTTCCGTGATAGCCAAAGGGTTCTTCGCCCAGACGATCTAAGGCAGCGTCGATGTAGGAATTACCATCCCGAGATGACTCGTAATTCGCAAGGATCATCAAACGAGAGGCTTCACCATCCCGACTGAGACCGTAACTGTCGGTATACTCCGACGAGCCTAAAGAACTCGCTCGTTCATCGACGTCACTGTCGAGGAAAGAGCCAAGGGCGTCCCGCGCAGTTCCCGAAGTTAAGTCGAGATGATCAGGATCGTCGATTTCGCCTTCTTCCGATACCCAATGGGCGTCCGAATAAGAAGAGCCTTCTCCCCCACTCCAATCGGGCTTACGATGGTTTCTTAATTGAAGGTTGCGACCGATGTAGCGAAGCAACTCGATTGTCGCTTGATCTCCCCAATTCAAATCATGAATCAGGATGATCACGGGGCAAATTTGGGTGATATCAAATAGCAGCTGAGCGATCCCCTCGAAGATGCGAATCTTATCTTCTTCCCAAGATTCAGGGGTCTTCCACTGATCCAGTTTCTCCCAATGGGTCGAATCTAAACTGACACCCTTCGCTTCTTCTTCCTCATCTTGGAAGAGCTCAGGGAGAAAGCTCTCTAAGCCCACGCGGTATTTTTCTCGAAGAATATCTTCGAATTGAAAATCCGTTAAAATTTCACGAATGACTCGTAGAAAGGGTTTAAAAGGAATACTTTCAACGTCGTAACAGTGAATTTCGTAGACCGGAATCTTACGTTCTTCGGCGTAGTTTCTAAACTGACGAAAGACTCTCGATTTACCGACCCCGCTCGGACCACTGTAGAGGAGAACGGTGCGTGGTTGATCCCCAAAGTTTTCAGTTGAAACCTTGCTACTCGACTTGGGCACGAATCGAGTTTTCTCTAAACTCGTAATCGATTCCGGAGAATAGGGAACATCGAAAAAGGCTTTCTCAAAGAGAGCCTTCAACCCGGTATTCTCATCGGTACGAACTCTGTATCCCGGTGGGGTGTCGGAGCTCTCCGTCGGGGCGGAAGGAGTAGGTTTAACTGAGGAGTCTGAACGATCGAGATGTTCAGAACCAGATTCTTGCTCTTCAGGTAACTTTGAATTCATGGGTAGTCTATTTTTGGGCCCCGGATAAGGAGCGCTTTTTAGGTCTTCCTGAGAAATCTGGAACAATTGCTCCAATGAATGACTCCCAGGGAATGATTGACCAAGAGATCCCTCACATCATGGGTCGAATGGGCTCTGGGCTCAGATGTGAACTCTTCTAGATCTCCTCGAGGGTAATCCAATCTCAACTGCATTGAATCTCTCGGATTAACCTCTCGATCAATCTCTGGAGTTTGAGCTTATAGTCAGGTTGATAGCAGTAAGATTTCAATCCCGGATTATAGCTCTCTAGGCCTTTAGGTTACAGCGGGAATTGAGGATAGAACCGACATTAAGAAAAAAAGGTAGGATCGAGGCGGAGGCGAGACAAAGCGCGACAGAAAGCCTCTTAACACTCACTGAGTAATAAGCTTACGAATCGGATTCCCCGGGGCTATCGAGGAGTAATGGAGGAGAATTTAATGGTAATTCTGAAAGTTTCAAGGAGTCTTCTTTTCCCAAGTCAGAAAGAAATTTTCCGTCAAAATAGCTGAGATACGCATCCCTTGACTGCCTATGGATTTGCACCTCCGGGATCTGAGATGCGGAACGCTGAGATTGAAGCTCCTCTCGCTGACCTAGTAGGAGCAAGTTTTCAACGGCATCTCTCAAGGGAGTAGCTTCCGGTGACTTCGTCGGCAGGTAGAGAGGATCCCCCGATTGAGCGCTCTCCGCTAAGACTCCCATTTCACAGAGCGAACCCAGGACTGGCTGCAATTCTTCCGGATGCACGTTTAACTCTTCCGCTAAATCGACTCGACTGGGTGATTCGGCTCCCTGGTAAAACGCTTTCATGATTCGCTCCAAGCAAAACAAGCCCAAAAAAATGGCGCTGTAGCGCTCGGCCGCTCGGCGGAGGCGATGTGTCCGCAACAACTGGTCGTGATTCTGAATGGCGTAAGTCAGCTCACCACCAGCCAGGATAATAATCCAAGCCACGTAAACGAAAACCAAAAAGATAGGGATGGTGGCCAGAGAATCGTAGAAGGCCTCGAGTTTCATCGCTTGATAAAAGTAAGGCTTAAATAAGTACTTCCTCAATAAGAAAAAACTGATACTCGAGAAGCCTCCCCCGATCAAGGCGGGAAGGATCTTCACCTGGGTCATAGGGAGGAGAAGGTAGATCAAACTGAAGGCGACCCAACCGATGAGGATCGGAACGATAAAACCGTAAAGTGCTTCTTGTAAGTGGTAAGTCTTCAGAAAACTACCAACCGCCGAGCCTTCACCTGCGAGACCTTCAACAAAGAAGGTAGCGGTAACTAATAGAGGGCTGGTGGTTAAGATCATCCAGAAGGCGACGAACTTCTGAAAGTAGGTGCGAGTCCCTTCCACCTTCCAAATGCGGTTAAACACCCGCTCCCCTGAAACCAAAAGAGCTAGGGCGGAGAGCACCAGCGTGATCAAGGCCTTCAAATTATTTTGCACGTTGACCTGAAGCATGTCCCGCGAGATGGAGCGATCGATCCAACTGTGAATCACGTCCTGGATACTGGGCTCATTCGATGAACTCTCTGCTTCTGAAGATTCTGAATTCGTCGGGCTCTCCGGTTCTGAAGGTGCTTCGGGGACGACTTCCTTTTCTTCCGTCAAGTCGACCTGAAATACATACTCATCGACCTTGTCCTTGACGTAAGTCCGCAGGTCTTGGTCACTCCAGAAGATACTGAAGAGATTCAATATGAGAACGGTGATTGGGAGCAAGGAAATGATGGTAACGAAGGTGAGGGCCGCAGCGCGCTCCCAGGCGAAATCCGCAATAAATTCTCGGTAGGCGAGGTAGATCGTCCGCAACGATCGCACCCCGAACCGCCAAAATCCTCCCTGAAATTCGCCCGCCGGGCTCAGGAGATGATCCAGCCATCGCCGAGTACGCTTTGGTTTTTCAGGATTGGATTGAGAATCAGATTTTGGAGTCAATGGTTCTTTGGGAAACGGGACTTATCAGAAGAAAGCTCTTTAGGGGGTCTCGATCTCACTCGAGAATTTCTCATTCATCTATCGACCGTTTGCGATCTCAGCCCAAGATTTCCTCCCAAACAGTAGATGGATATAAACTTAGGGCTTTTTTGTGAGTGGATTTAGCCTTAAAGTGAATCAAGAGTCATTTTGATTCTTCGTAGCGTCGAGTGGCCCCACACTTTCTCGGTCTTTCTCGGCACTACACTCAAAACTTCTAACCTTATTTAAGCGTGAAAATAATGACCTCAAAGACTTCTTTAGCGACTTTTGTCATTCTACTACTTTCCCTTATCGGACGGTCGAGCGAAGCAGAAGAACGTAGCTCCAGGGGCCTTCTCGCCCTGTACACTTTCCAAGAAGGAAAAGGGAGAAGTATCCGAGACCGCTCTGGAGTGGGCACTCCTCTCGATCTTGAGATCGAACGTCCCGGGAAAGTCCGCTGGAAAAAAGACGCCATCACGTTTACCGGCAAGACGCGTATCTTCAGTTCTCGCCTCCCGCATAAAATACTGAAAGCAGTAAAGAACACGGGCGAGATTACGATCGAAGCCTGGATCACACCAAAAAATACAACTCAACAGGGCCCCGCAAGAATCGTCACTCTGTCTCAAAATTCGAGCGCGCGTGATGTGACCGTCGGTCAAGATGGTAACAAATTTGATGTTCGACTCCGAACGACGAAGACGAGTGAAAACGGAATCCCCTCTCTGGCTTCGGGAAATAAAACAGCTCAAGCGCGATTGACGCATTTGGTTTACACGAGGACTAAAGCGGGAATAGCGACGATTTACCTAAACGGGAAAAAGTCGTCTTCAAAAAAAATCGCCGGATCGCTCGACAATTGGAATGAATCCTATCGTTTTTTAATCGGGGGTGAATGGTCGGCAGATCGAGGCTGGCTGGGAGACGTTCACTTTGTGGCTCTCTTTTCCTATGCTCTTTCAACGAAACAAATCCTACAAAACTTCAAAGCCGGCCCTAAGGTCACAGTCAGTATCAAAGATCCGAAAGCCTCAAAGAAGGTAGAGAAAGTCACCCCCAAAGAGTCGGTAGAAAAGGTGACACCCAAAGAAGAATTCACTCTGCATCAACCTTCGAGTCCCGAATTCTTCAAAGAAAAAATCGTTCCACTTCTTACGAAACATTGCTTCAAATGCCACCACGAAAAGAAGGCAAAGGGAAAGATCGACTTAACACAAAAAGCCCTAGTTTTCCCTGGTCCGGATCCCGACGCCCCTCTTCTCACTCCGAAGAAACCCGAGAAGAGCCTACTTTATGAAGTGGTCTTGATCGATGAGATGCCCAAGGGTAATCCGCCTCTCACTCAGAGAGAAAAATTACTTCTTCAAAAATGGATCGCAGCCGGTGCGGTTTGGCCTACCGAAAAAATCGACTACGAAGCGATCGCCCCCAAGAAGGACTCTGGTGAGCTGATCCTGAGACGGCTCACCGTCGAAGAGTACATCGATACTGTCGAAGCTCTCTTTAACATCGATGTTGAAGAAGAAGCCCGAAAACTTCTTCCCCCCGATCTGAGGGCGGACGGCTTTAGTAACACAGCCTACAACCTTACGGTCGACCTTCAACACATCGAAGCCTACCAGGGTTTAGCCGAGCATATCGTGGATAAAATCGATCTCCAAGAGATCGGACTTAAATATTCATCCTGTGAAAACCTTTCTCTCGACTGCATCGAAGATATCGTCTCGGAGTTAGCCTTGCGAATTTTCCGTAGCCCACTTCAGACAGAAGAACTGGAGTCCTACCAAAAAATCGCGGCTCTCATCGCAGATGAGGGAGGAAGCTTTGACGAAGGTCTCTACTACGTTCTTTACGCCATGCTTCAGTCTCCTCGCTTTATTTACCGAGCCGAGAATCAACTGGGTGACGGCAAGGCCAAACGAGTCACGAGCTTTGAATTAGCCACCCGGATGAGTTACCTCATCTGGGGAGGACCTCCCGACGAAAAATTACTTCAAGCGGCACGTTCCAACTCCCTTCAAACAGATAAAGAGATCGAATCTCAAGTGAAACGGATGCTTCAAGATCCTCGCGCCAAAAAACAAGCAAGTCGCTTTGTTAAAGAATGGTTAGACCTAGATCGCTTGTCTGTCCTTCGTCCCAATAAGAAACATTTCCCCCATTGGTCAAAAGAACTCGCTCAGGATATGAGACGAGAAACCATCGCATTTTTCGAGGAAGTTGCCTGGAAGGAAAACCAAGCTCTCTCCACTCTTCTCAATGCGAAGAAAACCTTTTTGACTCCCCGCTTAGCGAAGCACTACGGAATCCAACCTCAATCTAAGAAATTCGCTCTGTACGATTTATCGAACAACCCGGCCCGGGGAGGGATTTTAACTCAAGGAAGCGTCTTGACGATGGGAGGCGATGAAGCCTCGATGGTGACTCGCGGTCTCTTTGTTTTGAAAGATCTCTTGGGAAGTAAAGTAGGTGATCCCCCACCGGAATTAGATACCACCCCCGTGCCCTCGAAAAAGGGCATGTCGAGACGGGATGTCGCTCAGACTCGAGTCGTCAATCCTTCCTGTGGAGGTTGCCACGCGAAATTTGAACCCCTGGCATTCGCCTTTGAAAAATATGATGGTGTCGGAGGATTCAGTGAAAGTGATGAACACGGAAACACCCTTCGCGAGGATGGGGTCATCGAAATACCGGGCGACAAGAAGGAACACGAGTATAAAACAACTCAACAGTTGAATGACTTGCTCGCAGCAAATGCTCAGGTCCAAAGGACGATTGAAAAGAAAATGATTCAATTCGCCCTGGGTCGCCCCCTCACCGAAAATGACACCGAAGATCTCAAGCAGATTCACAACGAGGCTAAAGCTGACGGAAGCAGTTATCGTGCGGTCATCCAGGCATTAGTTAAAAGTAACCTCATTCGAATGACACAAACTGAGGTAAAATCCTAGGATTCGCTCTCAATCGCGAAGAAAATGTCGATTTCGAGGCTGGTTTTAAATCCCTAATTAAGGGAAAATAAGACTTTTAAGATCAAGGGGAGCCAAAATAGGAGTCAGAACTGTCTCCTTAACCGAGCTCTAACGACTAAACTCTATGTAATCGAGAGGAGGGCCATCATGGCAAGCCAACCTATCAGCAGAAGAACTTTGCTCAAAGGAATCGGTTCCGTCACGATCGGACTACCCTTTTTAGAAGAGATGGCGGCCTTCGCAACCGAAGCCCAGCCCGCAACCATCCCCGTAAGAAGCTTCAATGTTTTCTTCGGCCTCGGCATCCCCGCCCCCCTTCAAACTGAAGGATTCAAGGGAGTCTTAGAACCTCTCTCCCCCTTAAAAGATAAACTTCTTATTCTCCAAAACGTCGATCAAGTACGTTGCGATGAATCAGGAATCAACGCTCACTTCGACGGTGCCTCCGGCGCCTTCACCGCAACCCCTCCTGACGGAGAAGCAAAATCGGGTGGAGCGTCGATTGATCAGGTCATCCGACATACTCACCATCCCAAAGGACAGGCTGATGGCATGGTGCCCACCTTGATCGCTGGAACTTTTTTCCGAAGAAGTCGACTGAGTCGTTACGTTCACAGCTACAACCCCGACGGAACCATCGCCGCCCGGATGCAAGAGAAGCCTCGCGATGTATTCAACCGGGTTTTCGGAACGATCTACATTCCCGACGATGAAAAAGAAGCGCGAAAACTGCGCCTAAAAAGAAGCGTTTTAGATTCGGTCGTCGATCAGTATAAAAAACTGACCGGCAAGAACTCTCCTTTGGGTGAAGCTTCGAAACGCCGCATTGCAACTCACCTCGAACGGATTCGTGAGTTTGAACAACGCGCCTTCGGCTTAAGAGAAAAAAACCCAAATGCTCCTCCCGAGCCCAAGAGATCGAAACTTCTCCACGGTGGTGAAGCGGATCCAGGCGGTGAAGGCATCGACATCACTTTGACTGACCTCACCGAAGAGTGGCGCTTGATGGCGGATCTCTACGCCCTGTCCATTCAATGTAACCAAGTGCATTTTGGATCCCTGACCTTCCTCGCCGCCGGAGAACGCATCCGTTTAACCGGCGACTACGAATACGAAGGTAAAAAGCGATTTCAGTTCAACGACCAAAAGATGCTCAAACGCTCGGGATCGGGTGGCTGCAGCCATGAGTTCTGGCATCAGTTTAATCCCAAAAAGAAAAATGAAGCCCTTCGCGCTCACGCGCACATGAAGATGCGAGAAATCGCTTACTTCCTCAAAAAACTTTCCGATGAGAATTCGGTCGAGGCGAACGGCAAAACCATTTTAGAAAACTCCCTGATCACCATTTCAACCGAATCGGGTGATGGACGACACAACAACGTCAAGCGTGAACTCTCCGGAGTTTTCCACGCCATCTCCGGTGCCAACGGGCGATTCAAAACGGGAGAAATCCTCGATGTGAAATCGGAAGGAATCGATGTTTACAACACGATGCTGAATGCGATGGGTTGCAAACAACGACTCGGACCTTCTGATCGCGAGGACCGCAACGTCGATAGCATTATGGCTTAAGTCTTTCTTAAGTAATTTCATTCCAAGGTAACAAAATGAATCCAGTACTCCGTC
>JANQLS010000054.1 GCA_028280485.1 Planctomycetota bacterium
AGCTAAAGCTTTGATCAACGGTATCGCAACTCTGAAATGCGAAAAGACCGCTGCTAAGTTGGTCTCCAGCATCAAGTCAACGAAATGTGATAAGTCAGCCGCTAAGCTCCTTATCAACGCTGCTGCTCCTAAAAAAGAAGCATGTGACAAAGCTGCCAAGCAAACTCAAGCTTCAGCTAAGGGTGCTTGTGCTACTTCCCCTTGTGGAGAACTCGCTAATGTTAAGAAACTCTTAACCCAAGCTCACCAAGAGTTGGCCGCAATGCCCGCTAAGAAACGACAAGCCATGGCGAAAAAAGCCTATGCTACTTTCGCAAAGGGCGAAAAAACTCGCCTCGTCGTTCCTACTCTCCAAGCTTTGACTGAAGGTCTCACCGTTCTCAAAGAGCTCGATGCAGCTATGATGAAACACTTCCAGTCAAAACCAGAACTTTTCAAATCTGTTCCCAAAGAAGCTCAAGCTCGTGGTCAAAAGCAAGCTCAAGCAATCAACGGAAGTTTAGAAGTTCTGCTTCTCGCTAAGAAAGCAATGGAAATCGATAAGTAATTCACTGATCTGATTTCACCTGCGTTGTTTCTGTTGAAACAACTGAAGCTAAAAAGCCCGATCTTCTCTATTCTGGGAAGGTCGGGCTTTTTTTTGATGGGCATATTCTTATAAAATAGATGGTTCGTGATTTCTCAATCCTCTCATCCGCTCGTCACTCAATAACACAAGGATGCTTCCATGCTTTCGTTGCGCCTTTTGCTGTCATTATGCACTGTTCAATTTCTTGCTTTAAACTTCCTCGCGATCAGCTCCATTCAAGCTGACGAAGATAAGCGCCCCAATATCATTTTTATTTTTACCGATGATCATGCCCCTCATGCGATTGGTGCTTATGGATCGAAGATCAACAAAACTCCAAATATGGATCGCCTCGCTCGCGAAGGTATGATCTTTAAGAACAGCTTTTGTACCAATTCGATTTGTGGTCCGAGTCGAGCTGTGATTCTGACAGGAAAACACAGCCACTTAAATGGATTCAGAACGAATACAGATCGATTTGATGGTTCGCAACAAACCTTTCCTAAGCTCTTGCAGAAGGTGGGCTATCAAACGGCTATGATTGGGAAGTGGCACTTGAAGTCCGATCCGACGGGGTTTGACTTCTGGGAAGTTTTGTTAGGGCAAGGGCCTTACTACAATCCTCCATTAAAATCAGCAGCCGGAGTCCGAAATACGACAGGATACACGACTGAGATTTTGACGGACGTTGCCCTGGATTGGTTGAAGACGAAGAGGGATCCCAAGAAGCCATTTATGATGATGTATCAACATAAGGCTCCTCACCGAGAATGGGCGCCCGGACCGAAATATCTCACCATGTTTGACGATGTCAAAATTCCCGAGCCACCAACGCTTTTCGATGATTACAAGGGACGTACGAGCGCCACCCTCACTCAGACGATGACCTTAGACCGCCACTTCAGTGCCCGCGACATGAAACTGGTGGCTCCTAGGAACTTGACTCCTGAGCAATTGAAACTTTGGAATGCTGCCTACGGTCCTAAAAACGAAGCCTTCAAGAAGGCTAACTTAACGGGTAAAGACCTCATTCGTTGGAAGTACCAACGCTACATCAAAGATTACTTACGCTGTATCGCTTCTGTGGATGACAACATCGGTAGAGTCTTAAAGTATCTCGAAGAGAATGATCTCGAGAAAAATACGATCGTCATCTACAGCTCGGATCAGGGCTTTTACTTAGGAGATCACGGTTGGTACGACAAGCGATGGATGTACGAAGAATCATTGAAGATGCCGTTGATCGTTAAATGGCCGGGAGTCGTTAAGCCGGGTTCAGTCAATGAGCACCTCGTTCAAAACCTCGACTATGCCGAAACGTTCTTAGAGATTGCTGGAGCTAAAATTCCCGCTGACATGCAAGGTCGAAGCCTCGTACCTCTCTTGAAGGGAGAGGATCCAGCCGACTGGAGAAAATCGATTTACTATCACTACTACGAGTTCCCCGGTGCGCACATGGTGCGACGTCACTTCGGAGTTCGAACGGAACGGTACAAACTGATTCACTACTACAACATTCACGAGTGGGAGTTCTTTGATCTTCAAAAAGATCCCGATGAGTTGCGCAGTCTTTACGATCAAAGAAATATGCAGCCGATGATTCAAGAACTCCACCGGGAGATGAAGCGGCTCCAAAGGCTCTATAAAGACGATGAACCCACTGCAACTTTAGCTTCTCTCAGCCAACGACGCATCCGAAGGCAAGCCGGAAAAGTTAAACAAGCCTTGAGTTTCCACCTTCATTCGGGAAGCGATAAATTTAAAGCGGATCTCGATCCAGCGGCGAAGCCGATCACCGTGGGAGCTGTTTGTAATCCAAAAGCTGGCGATGGAGTGATCGTGGCTCAAGGGGGAATCTCGATGGGATACACTCTTTATCTCAAGGGAGGAAAGCCAACCTTTGGTATTCGCAGCAGTGGAACTCTTGTGGAGGTCAGCGCAGAAAAGGCGATTTCCTTAAACGAAGCGTCGCATATTGTGGGAGTCTTGACTCCAAGAGGGAAATTGCGCCTTTACGTGAAGGGTCAACTTGTCGCTGAGGATGAAGGACAATTCATCATCAACAAGCCTGCGGATGGATTATCTGTTGGAAATGATACGGGTTCATTCGTTGGTGAATACACCGAAGAAAAACCTTTCCAAGGAACCTTAAGTGATATTCGGATTTACTGGGGAATCCTACGACCCAAGCAAATTAAAAACTGGGCGGCGGGAAACCTAAAGGTTCCTCAGAAGGAGGAAGTTTAAACCTGTTTCGCCAACCTAGAGTAGTCGTCTCGCTCCGCGAGGCGGCTCCTCACTACGGTTAAGGGTTTTATTAATTTCAACTTCACTCAATCGAGTGATCCCTGAGTTTTAAGTCGATAGATGACTGCCGCCCCTACAGGGCTTGGTAGGCCACTCCAACCTTTCGACCCAGGGCGACGCTTCCGCGAAGGTAGTCCGCAGGCTCCGCCTGCGGCCATCCTGGGCGACGATAACCTACCCTCCTAAAATCAATCTTTCCTAATCGAGCTAACCGTTTTGGTATTGAAGATGTAGTGCCGCCCATGCAGGCCCTTAGCGTACTCCAACCTTTCGACCTAGGGAGACGCTTCGCGAAGGTAGTCCGCAGGCTCCGCCTGCGGCCATCCTGGGCGACGATAACCTACCCTCCTAAATTCAATCTTTCCTAATCGAGCTAACCGTTTTGGTATTGAAGATGTAGTGCCGCCCTTACAGGCCCTTAGCGTACTCCAACCTTTCGACCCAGGGCGACGCTTCGCGAAGGTAGTCCGCAGGCTCCGCCTGCGGCCATCCTGGGCGACGATAACCTACCCTCCTAAAATCAATCTTTCCTAATCGAGCTAACCGTTTTAGTATTGAAGATGTAGTGTCGCCCTTAAGGCCAGAGCGTACTCCAACCTTTCGACCTAGGGCGACGCTTCGCTCTGGCCTGGGCTATTATGAAATGGCGGGCTTTCAGCCCTGAGTTTATTGGTTTTATAAGGTCGTTAGTCGCTAAGAGCCGGCTCACGGGGTGAGCCGACTACTTACTATCCGCACTCAGAGCGTGCGGACTACATTGTGCGGACTACTATTGATTCAACCTTCGATACCAGCCCCAGGCCCTTTTGGCTAAATCGATCATGAACTTTTCGTCGTAGGAGCCGGCTCCCTCAGGCTTGAAGCCGTAGGTGATGATGCGGTAACCCATCAAGTAATTGAGTTCTTCCGCCATCCTTAAAATATCGGGTTGTTTGCCACTGACACTGGGCTGGCCATCCGAAAGCAAATAGATTGTATCTACATCCTTTATCTGTAGCGCGATCTCAGTTGAATCGTAAATGTTGGTTCCCGTTTCAGTTTTTAAATCGGTGATCCACTTCAGGGCGTTCTTCAGGGTTCGTTCGCTGACTTTACGAAGCTTGAAGGGTTTACCGTTCGCCCAGGGCAAAATATTTGTATTGTAGCTGAAGATGTTGAAAAGATTGCCGGGCCTCAAAGATTCAACAGCGGCGTAAAGTTCTCGTCTAACGATTTCAACTTTCTTGTCTTTCTTAGGATTCGTCTCTTCTTTTTTTACCGAAGTCCCACCTCGTTTCACGGTGGACTTCAGTGAGGTTTGTTGACGCATACTCGAAGAAGTATCGATTAAAAAGACGGCGTGGGGGGAGATCGCATCGCCAAAGAAGGAAGAAGTGAGACCCGAATGCTTTTTCGGTTCATAGTCGACGTTTTTAGGCACCTTCTTTCCCATTTTTTCCCAGTTCTTCTCGATCGTTTCAACCGAAATGCTTTTTGCAACGGGGCCTAAAACTCGGTAAAGATCGGCTTGAATCAAATGGATCAGAAGAGGGTCGGGTTTTTTGGCTTGAAACGCTAACTTGAGTTCAGCGATCAATGCATCAATCGCTTCGGTCCATTTTGAATCGGCCAAGAGATGCACTGCCCACCGTTGCTGGACCCGACTGGAGGAGTTGACCATTTCTCGATACCAAACAACCTTCTCACTTTTCTTAGCCGGGAATCTCGAGGAGGCCATCCACTTTAAGACCATGACTTGGAGGACTTGGTTTGTTTTGTCACTGAGCTTAAATACTTTCTCTGCGACCTCCTTCATACTCGGGTTCTTATTGTTCTTAAGGGTACTCAAGAGTTCTTTATGAATTCTCAGTCTGGCGTTTGGAGTGAAGGCGCCTTTCTTTTCAAGACTTTGATATTGCTTTAAAACCGAAAGCACTTTGCTCGCAGAGTTTGCTCCTGCGATCCGTTCTTTCCAGCGTTTCAAAGTTTGCTCAGCCGCTGGTGGAAAGGGAGGGGGAGCTAAGGGATTTTCGGCTCTCACCGTAAAAGAACAAGTTGAGAACAACACGCAATAGATGATCGCGTGCTTCCATCCATAAAGTCTTTGGATTTGCATTGTGGGATTTAATTTTAGAGGACTATAAATCGGTCGGCTTCTCTTACTTCAAGCTGACTTTCACGGGTTGAGCTAAGTCGCTGTATCGGACATCGACATCTTGGCGAGAAACCTTTCGGCTATCTTTGATCCACCAACGATATCGAACCTTGAGGGGCTTTTCCTTGCTGAGTTCATAGTGGAAAAATTCCCCAAACCGACCGTAGAGGCGTTCTGAGAACTCAGCTTCTCCGGGATTTTTTGGATCAGATAGGTAGGCAACAGTATAGCCTTGGTCTCCTATATCGTACTGGATTGCGTTCCAGGGGAGATCCATATGCTTCTTATCGTTGTACTGCTTTTTGGGATCTAACCGGTCCCAACCTTTAGGACGGAGGTAGCGAGTTTTTTTCTGATTCTCGGCGACTTCTTGAGCAGCTCGAAATTGAACTCCCGCGTGTTGTCGGTCACCCGTCAATTTAATTTTATCGATGAGTGGTTTCAATTCGGATTGAAACTCGATCAATAAAGTACCGTCGGGTTGAGAGAAGGCTTTTAGGGTACGGGTCTCTTTAATAAAGGCTTTTCCCTCTCGATCATTCCAATCGACTTCTAATTGATGGCCTCCAAAAACGGGCCCTGAGTACGATTTCAAAACGCTTTTGTGAAGTTGGTGCTCTCCTTTGTGAGCGTGCCAAGTATCGAAGCTCTTTCCATCGAATTGGCAGCGGTTGTACCCGAAGTAAATACCTCGATGGTGAGGATAGAGGCCTCCCGCGCCTTTAGTGATCAGTCGGCTTCCATCGGGAGAGAAAACCATATGGAAGATTTTCTTGGTGATCTCGATGTTTTTGGAATCGAAAGCAGTGTGCATATAGCGGAGAACGGGACGTTTTCCTTGGAGAAGATCGGTCGACGTTTTGCCGTCTTTTGAACTTTCTTTCCAAGTGAAAACTTTTTGCGCGTCACTTTTGCCGTCGGCAGTAATCTTATAGTTAAGGGCTTGGCCCGGAGCGAGTCGATCTACGATCCACCACAAGCGAGTGAGGATGGGGGAGATCTTTTCTGCTTGAACTAAGGAAGTGCTTCCTTGAGCCTTGGCTACGAGTTGAACTTTACCTTCGACGGCTTGGGCGAGAACCGAATCCGTTTTTACATCGACAGAAACCGGAGTCCCTCGGCGTTGAGAAGAGTCTGAAGAGACAACAACTTCCCAATCGGCGAATAGATTCCCTTGGCAAAGGGTAAAAAGAACCAAGCTCAATAGAGTCGTTTGTTTTAATGATCGTAGTTTCGTCATGTCCTCAATCCACGTTGACAGGTGTGCTTAAGTCCAAAGGGACTTAACCAGGAATAGGAATATTGCAGGATGAAATGCAAGGGAAGTTCGCTCGGAAAGTCTTGGTCAGATCGGTTTAATAGAAGAAGGGGCAGGCACCTAAGTTGAGGCCCGCATTCATCTTCGTTATGTATCTGTAACTCTTGATTAAGAGAGACATCCGTTGATCTCACCGGGATCTTTAAGGTCTTCCTTTTCTGGGTCTCGCAACCCAATTCGGAATAAAACTCATTTTACACTAATTCTATAAACACGTTCCATATTCTGAAGAATCCAATGGGATTTTTATTCTGTAATTTGTCGTAAGATTTGATTGTATAGATTTTGTGAAGACCCAAGCCTGTGGTAAATTCTAACTTACGAATATTTTCCTCTCGGAATCTCCACGGGTCTCTCCCCCTATCACACTCTAATTATCCCCACTGGTACTTCAAAAAACGCAAATATGATTTTACATTTTCTGAAATCAATCCGATTGAGTTGTTTCTTCGGTTGGCTCTGTATCCATGGAGTGCTCCTGGCGGGTGATATTGAGATTGATATCAATGAGGTTTACTACCATCCCGCTGATGGCTCACGTGAGGGCGAGTTCATCGAATTCTATAATTACGGTGAAGATGCGATCGACATGAGCCACTGGGAGTTGAAGGGAGCGGTACGCCTTCGATTTCCACAAGGGCTCGTTTTAGAACCTGATCAATATCTTTTAGCTGTAAGCGATGCCGATTTAATATTGAATCGTTACGACCTTCCCTTAGAAACCATCGGAGGAGTCTATCTCGGTTCCTTAGATAATAATGGGGAACGGCTTGAGCTTTGGAATGATAAGGGATACCTCATCTCTTCAGTTCATTACAACGATGCCGGAGCCTGGCCCGAAGAAGCCGATGGCTTAGGTCCATCTTTAGAGAGAATTGCTCCCCGCTTAGAAGACGATGATCCGTACGCTTGGGCGTTGTCGAATCAAGTCGGGGGAACTCCCGCAAGTGCGAACTCCATCATTCGTCCTGAGCCGGGAGAGATGACCCACGAAACAGTATTCACTGCGAATTCCGATTGGGCCTACTTTAAGGGGACCGAAGCTCCTCCAGAAGGTTGGGATGAGCCTGGTTTTAACGATGCGCAATGGGAGCGAGGTGAAGCTGGCTTCGGTTATTCCGACAATGACGATAACACCGTCCTCGATGACATGCGGGATAACTACGTTTCATTGTTCATTCGTCGTGAGATCGAGCTTGTAGACGTCGAATCGATTACAGGCATGGATTTGATTATCGACTACGACGATGGTTTTCGTGTGACGATCAATGGCATTCCGGTGGGAGCACGAAATTTAACAAATCCTGCCTTTGATCAACCTACCCCACAATCACATGAAGCGGGAGTGCCGGAGACGATTCCCTTAGACTACCTGTCAGTAAAAGATTTTCTCGTTGAGGGAACTAACGTCATCGGAGTACAGGGTAACAATTCGAGGATCGATAGCGCAGATTTCAGCTTGCATCCAATGGAACTAATCGTCGCTCGACAGGTTGCAAATGAAGGAGAGCCCGTTCTCAATCCTAATCCTGCCCCGCGGGATCTCGTGATCAACGAGCTGTTTTTAGGCTCGGGAGCCACGGGTTGGGTCGAGTTTTATAATGCGACCGATGAAGAGATCGATCTCGGGGGAAGGAAGTTTCAAGTTTTTCCCGAAACTGCGGGTTTGTTTGTCTTCCCTGAAGGTTTAACCCTCGATGCGAAGAGTCATCTCGTGCTCACTGAAGGAGAAATCGGCTTTGAATTTGAAAACGTTCATGCGGTCATTCTCGCGACTTCAGATAATCGTTTTATCGATGGTTTCAACCCTAGGACGGTTCGTCCCACGGAATCGGTTGGACGATTTCCCGATGGGAATGACTCCCGTTGGGTTTTCACCGAGCCCTCGGAAGGAACGGCGAATGAACTACCCACTCTCCCCAAAATCGTCATCAATGAAATCCAGTACCATCCTTCGGATGACAACTTGGGAGGTGAGTACCTCGAAATTTTTAACAACGATGAGCAAACCGTCAATTTAACGGGCTGGTCATTTACTCAAGGAATTAGCTTCGACTTTCCTCAAGACACGACCATCGAAGCGGGAGCTTTCTTAATCATTGCGAGAGATCCCTTTGCCTTTACCGATTTTCATGGAATTGAAAATGGGGTTTTAGGACCGTACGAAGGACGATTAAGAAACGATGCCGAAACGATCGTCTTAAGAGATGATCATTCGAACCGCATCGACCGAGTCCAGTTTGCCGATGAGGGGAGCTGGCCTGAAGATGCCGATGGCTTAGGTCCTTCGGTAGAGCTGATTCATCCCGATTTATATAATCGTCACGGATCAGCGTGGGCTGTAAGTGATGAGGGGGGCACACCCGGAGCGGTGAATTCCCGATTCCAAGAGCAGCCGGCTCCGATCGCAGCTCGAGTTCGCCATTTTCCTGTCGTTCCCACTCCAGCTGAAAATGTTCAAGTTCAGGTCGTTCTTTCGGATGACGATCCCCTCGATTCCGCTCGTCTCTTCTACCAAGCTTTCGGTCAAGGAGGAGTGGTTGAACGCACTCTCCTCGATGATGGAATCAACGACGACGGGGTTGCCGGGAACGGAGTCTTCGGTGCGGAGATTCCGAATCAAGCCAATCGTACGATCGTGGGATTTTGGATTGAAGTCGAAGATGAAGACGGTCAAGTGACCACTGTACCTCAAGGAGCTCCAGAGCCCACCTTCCTCTACCAGGTGGAAACGCCTCGAGCCTTAGATACGATTCGTCCACTCTATCGATTCGTGATGCGACCCGACGTTTTAAATCAATTTGAGAATCGAAATCGCGGTAGTGATGTCCTCTTAGACTTGACCTTCATCGCTCACGGTAAGGCTTATTACAATCGTGGGATTCGCCTGCGAGGGAATAGCGCCAGAAGTTGTAATCCTCTCAGTTACCGCATTCAATTCGATCACGATAATGATTTCGATGGAATCAAGAGATTGAACATGAATGGGTGCAACGCGTATCGCCAGTGGTCGGGTTTAGATTTCTTGAGACGCACTACAATTCCCACCCCTCAGTCTTGGTTCAGAACCATTTCATTTAACGGGGATCTCGATTCGAGATTACGACTCCGAGTTGAATCGGTCGATGCACACTTTTTAGAAAGAGCCTTGCCCGGTGATGACGATGGGAATCTGTACCGAGGGGAGCGTCGTGCGAACTTAGATTACCGGGGTGAAGATTTTGGAAGCTATCGAAACGATTACGCAAAAGTGACGAATGAAGATGAAGATGACTATTCCGATGTCGTCAATCTTTGTACGGCCTTTGATAGTCAAACGACTTCGGATGAAGATTTCCCTGCTGCGATGGAAGCGACCATCGACACCGATCAATGGGCACTCTACTTTGCGGCCTACGCCATTTTAGGCTCGACCGAAAATAGCATCGTTTTAAATAACGGGGATGACTACTACCTCTATCACCGCTTCTCGGATAATCGGTGGATCCTTTTACCCTGGGATCTCGACAGTTGTTTCGATGAACGAGATCAAGTTTTGTTTCGACCTACCGTCGATCAAATAGAACGCTTTTTAGAGCATCCGCTCTACGCACCTTCTTACTGGTGTCATCTTGAAAATCTATTGGAGAGTTCATTCCAAGCCGAGAACACTCTGCTTCGCTTAGATCAACTGAACGGATTGTTTCCTGATAACAACGTCAATACTTTAAGAAATTTCGTTCAACCTCGAATCGATTACATTTCTCAACGGGTAACTGACGAGGTGAACTTTATTTCGACGTTTAACTCCAGCTTTTGTGACGGATCTCTATTAGCTCTGAGCGATCCTTTCGAAGTGGCGGGGCGGGCTCCGACTTGTGGGACGAACACTGTGTTAGTCAATGGAGAAGAAGCTTCCTTCGATCCCCAAACGGCTCGTTGGTCGCTTCAAATCCCCTTTGTCGATGGATCGAATGTCGAGGTCATCGCCTTGAATTCGGATGGAGAAGAGATCGATCGCACGGAGACCACGATGCGGTCAGGATCATCCTCTAATTCTTTCATTCCTCTCGATATCAATATCAACAGCAACCGGGAATTAGATAATACTGAACAGTTCTACCGAGTGCGTAACAATACTCGGATCTTCCCTGGAGTGACTCTGACCCTTAAGCCCGGAGTGGTCTTAGGATTTGATAATGATGCCACCCTGACGGTCCAAGGGAATTTAGTGATCGAGGGAACGGAAGAGCAACCGGTCACTTTCCAAAGCGATGATTGCGGTGAGCGCTGGGAAGGAGTCATCTTCGAATCATCTTCGCAAAACAACCAGATCAGTTATTTGAGATTTAGAGAAGCATCGAGACCTGAGTTTGTTGGAGGGGCCCCCATCGTTATCCGTGGAGGCGATGTGGAAATGGATAACTTCTCATTCGATGCTAACACGAATTCCGACGGACCTGCGATTCGAGTAATGGATAATGGATCCCTCCGACTATCGAATTCTACTTTCCAAGCGGGGACGGGAGCTCTCGTCTTTCAATCGAGTAACGGATTGATCGATGCTTGTCAGTTCAAAGCTATTTCGGGGACGGCCCTCGATCTGGCAGGAAGCGGGGTCGATAGTCTTACTGTTCAAAACAGTATTTTCGAAAACTGTTCGGTGGGGATTCAAACGGACTCGATGGAGGCGCTGATTCACCACTCGACTTTCTACGCTTGCGGTACAGGACTCGACATTTCAGGCACGGGGCCCGAGGTGGTTCAGGCTCATAGCTTAATTGTCTGGGAAAGTGAGAATTCAGCCGTGAGAGTGGCTCAAAGTGCAAATTTAGATCTTAGTTTTTCAAATACTAGCGGGGGAGTGCTTCCCGGGGAAAGTAATCTTTCTCAAGATCCATTATTCGTGGATCCTCTCGCTTCAGATTTCTCTCTGATGGTTCGTTCACCCTCAAGAGCTTCAGGGCTGGAAGGAAGTGATATGGGGGCTATTCCTTATCAGTCAACGGGATTAACAAATACCTTTTTGCGATGTGATTCGAACGGTGATGGATTGAATGATTTGGGAGATGCGGTGAGCGCATTGGTGTTTCTCTTTATTGGTGATCCCGTTCCCGTCTGTATGGAAGCCGTCGACTGTAACTCAGATTCTAAATTGGATCTCACCGATGCGATCTTCAACCTCACCTTCCAATTCTTGAGTGGCGATCCACCAAGTGATCCATTTCCTGCCTGTGACAGCGCCCCCGAAGAAGATTGTTTTGAGACGATTTGTTTGTAGTCCGCTCGCTCCGCGAGCGGCCATTCCTTAAAAAAATATTTAACATTGATTGTCAGATTGAATTGAAAAATTCATGACTATAGTAGTCGTCCCGCTCCGCGGGGCACAGTAATAATGGTCGCTTCGCTCCATCGTGTAAGTAAGCTTTCGGCTTACACACTTCCTAAAGGAGGACCGTTGTATCTAATTCTTCTAACTTAATTCAGCGTCACTATAGTAGTCGTCCCTCTCCGCGGGGCGATTTATAGAATATAAAAGAAGTAATCGAAATTTAAATCGCTCTAAAAAGAGGTTTGTTAATAGCTGTAAGGCTGGTCTTTGCCTTCAAGTTTATAAGAAATACTCGATTGGGTTGAACCTTAATAATAGTGCTTTAAGCCGTAGTCAGGAGCCGCCCCGCGGAGCGGGACGACTACTAAAGTGACGAATGCTCAAGATGGATAAGGTTCATAAATTTACAGGGTGAGGTAAGGAAGTCCGCATGCAGAGCATGCGGACTACTCACACTGAGCTTCTTCACACGCGATCTCATCCTCGGTGGTGTCTTCGCCACAACCACTCAAGATATTAGGCTCAGGAAGAACATCGCCGCCCAAGAAGAGTCGAGTCAGTAATGTGATGGCATCGCCTACATTTAATTCTCCGCTGTCATCCGCGTCTCCAGCTTTAGGGCAGTTGTGTTCTTTCCCCACAAAGACATGCAAGAGTAGTAATATGGGATCGCCGATTTCTAATCGTTCGTTGTTATTAAAATCGCCCCGAATAAAGGTGATCATTGGATCGACCGTTTGAGTGACGAAGGGGAACGCGCCTAGGTCTTTCCTCGAACCGTCGCTATCAAAGGGGCCTGCGGGATTACCGGCATCGATACAGGGTGAATCGGGGCTGAGTCGAAAATCGAAGCCCTCAGGATTCATCAGAAGGGGATCCTCGGTGATGATATTGCCTTCACCCGCCCATTCTTCTCCGATCGCTGAATAAGTGATCTTGATGTCTTCTTCAGGGTAGTCCGTACGGATGGGGTTGTCAGAATAAATGATGCAATGGGTGACCTGAAAATCTAAGAAGAGATCGGGCTTATCATTCTTATCCCGAGATTCAATTCCGATTTCATTGCCGTAGAAGGTGGTGTGTTCGATGCGAGGAGCTGCGTTCGTTTCTTTGGCTGAGAGTCCGATCTCGTTGTCTACCAAAAGGCAGCCTCTGACGAAGACAGTGTCACTAAAAATACTGATTCCCTTATCGGCGTAGTCGCGAACTAGGCAATTCTCGATGGTGACTTCCGAACGTAAGGTGTCGATCCCATCGTCATCTCCATCGGCGACGACACTGTCTTTGACGGTGATGATTTGACCGTCTTCTTGGCTGTGAAGGTAGATTCCATCGTTATCGTCATCTCCCTTCATATGAAGGATGTGATTACCGATGAATTGAATGGCTGTTCCGTCGACTTCGGGTCCCATGATCGCTCGAGTCAGCAGGCAATTTCGCATAATGAAATCGGAGTCTTCAGCTTGCATGATCTTTCCCGCACTATCGGTTAGGGAGCAAGAGTCGAATGTAATTTGGCTGTCTTCGGAGAGAATCAAGGGGCCCGTACTGGTATGCCCGTTTCTGGGTGAATTACCGCCACGTGAAATGATGGTGAACTCGTAGGTCGAAGGACTCGCATTATCATGATAGATTTCTCCCCAAGCTTCGGTTGGAACTTTCGCGGTGAAAGTTACGGGGCTCTCTTCTGTTCCCAAGCTTTCGATGGTTCCATCGATCGTGATTTGAGAACCACACTTATCGGGATCATCGTCATAGTCATCGCACTCTCCCGGTTGGTCTTCATCGGTTAAGACCCCTGCGATTAAAATTAAAGTGCCCGGAAGAATTCTGAGGGTCGCAGCGTTGGGTACGATCATGTGATCTTGGATCTCGACCAAGCCGCTCCATTCCGTCAGACCAGGGGGAAGTGATCCTCCCTCGACAACCGTAGCTTCCGCTGGGTTGAGAGCACTCAGAGATTTAGTTACGGTTTGACCATCCCACTCGACGATGAGATTCACTTCGGAGGTGTCGGGGAGTTGAATCAGCTCGCTTCCTCTACCATTGAGAACTTCAACAGTTCCCGCTTCGGGGCTGTCTTCAACTCTCCAATTGACGGTGGCATCCCAAGGGGTGCGAGATATTTGACCTTCTTCGTCGACGAGTTCAACTCTGAGGAGAACCGGGACTGAAGGTACGAACGAGTCGCGACAGAGAACTTTTAAAGTTTGGGCGTGCACTGTCCCGCTTGTCAGCAGGACCAGGGGAAGGACGACCCCAATGAGAGACAACGACAACGTCGATTTTTTTGTCAACATTTTAGACATCTCAAAAAGCTCTCTCTGAATGAGAGAGTCATTACTTGGTGATTGATTTTGGAATAGAGACGAATTTAGATCCGCTTAAGATCTAAGAAGAGACCCAAATTCCCTGCCCGGATGAAGTTAACACCATCTTAACACTCGAAAAATGGACTTCATCCTTCCCTTCTTAAGAGTTGGCTCATTTCGCTCAATTTCTTCACTCTGAAAGTCGATTCAAAGAGGAACCCAACATTTACCAAACGTCCATCTCGATCAACTCAAAATCGATCTAGCTCATGCTTAAAAGATTGTCTCTTACTTTAGTTATCAGCCTTACATGCCTACTCGGGGGCTGTTCTGCCTTTCAATCGGGAGGGCAAAGGCACGCCTTTCCGCCCGATATCCGCTATCCTCTCGGGGAAGACCGCCAAGATGTTCACGCCTGGATCTACGCATTAAAAAAAGAAGGATTCTGGGGCGACTTACCCCAAGCGTATCTCCTGGAGCGGACCCAAGGAGCCTTCTTCGATTGGGAGCTCTGGTGTTTCCCAGAGCGAGATGAGCGATTTCTGACCCTCAGATTTAAGCAGGGAAAGCTGATTTCTTACGACCTTACCCATCAACGCCCGCAATGGGTTCAATAATGGGGCATTTTACCGCAGGGTAGTTTTCTTAAGTCTTTTATTTGTAACGTATTGAGGTGGTTTCTGGGTGGGTTCGACGGTCGATTTTCACCCCCCAAAACCTACTTAGCCCCGAGGGCGATAATTTTCTTGTAAGCCTTTTTTGGGCTTTCCGTCTATTCTGACGACATGAGCAATAAGTTTGAGCGGGATCTGCCTGGTTCCCAGGCGCCACGCGATATTGAAGACCAAGACAAAGCAATATCCAATTCCGCCCAGCCTTCTTCCGCAGTTCCCAGTTCTGAAAGGCCTGATTTAGAGCTTTTAGTTCAGGAAAACCTACCTTGGCTGCGGGGTTGGCTAGGGGCACGCCTTCGTGGACATCGAAGGCAGGATATCGATGATCTCTGCCAAGACATAATGCTCAAAGCGATCCGCGGGGTAAGAAAACTCCGAGAGATCGACCGATTTTCGGCCTGGTTATTTCGGATTGCTAACAACTGCCTCAGGGATTACCTTCGTCAGCAGCAGCGTCGGACCAAAGAAGTGATGGGCTTAGAGCTCGACCTCTCCGAAGCTGTGGCGGAAAACCTGAGGCCCGACCAAGATGATGAAATTCAGCGGCTCTTGAGAGCGGTACTGGCACTCCCCGAAAAATTTCGAGAGCCCCTGATCCTCAGACACGTTCAAGATCTCTCTTACGATGAGATCAGCGAGATCTTGGGGATCACAAAAAATAACGTACAAGTGAGAATCTTTAGAGGACGACAACTTCTGAAGCAGTCCCTCGGCGAATTGAATTCTTCGAAGGAGGACGATTCCGAAGATGAAGATGCCAAGTATCAACCATCTTCTTCAGCTTCAGAAGGATCGGATGGAGCTTCGTAGCTTTTCGTTCTCTCTTTTGAAACCCTTGCGTAACTTAAGAAAGTAGAGTTTTCGTTCGAGTCATGATTTCTTGTCAAGATGCCGAGCTCCTGATTTCTTGTAACCTCGATGGTGAGTGTTCACCTCATCAGGAGGCTCAGTTGGATCAACACCTTGAGAATTGTCCTTCTTGTCGAGCGCTTCTCCAAGCCGAGACTTCCACGTCTGATTTATTAACCGTAGGATTAGCCACTGATTCTCAACACTTGCTTTCATTAGAGGGAAAGATTCTCTCCGAAGTCCACGCTCTCCCTGGAGTTTCGCGACGACCGCGTTTGTTCCTTCCCATGTCGATGGCAGCGGGATTTCTCTTCGGAGTAGGGATGTGGGTCGTGCTTCAATCCCTTGTTCTTTCCCCGAATTCACCTCCCTCTGGCTCTGAGATGACTCAGCCTTCCTCCCCCGTGACCGTCCCCGATGGTCCCTCTGTTCTCGTCAGCGAAAATCAACGCGAAGAACTTCCTACCTCTGTCGATGGTGATCCCAACTTGAGATTACAAACCGAAAAGAACCGTGTCGACATCATCGATTCCATCAAAGATAAAAAGAACAACAAAGACCTTCGCTTTCGATTAGAGATCGAGCGTCAACAAAGACAGATGTACAAACCCGCCACGAATAACTGGTATTGATGTGTATGTAACCATCAAAATTATTTGTTGATTCTTTTGAAACTTGTAAGGTCGTGTTTTTAGTTGCGTCTCATATCCTGAAAGGCGGGAAGAGCCTTTTTCCGAACTGTTGTAGCCGAACTGGTAACAGTTTGGCTGAAGACGCTCAAAGGCCAAATTTTTACAAATTCGGCTACGAAGCTATCACAACTAAAAAAATGCTGGGGAAACGATTTTCAGGAGGAATATATGATTCGTTCACTTTTTGGAACTTGCTTGATTGCAACCCTATTCACTCAATTCTCGACGACCGATTTAGAAGGTGCTGATCGTGCTTTTTTAGGTGTCGTTCTCTCTCCGGTTCCCGACGCCTTGTCGGCTCATCTCGAGCTTGAATCGGGTGTTTTGATTCAAGACGTGCTACCGGATTCTCCCGCGAGCCAAGCGGGGCTTAAAAAACACGACATCATTTTGGAAATCGATAAATCCGCTTGTAAGACTTCAAAAGATGTCACTAAGAAGCTTTCAACAATGAAGCCGGATCAAGAGATTCAGCTCAAGATCTCTCGCGGAGGGAAAACTCTCGATTTGAAAGCCAAGCTTTCTCGTTTTCATGAAGTCGAAGCTCCTAAGAAAAAGGTTGTGAAGAAAAAGAAGAAAGGATTCTTGGGAATTCAATTTCAACCCATACCCGAAATCCTCAGCCTTCATTTAAAGATTCAACCTGGTCACGGGGTTCTCGTCACGAGTGTCTTGCCCAAATCTGCTGCTGACAAAGCTGGGCTTAAAACCAACGATTTGATTCTCGGCGTTCAACCGGTGGGAAAGAAAACCAAAAATAAGCCCGTCAAAGTTAACAACTTGGCGGATCGAATTTCCCACATGGTAGAAGGGGACGAGGTCATTTTAGAAACGATTCAAGCGGGTGAGAGAAAAGATCTCAAAGTGAAATTGAGCGCTCGCCCTGAATCGTTTATATCTTCGGAACATTTTCCTGGAATCAAAGAAATCACTCCTGGCTTTCAGCCTCAGCCTTTTGGCGATCAAGGATTTTTCTTCGAACATCCCCGCTTTAAAGGTCGTTTGAAATTCTTCGGTGACGATGGCGCGACCATCTTTGAGTTTCCTGAAATGGAGTGGCAAGGCGAAGATTTAAATGAGTTCTTTGAGAAGCATTTTCAACAATTCAAAGGATCGGCCAAGGATATGCCCGAATCCTTGAAGAATCACTTTGAGGATATTAAAAAGCAATTAGAGAAAGCTACTAAGGAAGCTCAAAAACATTCCAATGGTTTCAAGTTTGATTTCAACTTCGATTCTAAATCTAAGAATGGCAAGCCTTCAAAGAAATCGCATTCGTACCAATCCAGTCGACGGACGATGAGTGTCATCGAAAACGATTTTAAAATTACTGTCGATGATGTCGACGGGAAGAAATCCGTTTCGGTTCAAAAGGGTAAAGAGAATATCGCTAAAAACTTGCCCGTTGAAAAGCTCGACACTCTCCCCAAAGAGATTCAGGCCAAGGTGAAGAAGGTACTGAAAGATCTTGATAAGAATGTCAAAGTCAAGGTGAAGACGATTCAACCCAAAGTTGAAATCAAAACTAAAGAGAGTAAGTCCGTTAAGATTTAATTACTGGCTTTCTATTAAGTCATAAGCTTTCTACTCCAATCATGTCAGAGGCTCCAATCTTCCACTGAGGGAGGTTGGGGCTTTTTTATTTGTTGGAGTTTTAAATGTCTTCCCGCGTAATTAACTCGCCCGAACCGTGAGCGCGGGGACATTACGTGTATTTTAAGTCGATCGCCTTGAATCTACTTTACGCAATTAACTAGCCCGAAGCGCTAGCGAGGGGGCATTACGTGTATTTTAAATCAATTGCCTTGAATCTACGTTTCGTGGAGAAGACTCCGTAGCATCGGATATAAACTTTAAAATCGATTTATTCTTTCACCCGTCGCTAACGCTCCGGGCTTACTAAGTGACTTTAAAGTTGGTTTCGGTTAGTGAGGCCCTTGATATATTCTCTGATTGTGTTACTTATTCGTAATCTTTAATGAGTAATTGATTTCGCGATTAAAAACAAATTTCGAAGACACAAATAAAACACAATGCCCACACCCTACGATGATTTTTTAGATTGCTCTTCTTTTGCCGTTGTTGGAGCCAGCGATGATATTCGTAAATACGGTACGAAATGTTATGTTTGCTACAAACAGAACGGTCGAGAAGTTTACCCCGTGAATCCCAATCGTGAAACGGTTTTGGGGGATCCCTGCTACCCCAATTTACAAAGCTTGCCAGAAAAGGTACCCGCCGTATCCATCATCACGCCACCAGAGGTGACTGAGAGGGTCGTCGAAGATGCTATTGAAGCGGGAGTGGAATACTTATGGATGCAACCCGGGGCGGAGAGTCCAAGCGCTATTCAAAGAGCTGAAGAGGCGGGGCTTAAAGTGATTGCCAACGGTCCTTGCTTATTAGTGGTGCTCGGGTACCGCGAGAACTTTTAAACTTCTTTATTTAAACAATTAATTCGTTGGGATAATCGGTGAGATTTCGGTGGCCACCTTCAGTGATCAAAACCGTGTCTTCCAGGCGAACTCCTCCTATTCCAGGATAGTAAAGCCCGGGTTCGCTCGTCACGGTGTTCCCTGCTTCTAAGGGGGAACGCGCTCGACCGATTTTGGGATGCTCGTGAATATCTAATCCCAAGCCGTGTCCGGTCGAATGGAAAAAACCTTCCATCTTCCCGTTTCTTTCCTGAGTGATACGGCCCTGTGAAGTGAAGTACTCTTTCACTTTTCCGTGGACTTCGCTCCCATCCACGCCTGCCTTTAAATGAGACAACGCAATCTTTTGGGCCTCTAAAACATCGTTGTAAATCGAGATGATCTCATCGCTGGCTTCACCCTTTAAGATCGTTCTTGTCATATCTCCCCAGTATCGCGTGCTCAAGGAACGGGGGAAAATATCGATCACGATGGGCTTGTGAGCAGGAAGATGACCCGAACCCCGATTGTGGGGATCACAGGCTTGGTCTCCGGCGGCCACGATGGTGTTTTCAGCGTGATAGCCTCGATCAAAGAGATAGCGATGGATCGCGAGGCGTACATCTTCAGCTAAAAGGGGAGTTCCGTTGAGAAAGAGAAGGTCATCTTGAATCGAAGCTTTTGCGATCAATTGAATCGCATGGTGCATCGCCTCAACGGTGATTGCTTGAGTACGTGCAACATTTTCAATTTCTTGATCGGTTTTAATCGCACGATCCGTAAAGAACGGTTCTTTGCGAACAAGAATTTCGAAGCCCGCATCGCGTAAGGGGTCGGCTTGACCGATCGGAAAATTTTGGGGAACGATGAGTCGTTCGATGTTGTGCTCCTTCAAAAATACTTGCTGAATTTCACTCAGCTTGGGAGCACGCCCTTTTTCCTTACGAATCTTTTGATCCCAGGGAAGCAAGGAATGAACTTCGTCGACGGATGCTTCTTCTCTTCCTCTTCCCAATTCTAGTTCAGGAAGTAGGAGCATTTTTTTTGAACCGATCTGAAGGTAAGTGATCGGGTCACCCGCTAAAAAACTGGAAGCATAAAAGAGGTTGGAGTCGATCGTACTCGCAGCGACGATGAGAACCGCCTCTCCCTGTTTGAGGGAGAGGAGGCCTTGATTTTGAGCAGGAGCAGATCGAAGCATGCTTTATTAAGACTCCATCGGGTCGTAAGGACACGCCTCTAAGATTCCACGCACGTGACTCATGAATTGATCAGCGACGGCACCATCAATGATGCGGTGATCAAAGGAGAGTGAGAAGTAAGACATCGAACGTACGGCGATCGCATCGGAATCCGGAAGAACTACGGGGCGTTTGACGACTGCTCCCAAACCGAGAACAGCGGCTTGAGGTTGGTTGATGACGGGAGTCGCTAAGACGCAACCATTGACTCCGTAGTTAGAGAGGGTAAAGGTTCCACCCTTAAGGTCATCTAATCCGATCTTTTTAGATCGAGCACGAGTGGCTAAATCGGTGATGGCTCGAGCCTGACCGACGATACTCTTTTCGTCAGCATCCCGGATAACCGGAACTAAAAGTCCGTCGGGAACTGCTACGGCAATTCCAATGTTCACCTTCTTAAAGTAATGAACATCTTTTCCTACCATGCAAGAATTGAGGATGGGGAATTCTCTTAAGCCACTGACGACCGCTTTAATAATAAAGGGGAGGAAGGTCAGTTTCGCTCCATTTATCTTTAGGAAGCGTTCTTTGTGTTGCTTAATTTTTTGAGCCACCAGAGTCATGTCAACTTCGTGGTGGGTCGTGACATGAGGGGACACTGATTTGCTCATCACCATGTGTTCAGCAATTTTTAGTCGCATGTTGGACAGCGGTTGAACATCGACTTCTTCTGGACTGAATCCATGATTGGGCGCAGTGAAACTTCCGGCCGCTACAGGAGCGGCTTGTGAAGCGGGAGCGGCAGGAGCAACTTTGGCTTGAGGAGCGGCTTGAGCGCCGCCATTTTCGATAAAGCTGAGAATGTCATTTTTGGTCACCCGACCACCGCTTCCGGAACCGGGAACTCGGTTGAGATCAATTCCGTGTTCACGGGCGATCTTTCGAACCAGAGGTGAAGTTCGTTTTGCTTCGAGAGCGGCGGCTACCGGTTCGGGGATGGGGATGGGTTCAGCTGAAAGCGAAGTGACGGCCGCAGCGGCGACGGGAGGTTCAACTGTTTCGATAGCGGTACTTACCGGTTGAGGAGCCGGAGCCGCGGGAGGGGCTGAGGCCTGAGGGGCCGGAGCCGGTGCTGGTGGTGCCGGTGCGGGTGGAGGTGCACTCTCTGCTGCGGGTGCAGACGCGGGGGCGCTACCGACATCTTCGCCAGAAAGCAGGGCGACGACCGTTTGTACGCTGACCGTTTCCCCTTCTTGCACTTTGATTTCGGTAAGGATTCCATCGCTAGGTGAAGGAATTTCGGTGTCGACTTTATCCGTCGATATTTCAAACAAGGGCTCGTCACGGTCGACTTTGTCACCGACCGACTTTAACCAACGAACCAAGGTTCCTTCTGCGATACTCTCGCCCATTTGGGGCATCATAACTTCGATTGGCATTTGGAATCTCCTGACCCCATTTCCTTATTATTAATCCGGCTGATCTTTAATCCGGGTTGAACTCATTGAACTATTCCGTCTTCACCATCTTCGGGTCGATATTTCAGATGCTATAACGGTAATAGTATTAATAATCTAACAATTCACGAGCCACTCTTTTTATGTCGCAAACCTGAGGGAGGAAGTAGTCCTCTAAGGGCTTACAAAACGGCACGGGGGTGTCGGGTCCGGCGATCCGACGCAAGGGGCCATCGAGATACTCAAAAGCGTGTTCTGAGATCAAGGCAGCGAGCTCTCCCCCTAATCCTCCAGTTAAAGTGGCTTCGTGCAAGAGGATTACCTTACTTGTTCTGGCGGTACTTTCCAAGATCGACTCGACATCTAATGGAAGAAGAGTCCGTAAATCGAGAACTTCTATCGAAGCTCCGTCTTTTTCCAGCTCTTGAGCGGCCTCTAAGGCCCGATAAACCATCGCTCCGTAAGTGATGATCGTAAGATCTTTTCCGGGTCTCCTAATGGCGGCTTTCCCTAATTCCGCGACAGTACCAGAGCCCGGCAGGTATCCCCGAACCCTTCTATATAAGTACTTATGTTCAAAATAGAGGACGGGGTCGTCATCCCGAATCGCGGCTTTTAAAAGCCCGTGAGCGTCTTCTGCCGTCGCCGGGGCAACAATTTTTAATCCCGGAGTGTGGAGAAAGTAAGATTCTACATTTTGGGAGTGAAAGGGGCCTCCGTTTACTCCGCCCCCGCAGGGACCGCGAACAACCAGAGGAACTTGGGCTCCCCAGCGGTACTTACTCTTCGCTGCGAAATTGGTGATTTGGTCGAATCCGCAGGAGATGAAATCGATAAATTGCATTTCCAACACGGGGCGCATTCCCTGAAGTGCCGCACCGATTCCGGCTCCGACAATTTCTGCTTCGGCGATGGGCGCGTCGATGACTCTCTCTGGTCCGAACCGGTCGAGGAGCCCTTTTGTGACTTTAAAGGCGCCGCCGTAGGTTCCAATGTCTTCTCCCAAGAGGAACACGTCCGGGTCGTGATCGAGTTCTTCCTCTAAAGCCTTATTGATGGCTTCCACGTAAGTGATTTCTCCCTTATCGGGGGGAGAGGAAGTTTCGAGAAGAGGAGCGGGTTCGAGGGAATCGATTTGGATTCGATCTTCGGGAGTTTTTTTCCAGGTTGGAACTTCAGCGTGGTAGGGCGGTGAAGCGTAGACGTCGGTGAGCGTGCTCTCTGGATTTGGATCCGCTTGGTGAAGTGCGTCTTGAAGAGCCGCTTCAATCTCTGCCTCTACTCTCTCATCAATTTTTTTGATTTCTGTTGGAGTGATGAGATTTCTCTCTAAGAGGAAGTTTGTGAAGTTCTCGATGGGATCTTTTTGTGCCCACTCCTCGAAGAGTTCGGGAGGAACGTAGCTCGCATCGTCGTGACCGGAGTGACCCGTCATTCGAAAGGTCATACTTTCGATAAGGCTTGGGCCTTGACCTGAACGCGCGCGATCTACAGCTTCAACGCTGGCTCTATAGACTGCGAGGAGGTCGTTTCCATCTACCTTTAAAGTTGGAAAGCCGTATCCTTTGGCCCGTTCCGAAACTCCGTCGACCGCCATTTGGTGCTCCAGAGGGGTCGAGTAAGCGTACTGATTATTGTTGCAGAAGAAAACGATGGGGAGTTTATGTACGGCCGCAAAATTAACGGCTTCGTGGAAGTCTCCACGACTCGAAGCGCCGTCACCAAAGTAAACGGCAGCGACGCGATTTTGTTTTCGCAATTTAAAACTGAGGCTCACCCCCGTAGCTACGGGAATATTGTCAGCTAAGTGACTGATGAACGAGATCAGTCCAAGATTGATGTCGCCCGTGTGTAAGTTGCCGTCTTTTCCCTTCGAGGGACCGGTGACCTTTCCCAAGTAATGACCGAGGATGCGCTCCTTCGACATTCCACGAGTGAGGAAGACTCCCATGTCACGATGGCTGGGGCAGATCACATCGTCGGGTCGAAAGGCGTGGATGCTACCGATGGAGATAGCCTCTTGGCCCTTACTGGTATAGACCCCTCCATAGACCAAGCCTTGCTTGTAGAGCTTGTTTTCGATCCGGTCTTCAATCTCCCGTGTCTGCTTCAACCCGTAAAGCATCTCATGGAGCAATCCTTGAGATGGAAGCTCTTCCGAGCGTGAGTGAGATGCATTGGAGGGTAAGGAGCGTCGATTTTTTTCAATCACGGATTTAATGGGATCTCGGGAGTTTGGGTGTGGATTATGGGCCCGAGTGACTCGAGGTGTCGGATAGGTTCGAAACTTCTGATTTTATGAAACTAGGGCGCTCCATTCCACCCAAATGATGAGGATCTACAAAACGAAACTAAAAGAAGAGCATTAGCCGGTAGCTTTTTGAAGGAAGAATTCTAGAGCGGGATAAACTCATTGACGTAAGTCTTTATGGTGAACGTACTCACTAAAATGAACTTCCTATATAAAAAAAGTGGAACCACTCATCGTATTGTTCGTTTCCAACAAGGACATTTTTTAGGAAGGTCCGAAAAGTGGTTAAGAAGGTTCCTTAAAGTAAAAAGGAATGAATTGAAGTTAAAGAAGCATGCCGCCTCTACCCGAAAATTTAGCTGACAGAACCCTATTCTTTCCCTTCAAAAAAGAGCTGATAAAGTTTGGGCGCTCGGAAGGCGTGGATCCAGAATCTCGCGTCTAAAAATGGAAGGGTGTTGAAGGTAGGGATGATTCAGAGATTTTCACTGGAACTATTGAGGCACTATGCAATCCCCTTCAGACACAAAAGTTGCTCAGGTATTTAATCGCTTAACGGATTTGCCCACACTTCCGGCGGTGGTCGACAAGCTTTTGCAACTATCAGAAAAAGAAGCCACCTTTAAAGAGTTTGGAGACTTGATCGGTACAGATCCAGGTCTGACTGCCAAGGTTCTTAAGTTGGTCAATAGTGCTTTCTACTCCTTGAAGTCACCGGTGTCCGATTTGTCTCACGCGTGTTCGATGATCGGAGTAAAGACCATCAAAAGCATGGTTTTAAGTGTCTCTGTTCTCCAGCTCTTTAAAAAGAAGTGTTATGGATTTGAGGCTCCTTTGTTTTGGCGGCACTCTCTCGCTTGTGCCTTGGTCTCACGGAAGATCAGTACGGGTTTAGGATTTGAACCCGACCTTATCGAAGAAGCTTATATTTCAGGTTTACTTCATGCTTGTGGAATCCCTCTCTTTGTTCAGTTTTTTCCCGATGAATATTCGGAAGTCTTAGAGGCTGTCGAAGAAGGGGAAGACCTCATCGAATTAGAAACGGATTACTTTGGAGCCGGCTTTCCCGAAGCTGGGGGTAAGGTGGTGACTCACTGGAGACTGTCGCCACGGATCAGTGATACCGTTACTTGGCATCAATCGTCTGAAGAAAACCTCCCTGAAGACCTCAGTCTGATCACACGACAGTTGGTCGACGTCGTCAGGGTTGCTGATCTGTGGACTCGACGATCAGGGCTTCCCTTCATCGAGTTCATCGAAGTCTTTCCTGAAGAAGAAATCGAACTTCCTCAATGGATGAATAAAACTGAAGAAGAGTTAAAGGCTTGTATTGGAGATGTTATGGCTGCAGTTTCTGAAACTGAGCAACTCTTCAATAATTGATAAGCAATTTGTTGGGTCGTCATCGTGAATCGTTTCTGCCTCCTCACAGGAACTATTTAGTTTTTGTTGAATCTTGCTCCTTCGGAGGAAGATTCAACCGTTCCAGCAAATCTCCGATTTGCTTTCACTCCGCAGACGTAGACTCGTAGAGTCTATGTTTAGCGGAGTGAAAGCAAATCTATGATTTGCTGGAACGGTTGAATCTTCCTCCGAAGGAGCAAGATTCAACAAAAACTAA
>JANQLS010000074.1 GCA_028280485.1 Planctomycetota bacterium
TAAGAATTTTCAAAACAAACCAACTCGAAAACGATTCTCGGCTTTAGTTCAAAAATACCAAACTGAAGTTTATCAAGTAGCGTGGAGAGTGATCGGTGATCATTCAGCAGCTGAAGATGTCGTTCAAGAGGTTTTCGTTAAACTACTGGATAATAAAGATCAAGAAATACGTTCAGACAGATCTTATTTAGCTTGGCAAGCTATGGATTTGGCTCGTAGAGAACTTCGAAGTCGCAATCGACGTCAAAAGCGTGAGGAGGAATCTACGAGGCAAAAGATGAATCAAAAGACACTCTCCATGTGTCGAGCGGCGAATTATCAGGCCAAGCCAAAGTTTCAGTTTCAGGAGAAAAAGTAGAGCAAGTGTTGCAGGTGAAGCTGAGTCGATGATTTGGACTGAGTTGAACTTGACAATCTTCCCTTCAATCCCTATCTCCCTTAGAGCTAAGGAAATAATGCAAGTATGTCTTAATGACTAAAATTCACTCCATTGGGGAATAAGAGAAAGAATTCCTTAATTCGTCCAAAATATTTACCATTTTCAGCGACATCAATGACTTACTTCGCTACATAAACCTATTTTTTAGGATAGAATCCCGGTTTAGTTTTAGGGCTTCATTTCAATTTTGTGGGAAAATTGACTTTGGAATATTTCTGAATTCTCTGAACAAAATTCAGCAGAATAGCTTCGATATCCAATCCTCATTTTATCTTCAATTAAACCAGCGATTAGGGCGCCAATTCCTTCATGAACCTTTCTGGTTCAGGAGTTCATTCAATGAATAAAATGAAAAACAAAGAACAAAGTTTCTTGTCTATGCCTCTCTCCAATTCTGTAAGGATTTTGAATGCAGTTTGCATTTTATCTTTGATGGCTTTTTTGACGAGCTGTCAACAAAGCAATCGAAGAGCGAACTCGACTCCTGAAAGAGAGGTTCATTCAAAACCCATTACGAACGTGACGGCTCCTCCCAAGCGGGTCGTCGAAGTTCCCACCAAAACTCAAACGCAACCACGTCGTCGACGCACGGTGGTTTCAGGAGATTGGTCGGATGTCTTGGGCAATGATGCTGCTCGCCCCAGAAGAACTTCTTATCGCCAGGCTCCTCGAAAAGTTACCCAGCCTAAGCCCCAACCTAAAGTGGTTGAAGAGGTGACTCAGCCTGAACCCGTAAAAGTTGAGGAAAATGTTTCTGAAATTGAAGAGAAAATCGACGAAGTCGTTATCGATACTGATGATCTTGAGGAAGCGACTGAAGAAGCCACTGAAGAAATTTCAAGCGATGCTTTAGACGATTTAGATGACCTCGATGATTTGACGGACGAAGCAAAAGAGGCAACAGAAGAGGTATCTGAAGAAGTCAGTGAAGACCTTGATGATATTGATCTGGATGACCTCACCGATGATGCTACTGAAGAAGTCACCGAAGAAGTTAGCGATGATCTGGACGATCTCGATGATTTGACGGACGAAGCAAAAGAGGCAACGGAAGAGGTATCTGAAGAAGTCAGTGAAGACCTCGATGATATTGATCTGGATGACCTCACCGAAGATGCTACTGAAGAAGCCACCGAAGAGGTTAGTGATGATTTGGATGACCTTGGTGATCTTGACGATTTAACTGAAGACACCGATGAAGAAACGACTGAAGAAGTTTCTGAGGAGGCCAGTGATGATCTTGACGACTTAGGGGACCTCGACGACCTCACCGAAGATACTGATTCAGAAGAAGGTGAACACACGGAGGAATCAAGTGATGACTTGGATGATCTCGACGATCTGGATGATGTTTCTGAAGATACCGATGATGAGGCTTCGGAAGAATCAGCTGATCCTGAAGATCACGGAACTGAAGAAGAATCCCATACCGAAGTAGGTGGTGGTACTAAAAGCCCAGTTCAGGGAGTTATCGATATTCTTAAGAAGGCTGTCGGCCTTAAAAAAGGAAAGAAATCTGAATCAAAGGAAGAGTCAACTGCGGATGAAGCCGAGGAAGTCCACGGCGAAGCATCTGAAGAGACCGAATCTTCTGACGACTCCAGTAATGATTTAGGGGACTTGGACGATTTAGATAATCTCGATGAAGCGAAAGCTCCCGAGAGTTCAGTTGAAACGGAAAAGGTGGCAATCAACAGCCCGAAGGTAAAGACTGAAAGTCCAAATAAGAATAAGAAGGTCAATCAAGTCCTCGAGAGCATTCGTGAACGTAAGCGTCAAGATGAAGTCAAAGCGAGAGACTTGATGCATTCGGCGATGCAATTACTCGATAAGAATAAAGTACAAGAAGCCAAAGATAAGGCTCTTCAAGCCTACAAGCTGGATCCCAGCCGAGAGAAGCAAGTTCGCGAGTTTCTTCAGAAGGCCAACTTGACTGAAGGCAGTGAATAAATCATTCCCCTGATGGAGCCTTAAAATAAAAAAAAGCGCAGCCTCGGCTGCGCTTTTTTTATGCCTTGGGTCAAGGCAAGAAAATGCCCCCGGGCCTCGACTCGGGAGGGCGAGGAAGCCCAGGGGCTGAGAGGGGGGCATGAGAAGTCGAAACGAATTCTTTTGAAAGAGGGGGGACCGGATCCACTCGGGAGAGAGTTGTGGTCGTGCGAACGGGGTCAAGGTTCGCAGAGAGAGAGGGAGTGGAGAGCGAGTGTGGGGTCAGCACACTTCAGGTGTCAGGAATCTCTGGTCAGGTCTTCAGAGAGTAGGTCGCTGGGGGGTCAATCCAGCTTTGGGTCGCTCAGTGAATCCGGTCCCATATAAGGTTCTAAGGTTTCAATTCTCCGCTTGGGTTCAGTTTTTAGTTTTCGTGTTCGTCGTACACCTGAACCAGATTGCATGAGCTGTGCCCGGTTCATTGAGATTTTGAGATTGGATTCTTAAGGACTGAATTCTAAGGACTTAGGTGGGGAATGGGGTGGAGAGGGGGTTTAGGAGGGAGTATAGAGGGTGGAATTGAAATGGGAAGGTTGTATAGGGCTTGGGCAAATAGTCGTTCTAGTTGTCGTCCCGCTGCGCGAGGCGATTTATAGCATGATGACTAAATGATTGATTTACGATCAGTTTCCTAAGAGATTGGGTTTAAAAGATATGGCAGACAAGGCCTAAAAGCTTGAAGATAAAACTCGATTGCATTTTTCCCGAAATAGCATAGTTATAATCGCCATTAGGGGTCGCCTCGCGGAGCGAGACGACTACTATCCGCACGCAGAGCGTACGGGCTACAACGAGACGACTACTTATTAACCGGCACTTCTTCTCGATCGTACTTCCCGGTCACATTATTCCACTGGACGCGAATGATATCCCAGAGCATGGTGAGGGGGGTCATGAAGGTGAGTTTGGTTTCATCGGATTGAAACCAACGTACGGGAACTTCTTTAACGGTGAAATTCCATTTTTGAGCGATAAAAAGGATTTCGACATCAAAGCCCCAACGGTCGATCTGTTGTTTTTCAAAAATAGCGTGACCGATTTCCCGTTTGAACATTTTGAAGCCACATTGAGTGTCTTTAAAACCCTGAAGGGTTGTCAAGCGAACCATCATGGCGAAGACATGGCCCTGAAGTTTTCTTAAAGGACCGCGTTCCACTTCTTGGTCTTTTTGGAGCCACCTCGAAGCGATCGCCATGTCAGCTCCTTCTTGGATCGCACGAAGTAAGGGAAGGGTTTCATCGATAGGAGTGGAGAGGTCGGCATCCGAAAAGAGGATGATCTCGTTCTTTGCTTCTAAGATACCCCTTCTTACACTAAATCCTTTTCCCGAGTTTTGTTCATTGACGATACAACGTACTCGTGAATCTTCAATCTCTTCAACAAACTGAGCTGTCTTATCGCTGGATCCATCGTCGATCACCAAGATCTCAAACTCAGAAAATATTCCATCTAAGTATTCGATAACTTCTTTGACGGAAGCTTGAATGCGGTTCCCTTCGTTGTAGGCGGGGATGACCACTGAGATTGATTCGTTCTCTTTAGAGCCGTCGATTCTCGATTTCGAATCAGAAACTTGAGATTTTGAAGTAGATCTTGCGCGCAAATCGGTTTCCTCAGGAGATTCATTTGAGGATTGGTTGTCTATGAATTTCTGAATCATGGTTTTAGCCGATCGCACTATGAAGAGGAATGAGAATCTTTAAAGAGAGTCGTAAGCCGTTGTTGGTTGGAGGCTGGATAGAAGATGATCTATCTAAACAGAAACTAACTTCTATTTTCCCAGATCCACAACCGACTTGTAAGGGAATACTCGTGGGAATCCAAATTGGATGAACAAGTAGCGCCGCCTCCCTAAATTGTTAAATACGCCCAGTTTAAAATGCCTTCCGTGTGAATGAAATCTTCCCTTTTGAATTGGCGAAGCAGAATTTGCCATCCACTTGAAGAGTCGTCTTTGATTTATATTTTTGAGACTCAGAAACCAAAACCCAAGGTCTCTTTTGAAGTCATTTCATAGCGTTAAATTGCGAAGAAGTTTTTTCGATGACTTCTCTTTTTTAAAACAGACTCATTCGAATTCAATCACAATGGATAAAAGATGAATCCATGATTTTCTCAGAATGAGTGAGTGTAGAGTCTTCTTCTTTGAAAAAGAGTTGACGTTACCTTCAATTAATTTATTCAAAAATAAAAAAAGTTTTGCGATAATCAGTTCATTAGATGAAAAGTAGTTACTTAAAAACTTTCATGAATCGATTCATAGTTGATTCATGATGGGCTTGAAGGTCCGAGCGGAGAACGGATTTTCCTTCAGGCCCTTTTTTTATGTTTAGACTGAATCACTTATATCTACCACGGAAACGAAGGCGAATTCATGGTTGAAGAGCTTGTTCCGATATTCCACGTCAGGGATGGTTATAAGGCCGCTGAATGGTACGCCCGTCTTGGATTTGAAATTGAAGGAGAGCATCGTTTTGCTCCCGAACTCCCACTCTATTTATTTCTAAAAAGAGGATCTATTCATCTTCACCTCTCTGAGCATGCGGGTGATGCTAGTCCTGATACCCTCGTTTATTTTTATGTTCATAATGTCGATAAAATTGCAGGTGAGTTTAGTGTTCCAATAATAAACCAGCCCTGGGCCCGTGAAGTTCACTTAAAAGATCCCGATGGGAACCGTCTCCGGGTTGGGCAGAGACATGAAGGTAATTAAAAATCATTTTATTAGGTCGTTATCCGGCAGTTTAAGTTGATCTTTAGGCTCCAAAAATTGGGCATCGATTGAATCGAGTTCCATATAAAGTTCCCAGTATCCGTTACCAGCCAGGTCCCCTCAACTTCCGAGTCATTAATGCCGAACAATAAGGCGAGGAATCTGTGGCCTTACTGCGCTTCAGTAGTGAAGGATTTCACACCTCACTTTTCCATTTGGTGATGGGAAAGGTTGTCCATGCCTTCCTGAAGGCATAAATCCTTCTCTTGGTTCTAATTCGCCCATGGTGTCCTAATGAGCAGTGCTAACGAGTCGAATAAAGTTCAAAACTTCGAAGATAATAACCCTGGTAGCTGTCGAGTCGAAACTCAAGGTGGCACCGTCTATTGGATCTCGGTCCCAGCTGAAGATGGTCAACGTTGGGTCGTGAGAGAACACTTGAGAAGCTCTGAAACCAATACGATGGTCATGCAGCCGATCAAGAGCACCAATGAGGCATTAGACCTCGGTGACAAATTTCAAGCTCGCTTAGGTGGCGACGTCGTTATCGGCTTGCCATTCGTCTTGGAAGTTGAAGGTGGGGAAACCCGCATCTTGAGTGAGGTCGTGGTAGATATCGAAGTCGGGAACGTTCCTGAAATGATTTTTGCCTCGTAACTTCGGTCGTACGAAGTTCAAGCGATTCAAGCCAACTAGAGATTATAGATTCAGCGATGAGTTCTGAATCAGTCATCTCTGGTTGGCTTTTTTCGTGTCAATTTCACGGCCGATCTTTTTCGCTTTTGATCGAGTCGTCTCTTTTTGGAGGCTTGTGTAGGTTTTGTTGGCCGTCGCTTCTTCGGAACTTTTGAAGCTTCTTGAAGCCAACTTTGTAGCTTTTCAAAACAGTCTTCCAAATTTCTTCGTTGTTCGCGGTGACGATTGCTGACGATGATCAATTCATCGCTTTGCGTGATCTTCCCCGAATAGAGAACTCGCATTCTTTCGAGTACGCGTGATGGGATCCAATCCGCATCCTGAAGGTCGATGCGAATCTCGACTTGAGTTTCTACTTTATTCACGTTTTGACCGCCGGGTCCTCCCGAGCGAGAGAACTTCACTTGTACACGGTCACGGGGTATTTCGATTGTAGGAGGCATGATATTAATTTCCAGGTCACCAATATCGCTGGTCACCGAATTTGGATCAAGAATAGCTTTAAATGAGTTTTAGAAAAAACGTCGAGATCTTGAAATAGAATGGAGTCGTACGATTTTCACAATAAATAAGTCATTTGGGAAAACCCCTTTTACCACACAAAAAAAGACCTCCAAAATGAAATTCATTTTGGAGGTCTTTTTTATGCCTTGAATGAATCGTAACTCTTCCAGCTGAACGAATCAGGGATTAGGAGTACAGTTTGATTCTAGACACCCTAAGTCGTTCTCGTCGTCGTCGACCGAACACGTCCTGAAGGGAGCGTTGAGGTCGTCGGCATTCAAGAAGACCCAGTTGAGGATTGCGATTGGATCTTGAAGACCCAATTCGCCATCGTCATTGGCGTCGAGCATGTCTTGGCAATCGAACATGACAATTCGATTGAGGAGAATGTTTTGAGCGCAAATCGCGGCGTCTGAAACATTGATCTTGCCGTTACCGTCACAGTCACCACGATTGAAGGAATTGCGGGGACCTTCGTCAAAACTGACGATGACGATTTCATTGAGATCACAAGTGTTCTCCTTCGCAGGATCAGTTGCAGGAATGGTATCGCCAGTTCCACTGACGTCGGCAGCGTAGCCAACTGTGAATCCGGGACCACCAAAGGCAGGTTCCAAATCTACAGTGAAGAAATCATCGGAGATACCGGCGATAGCCGCACCTTTCTCGATTGAAGCAATCGTCAAGGGCTCTCCCTGGAAGACAGCTTCGTTGAGAAGGTTGGGCTTTTGAGAAATCCCTTGGTCATCGGTAATGATGATTTCGACTTCTCGACCGGCCACTTGACCGAGTGCTTCATCGGCAAAGCTCAGTCGTGAACCGGTTTGAGAAACTCCGAAGGAGAATCCCAGGGATTCGCGAGCATTACGCATGTTGATGGGGAAGTCATCCGCGATCGTAAAATCAGCTTCAGTAGCATCAGGACCGAAGATCAATGACCATTCGGGGCAAGGACCGAAGTCGGCATCCAGGCGAACGTCTAAGATTTCGTTTACGTTACAACCTTGGTCTTGACCGGTTGCGGGGATCATGGCGTCGCCACCATTTAAGTCGGTAGCAAAAGCGACAACAAAGCCCTCGCCACCCTCAGGGGTGAGATCCACCAAGAGGAAAGAGTCTTGGATATCACGAACGGCTGCACCGAGAGAAACGTCAAACGAGGGATTTTCGGGACCCGTCGCTGCGTTGACACGGTTGGGATGAAGTTCTAAACCACGATCATCGACGATAAAGAGTTCTACTTTACGGCGTTCATCGGGACCGAAGACGCGATCGGCGAAGGTGTAATCTGATCCTTCAACTTGAACGGCCACTGAGAATCCTAATGAAGGAGTTACATTTCTCATCGAAATGGTGAACTCAGGGCTATTGATGCTGAAGACATCGACACTGGGGTCAGTTCCGAAGTAGAAACCGAAGTTATCGCAGTCACAATTGGAGTGAACACAGTCCAGGCCATCGTCGGTGGGATCTAAACCACATACATCGAAGGGCTCAGGGATCGCCGGGCCATTGTTGTAGAACCAATTGATGATCGTTACGGGGTCGGTTGAATCTAAGTTGCCGTCATCGTTGGCGTCTAACATGTCTTTACAATCGAAGAAGACATGACGTTGGGCAAAAATATTGTTTGCAACCAGGATGGCGTCCGTCAGGTTAACCGTTCCACTTCCATTGGCATCTCCACGAATGAAAGGGACATCGCCGGGATCAACGATGACTTCTTTACCTCGAACTTCACCGTCGATCACCTTTTTGGGACGGCGAGTAGCACTCGAAATGGTGAAGTTATTACTGGTAGGAGGAGAGCCTTCATTGGGGATGAGAGTGTCGTTGACAAACTCGAGGAAGACGGGGTCGACCTGATCGAGTTTAGCGATCACTTCATATGTGGCTTTAGCTAAAGGAATGTTTTCCCCGGGTTGAAGGAAATCACCCGGAGCTGGAAAGATCGCTGTTACATAAGCCGCGATAAAACCAGGGGCGGGATCTCCCACGGCCAAGGTGGTGGTGTTGAAGAACTCAGCAGGAAGATCTAGCTCGTCGATCGTTACTGAGATGACATTGAGTGAATCTGTGGGGTGAGCCACAGCAATCGACCAACCTTGTACCATATCCCCAGCGACGTCTACGACATCGGTGGTGACAGTGATATCAATCATTTCGCCCATGTCAGCTCGAATGGAGGACGATTTTTGATCGATATCTCCAAATCGAATGGCGAAATTGTTGTCGGTACAGTTGTCCCCTTCGCAGAAAGTACGTTCCCGACCATTCACATTCACGTTATTAATAAACAGAGAAATGAATAGGCAAAGGAAGCCCAAGCGGATTCTCATGACTGCTCCTCGTTCAAGGAATTAAGATCGACCTTCAATTGATTAAAAGACCGATTCAGTTGACTAAGTGTGCTTGACCCAGTGAGTGAAGAACTGAATCTGAAATTGTCTCTTTATCTGATCCCACTCATCAGCTCCCTTCGACACTCCGATGAGTCTCGAACGAAATTGAAAGAAGGATAAAGAACCAATGACCGTTTATTTCAGTAATGTAGTGCTTTCTTTAGGAACTAGATTTTGAGACCCAACGAACCCGGTGGTGAATTTGAATCTTAGTTCAGCACTGTGGATTGCCTACAATGTGTCTAGAGACACTTTAGAAGCAATTATTAACTATACCAGCCCGAACTCCCTAGCTCTATAACCAATCACGAGATAAGTCATCTGCTGTCGAATTGTTAATAAATCACTAAAAGATGCGGGCGTGATTGTTGAAGGGGAATTCTTAAGTTAATAATTTTTAATGGGTTAAGATGCCACCCGGTGAAATTTCAGTGGATGGGAGCCCTCAAATTTTTGAGTTCTTTTCTGTCAATATTGAATATCTATTCTTGCCGAATTTGGTAATGACGGCCTCGAACAATGGTGTGAGTGACCGATCCGCTAAACTCATAACCCTCGAAGGGAGACCAACCGGCGTTGGATCTTACGCTGCTTCGGCGGACGGTTTGACCTAAATTGGGATTGAGAACTGTGAGCGAGCCAACGAAGCCGGGTTCGATGCGACCGTAACGATCAGGACTATATTCACTGAAGAATTTTCCGGGATTGAGGCAGGCAGTCTTGTGAATGATTTCCCAGGAAACACCCTGATCTCTCAGCCAGAAGATAAATGCACCATAATGATCTAGATGGGGCATCCCTGATATTCCACGTTCATTTTCTTCCAGAGTGTGGGGGGCGTGGTCGGTCGCCAGAAAGTCAATTTCTCCTGCCTTATAGGCTTCGAAAATGGCGATACGATCGTCACGGAATCGGATCGGAGGATTGCACTGAAAGAATCCAGGGTTTGGGAAGGTTGAGATGAGCTCTTGATCGAAGGCGAGGTGATGAGGCGTTGCTTCACAAGTGATTTCATAGCCTTGGTCACGAGCTTTCAGGATCGTTTCCAGGCCTTTTCGAGTTGAAAGATGGCAGACGTTAGCGCGGATTCCGAATTCTTTTACCAGCTCGACGACAAATTCCACCGCCTTGGCTTCCGCTTCAGGCGGACGCGATTCCACGTGACTGGGCGCGCCTTTATACTTTTCCAAGAGCACAGGATCTTCAGCGTGAAAGGAAACCCATTTTTCTCGGTAGTGAGCGATGGCATCTCGAAGCTCTTCATCGTCCTTGAAAAAGAGGTCACCGATGCTCGGTCCCATATACGCTTTATAAGGAACGGGAAAAGACAGGGGACGTGTTTTTGGGCCGATCCCAGCGTAGAGAAGAATTTCGATAGCTGAATTTTTTGCTAGTTCTCTCTTTTGGCGATAAGTCTCATCATCGATAGGGGCGATCTTATTATTGGGCATTTCGATGATGCCGACGACACCCCCGTGGATTGCGGCTTCCCCAGCACTTCGAAAAGTTTCTTTGTAATTTTGGACTTGGCTCGCATCCTCTCGAGCGTGGATGTGAACGTCGATCATCCCGGGGAAGATAATTTGGTCATCGTCAACCATCAGGTTGGCATCTCCTCGGGGAGAACTCACATTTTTGATGAGTCCTGAGTCGAAACTGATTTCAATCCGGCGGGCTTCGATCGAGTGACCATTGTAAATGGGGCCTTCAACGACGAACTTCTCTTCAGTCTTTGATATCATGATTCAGTCAGTGGGGTTTACAAATTTTGGGATGTTGAAAGTTCGTGAGTTTCTTTCCTTAATTAATTCCTGTTGATTCAACAGGAATTAAGCCGAGTTGGGATCAACTCGGATACAAACCTAGGCAATAGCCTATATTCAACATAAACTAGTCAGGAACTCAGGCGGAGCTGGAATCAACATGAGGTGGATTTACCTAGGAATGAAGCTGGTCCTCACTATGCCATACCTGAGCCCATCCGTCCAGGCTGGCATCGCAAGCAGCAGAGAATGAATTCAAAAATTATCCTTCCATCATTACTCTTCTCGGTCTTCGTGATCTTCGTTCCGGCTTGTGACCGAAATCAGTCGAAGTCGGGAACATCGCAGCAAACTGCAGTTCAGGGCAAAGCTCGATTTATCGATCGGGCAAAAGAATTAAATCTTCATTTTATTCATGAAAATGGAGCCCGCGGCCAGCGCTTCATGCCAGAGACAACGATCGGTGGTGGAGGGTGGATCGATTTCGACAATGATGGTTGGTTCGATGTCATTCTCGTCAATGGGAATGAAGATGCCGCTTACGGGAAATCCGGGAAGAGTTCCAATCGGCTCTTTCGATTCAATCCCACCACAAAGAAATTCGAGGATGCGACGACTGCGGCTGGCCTTGGCGATACCAGCTACGGCAGTGGTTTGGCAGTGGGGGATTTCGATAACGATGGTTTCAGCGATCTCTATATCACCAACTTAACTAGCAACGTTCTCTATCGAAATTTAGGGAACGGCAAGTTTGAAAACGTGACCGAAAAAGCAGGAGTAGAGGCCGTCGGTTGGAGTGCGAGCGCTGCCTTTCTCGATTACGATCAAGATGGCTTACTTGACCTCTACGTTTGTCAGTATGTCGCTTACGACCCTAAGGTTGTTTGTAAACTTTCGGATGGCACGGTGGGCTATTGTAGTCCCGGGGTTTTCCCTGGGATTCCAGATAAGCTCTTTCGCAATTTAGGGGATGGAACATTTAAAGATGTCAGCCGTGAAGCTGGTATCGAAGTTGCGGGCCCCCAAGCCGGGAAGTCACTCGGAGTTATCGTGAGTGATTTAGATGGCGATGGTGATTCTGATATCTATGTGGCTTGCGATCAAGTTCCCAATCTCTATTTTCAAAACCAAGGGGATGGCACTTTTAAAGAGAAGGGCTTATTGAGCAATTTGGCTTACTCCTCAAGTGGAGAGTCTCAAGCCGGGATGGGAATCGATGTGGGTGATTTTAATTCCGACGGAAACATGGATCTGATCGTGACCAACTTTTCGAATGAGACCAATGCCTTGTATCAAAACTTAGGTTCCATTTTTCAAGAAGTTGGATCTAAGTTCGGAGTAGCTGGGGTAACTCTCAGCCCATTAGGCTTCGGAGTGGTGTTTATAGACCATGATTTCGATGGTGATCTCGATCTTTATATCGGGAACGGCCATGTATCGGATATTGTCTCAAAAACCAATCCCGGGATGACATTTAAACAATCGGACCTTCTTCTCGATCAGCAAGCTGGATTTAAGTTTGTCGATATTTCCAAGCAGTCGGGTGATTGGTTTCAAAAGAAAACTTTATCTCGCTCGGTAGCTCCCGCTGATTTTGATAAGGATGGCGATGAAGACTTGTTGATTGTCAATTGTGGAGGGGAGGTCTCACTTCTTGAAAATGTTCTGAAAGCGAAAGGACACTATTTGGCACTCCGCTTAGAGGGAACTAAAAGTAATCGTGATGCCTACGGAGCGAAGGTCAAGCTGACCTTCAAGCGTGATGGTAAAGAGTACACTCGAATCCAAGAATGTCGAAGTGCGAGAAGTTACCTTGCGGCGGGGGACCCGACAATTCGATTCGGATTGGGGAAGGGCGCGATCGAGTTGATTCAGGTCGAAATTCGTTGGCCGACGGGGGCGGTTCAAATACTTAAAGAATTAAAGATCGATACAGTTCAAAAAGTCGTTGAGCAGGATTATTAACTAGCCCGAAGCGCTAGCGAGGGGAACGAAACGTTGAATTGAATACTAATCGCCTTGAATCTACGTTTTGTGGGGACGACTCATAATCACAGTTAGTAAATTTTAAAGTCGAATTACTCTTTGACCCGTCGCTTACGCTCCGGGCTTACTAAGGGGCTTTGAAAGAATTCTCTTTAACCTAAGCCTTCTTCCCCGGAATCACCTTCATCGCCGCTTCAAAAACTTCATCCACCGTGATCTGCTTCATGCAAATATTGTCAAAGCAAGAGATGCCCTTCCCTCGGCAGGGGCTACACGGTAAGTCTTTTCTCAAGATCTCGACATTCGCTTCTCGCCAGGGTCGAGTGTAGTGAACAGGACTCGGTCCGAATAATGCAACTAAAGGAGTTCCCATCGCCGTTCCGATGTGAAGGGGCCCGGTGTCGACAGTGACTAAAAGTGAAGCACTTTTAAGGACTGCACCTAACTCTCTAATTCCCAGTTCGGTTCCGATTGCAGGTTCAAAGGTGAGGTCACTCGCGAGTTTGTTCACCATCTTCTCTTCTTGCGGACCAGATCCCGAAAGAACGATCTTTAATCCTGCCTCGTCGTGAAGTTTTTGGGCTAAGCCTCTAAAGGAATCTAAAGGCCACAATCTTCTCGCCGAAAAGGTCTGGAGTTTATGGTTGTGAACTTGAAAACAACCCGGATGGAGAACGGCGAAACGATCTCCTTCTTCAATTCCAGCTTGAGCTAAAAATTGTTTGGATTCGTCGCACTGTTGATCTGAAGGATAGAGTTCTAAATCTTTTGGGGGACCTTTGACATCTAAGCTTTCGATCGCAGAAAAGAGTTGCTCGATGACGTGCTTGCCTCCCTCTGTGTTATCCAAAAACGCATCGGGAAAGTGATGGAATTGTTGAACTCCTGCTCTTTTTAGAACTGAAACTTCCTTTCCCTTCCTCGACATGACGATGGCGAGGTCAGGATTAACTTCCGCCACTTTTTTAGCGAGTTCGCGTTTTTCAAACCATCTCTTCAGTCGGGGGGCTTTGGGGTCGAATTCAATCAGATGGTCGATGAGAGGATTCCCTCGAACCACTTCACTGGCGTAACGAGAAACCAGAAGCGACAACGATATTTCAGGGTATCGCTCTTTAAAGCAACGCAATAAGGGTGTGATGAATAGAAGATCTCCCACCCTGCCGGGGCGAACGAAGACGACCTTTTTGATTTGGCCTTTGTCGAGGCTTTCTTGAAGTTGTTGGGTTGCGTTCACGATGAAAGATCAGGTTTTTCTCGATATTCAGATCTGTAGCGCCTGGGCTTGCCCCAGGCCGTTTCCCTAAAATTATAGCTCAATTTTAGGATGTATTAAGATCTGTAAGGAAGGGCCACCCACAAGGGGTGGCGCTACAGGGTCAATCCCATTTCAGGGGCGTTCCCGGCATGATCGCTCGTCTAGATCCAAAAGAATAGCCCGAATTGACTCAGCGAGGCAAAAAAATCATTTTTTCATGAAATCTATTCTTAGAAGCTTCGACCCGAGGCATTGGTTAATTGGAGTAGGGGTGTCTCCTGCCCATAACAGTTAGCTCTACCAAAGCCCAATTTCAATACTTCTATTTTGGTCGGTATTTGAAGATGACGAATTTGGGAAACCCATAATTCGAGAGGTTTAAATCATGGAATCCCGCCCCCAGGTCATTCATAACCATAAGAGATCCTTTTTATCTACATTAGCGATTGGATTAAGCTCCATCATCATTGCCGTTTTGCTGGGAGGCACTGCGGTATCTATTTATGCCTTGAGGATTGTCGACAAAAAGTCAGACCTCCTCGTCGGTACGGCTGACCATCTGATCGAAGCCTTGCCCGAAATTCAAAAGAACTTACCTCCCCTGATCGGGGATGTTTTTAACGACGAACGTCGTATCGATTATTTAGATAATTTAGAAATCAAGACTCATCTCGTACGTGCGGATCATCGTCGTGGACGCAGTGGAGTACGGGCTCAAATTGAAGTCAAAAACACGGGTGAAGAGATGGTGACTCTCATGTCGCTCCATCTTATGGCTTTGGACGAAAAAGGAAATTTAATCGGTGAGTGGAACGAATGGGTCGCTACTCCCATCGCCATCGAAAATGAACTGCGAGGACCTCTGTTGCCAACTTCCAAAAGAACCATTCACTCAGGGTGGATCCATACTGATCAACGCATCGTTTTGACAAATATTGATATCCAAGCTGAAGTCACCGACGTTCGAATTTGGAAAAAACCACCACCCGAAGTTGCCCAAACTATTCGGGAATTATAATTTGCGGGGATTCGCTCGATTTCTCCTTACAAGACCTTGAAGGGTTTAGGTCGAGGTGATTACAATACGCCTCTCCCCAAATGCGTAACTATCGATGATTAGCTGCTCGATAAGCTAGCGCTTTCTCAGAAGAATGTGCGCTTGATATGGCTGGGGATTTTATCGGACCATACCATAAGGTCTTAATGGCCGTCATTACGAGTCAAGGAGCATTTAAATGTCAGTCCCCGATACCATGAAGGCTCAAGTCTTCTACGAACCAGAAAAGATGGAACTCGAAACCAAACCTGTCCCCGAGATCGGGCCTGAAGAGGTTTTGGTGAAAGTACACGCCACCGGAATTTGTGGCTCAGATGTAGCTTATTACTTTGGAAAAAGTTCTGTTGGAACTGAAAGTGGAAAAGGACCTCTCGTCCTCGGTCACGAACTTTCTGGAACTATCGTCAAGATGGGGGCCGTCGCCGAAGAAAAAGGTGGGTTCAGTATCGGTGACCCCGTGGTGGTCAATCCGGTTCAGTCGGACGTCAATTCTCCTTGGACGCAAAAAGGTAAGTCGAATGTCGACCTCGGCACCGTAGTCGGTGTTTCTGTCGATGGCGGTTTTGCTGAATACTGTGCTTCACACTGGTTTTGGACAGTTCCCGTTCCCAAGACTCTCGACTTAACCCTCGCTGCTTCAACCGAACCTTTAGCTTGCGGATTGTACGCCGTTCGAAACCTCAATATCGAAAAAGGTCAATTCGTAACGATCTTCGGCCCTGGCCCCATCGGTATCATGATGGTTCAAATGGCGAAGATTTACGGTGCCGGAAAAGTTTGCTTAGTCGGTACTCGGGATGAACGATTGAATGTCGGTAAGGAAGTTGGAGCCGACTTCGTGGTCAACACCAAAGATACAAGCTCTCCTAACTACGTTGAAGACTTAGCCGGATTCATCATGGATAACAATGGTGGTGAATTGGCAGATCGTTCAATCGCTGCTACTAGCGCCCTTGCTGCCATCAATCAATCTGTTGCAACGGCTGGAAAATCTTCAACCATCGTTATCTTCGGATTACCCGGTGACGACGACGTCCACTCTTTCCCCGCGATGGAGTGTATGCTCAACGACAAAACCATTCGTTACTCTTGGTTAGCTCCTGACACTTGGCCCGAAGCGGTCGACTTAATCGCCACCGGTAAAGTCGTCGTTGAGCCCGTTCAAAGCTTCCACTTCGGCATCGACAATCTTTCTGAGTCGATCAGAAAGGTTCGCGATCGTGAAGATAACGCGATCAAGCCGATGATGATTAACGAGTAATCGAAATCGATTACATTCGATTTAAAATAAAAAAAGCCTTCTGCATTCGCAGAAGGCTTTTTTTTGTCTATTGAGCTAGAATCTCAATCAATGTTCGAGATCGGCTTGTTCCATGATTTCAAAGGGTACGTGAATATTGAGTCTGTCGAGGGTGTCAGGGTTGATGATAACAGAGGGATTCTTGTCTAAAGACAAGGGGAAGTCTTTATCTTTGAGGCCAGTTAGAAGATGCTCTAAAACTTGCCGACCTAAACTCATCCCAAGTTTGAAATAGTCGGGTCTAAAACCGATGGCGACGCCCTTCTTTACTCCTTCACTATAAAAAGAGATCACCGGTATTTTACCGGCGGCCTCGACTAAGCTCTTTGCTTTTTTGTTGAGCTTTTCATCGCTTCCCAAAAGAATCGCGTCGACAGAATCGCTTTCAGCTTTTTTAGCGATCTCTTTGGCTTCTTCGATGCCTTCTACGCGATGAATTTCAAGGTTGATGCCTTTTCCTTTCGTCAGAGATTTGGCCATCGATATATCAAAAACACTTAATGAAGCATCTTTGGAAACGATCAAAGCGACCTTCTCAATTTTTTCGAGGATGGCTTCAAATATATCGAACTGGTACCCAGCAGTGGGAAGACCAGAAACCCCGATAGGTTTTTTAGTTTTCGTGTGGATCGGGGGTGGGAATTTTAAGAACCGAGTAGCGATGAAGGTCTGAGGTGTAATCGAAGTGTTTTCAAGGATTTTTACTGCGGCATCATCGAGTAAGACGATGGCATCTTTACTTTGGTTCCATTCTTTGAGAATCTTTTTTAGCTCGTCCTCACTGACACCTTCTCTAATTTCGAGTCCAATGCCGGCGTAGTACCCACCGAGGATTTCTTTAAATCCTTTAAGAATCTTGGGGGCAACCTTAGAGGATCCTACCCACGCTAAGCCCACTTGATGGCTTTGCGCACTTGCCGAAGGGGGCAGTGAATAGAAGATTAAAAGCGTCATTAGGATGATCTTGGATATCGTAGATACCACGATTGCATTCTCGCTTCCATCAAATGAGATGAACCCTCTCTCGGTAAACTCTCATCAATAGCGGTAATATAAAGTTATCGTCGAAGAAACGTGTCTTTCTTCACACAATCCAAACCACCCTCTTAGGTGGTGGAGGGATCAAAACTTAAGGAAGTGAACAAAAACATTTTCGGACCTTGTGTATCAGTGACCCCATCTATTTGCTTTCCCACCATTTGCTCGGAGAACAGGCTCTCCCCAAAATCCTTGAATAACTGCTGAAACGATCCCACGCTAGATACGCTTAGTTGTGATTTCTTCTTAGGTTGTGAAGAAGGCTTTGGCCCATTTTAAAGACTCGAAAAGTCAGCTATTCCTTCAGATGTAGTTTTTTGTCAAGCCATGTTTTCGGGCTTGGAAGAGTGCTATGATGTCATTCTGTATGTGTGAATAGTAGATCAGGTCTATTTGTACCTGAAGTTAAACTCTAGTGTGAATGAAGAGTGTCGACTCATGTCGGAAACGATCAAAAAACAGCTTAAGTCCATCGTGGTTGCGTTAGCAGTGGTCTCTTATTTCTTCTGCGGTCAAGCCACCGCCGATGAGAAAGCTAAAGAAGCTAAGACGGAAGAAAAGAAAATTGAAAACCTTCCCGAAAAAGTGACTTACCACGAGCATATCGCTCCCATCATTTACAAGTCGTGCACCTCTTGCCATCGACCGAATCAAGTCGCACCGTTTTCTTTGAGAAATTTTGAAGAAGTTAAAAAGCGTGGTCGATTGATCCGTCGAGTTACAAAAAAGAAATTTATGCCCCCTTGGCATCCCGTTAAGGGTCACGGAGATTTCGTTGGGGATCGCAGTTTAACGGATCGCCAGATCGAATTGATTTCTAAGTGGGTCAAGAGCGACATGCCTGAGGGAGACCCTAAGAAGGCTCCGAAGATGCCAACATTTACGGCAGACTGGTACTTGGGCAAACCGGATCTCGTCGTCAGTATGGAAAAACCTTACGAAGTGTACGCCTCGGGTCCCGATATCTACCGTAACTTTGTCATTCCATTGGATATCAAAGAAGATCGTTGGGTGACAGCGATTGAAATTCGGCCCTCCGCTCGATCGGTTGTTCATCATTGCCTGTTCTATTATGACGATGATGGCTACGCCCGAAGAATGGACGGTAGAAACGGTACGGTGGGTTTCAGTCGCATGAGGCTCTCTTCATCGAAAAGCCTCGGTGGATGGGCCGTGGGCGGTATGCCTTATCACCTACCAATGGGTTTAGGGTATCCTCTACCTAAAGGATCAGACCTAATTCTCTCTACACACTTTCATCCTTCTGGAAAGGTTGAAAAGGAAAAAACGACCGTCGCAATTTACTTCGCCAAAGAAAAACCCAAGCAACGCTTCATGGGTTTTCAAACTCCCGCTCAGTACGGAGTTTTCTCAGGAATCAGCATTCCTGCCGGAGAGAATAAATTTCAAATTCAGGGTTCGTTCACCGTTCCTGTTGATACCAAATTGGTTCTCGTATCAGCCCACGCTCATTACTTAGGAAAGTCGATGGATTCTTGGGCGACCCTTCCCGGGGGCAAGAAGATGCCCTTATTCCGCATCGACAATTGGGATTTCAATTGGCAAAGCGACTACAACTACAAAAAGCCGGTCTTGCTTCCTGCTGGAACAGTTGTGAGTTCGATCATCACGTACGATAATTCAAAAGAGAATCCCAGTAACCCTTACGATCCTCCCCGAAGAGTTCGTTGGGGATTGCAATCTACCGATGAAATGGGCAGTGTCATCTTTGGTTGCGTAGCCGCCGATGAGAAAGACATGAACGAGCTTCGCGATGCGATTCGAAGCCACCGTCGAGGACGAACTTCCGAAGGAAGAGGTGGCGTTGTCGGTAATGGAAAATCTTCTTCAAGAAGTGGGGGGGGACTCTTAGGTCGCCTGAAAAGGTTGGATAAGAATAAAGACGGCAAGATAACTCGCGATGAAGTTCCCGGAGCCTTTTTAAAGTATTTCGACCGTCTCGACAAAAACAAAGATGGGGTCATCAACGAAGAGGATCGCCGTTGAGATGTTGAGATTAGATCTTATAGCAGGCGGATTTTATCTTTTTCTCTGTTTGTTGGTATCCTCTTGTCATCGGCATGAAGAACTGGCTTCATATGAAGAGTATGTGGAGGAAAAGCAAAGGACAGAAAAATCAGCCCTGACTTACACTGCCATCGATGGAAGTGTGGTTCAGCCCTTAGTCTTTAAAAAAGGCGTTAAAGCAAAGGTCTTCATTTTCTCGACGGTCGATTGCCCGGTTGCGAATGGTTATTCGCCCGAGATTTCTCGACTTGCAAAAGTTTATAAGGATCGTGGAGTGAGTTTTCATCTCATTCATGTCGACCCTGATACCGATCTCGCTAAAGCCAAGAAGCACGCTCAAGAGTACAGCTTAGCATTACCAGTTCTTCTAGATCCTAAACATGAACTCGTGGCGTTTAGTAAAGCTGAAATTACACCCGAAGCGGTGGTCGTTACCCCTGACAAAAAAATCCCTTATCGAGGTCGCATCGATAATCTTTATGCTGATTATGGTAAAAAGAGAAGGCAAGTTACAGTGAAGGATCTGGAACTTGCTCTTGAGGCTGTTTTAAAAGGGGAGCCGGTGGCCGTTTCGAGAACCGAAGTCATCGGCTGTATCATCGCTGATTTTAAAAAGTAATTTAGAGGTGTATGAATTTGCAGCTTTTTACTGATTGTACTGGAGAGAGGTGTTGAATCTCGATCATCAGCGATCCCACGAGCCTTCTTATTGGAAGCAGCTCAAGCAAGCCCAGGCATTAGCTAAGAAGGAAGCTCATGTTTGGAAGGTCGAGCTACTTCGTCCTGAGAGTGAAATTGCCTCCTTACGCTCTCTTTTATCTGCCGATGAAATTGAAAGGGCAGATCGATTCCGTTTTGATAAGCACCGCAATCGTTACACCGTGGGTAGAGCGATCCTCAGGCAGTTAGTCGGAGAATACTTAGAACGACATCCAAAAGAAATCCAATTCACCTACAATGAACAGGGCAAACCGTTTTTAAAAGAAGAGACATCGTTAGCTTTTAATCTTTCAAACACACAAGATCTGGCGGTCGTTGCATTCACGTCTGAAGGGCGAGTGGGAATCGATGTGGAATACCGCCGGAAGGAAGTTGAGGAATTAGAACTCGTCGAACGTTTTTTCTCTAAGGCAGAAGTGGAGCGATTTTTAAAAATCCCTTCGGAGCAACAAAGGGAAATCTTTTTTACGATTTGGACTCGAAAAGAAGCTTATTTAAAAGCCCTTGGTGGAGGTCTAAGTATTCCATTAGGCTCGTTTGACGTCGAGTTTGATCCTGCCGAAGAACCGAAGATTCTTCGAGCCAACGACGACGATCGAGAAGCCGAGCGGTGGACGCTAATCAACCTCGAACCGGCTGAAGATTACGCTGGGGCTTTGTTACTTGAAGGTAAGGATTGGTCGATTCGGCAGTTTGAGCGTCGTTAAGTTGTTAAAATCATCAACAGCCTGGAATAGTTTTGGTTGATCCCTCGCTAAAGCTTCGGGCTTGAGGGGCGTGAGCTTCCTTAAATTCAATTACTATATTAGGATCATTGCTTAATCTATTTACAAATTATTAATGAAATCATCAACCTCCCAAGCCCGAAGCTTTAGCGAGGGATAATATTTACCTGCTTTCTAATCACGCGATTAGCTCATCGATAACCGAAGCACTTTGCGGCCCCGTCAATCGCTGATCTAATCCACCGTAGAAGTAGGTGAGTCTCTCGTGATCTAAGCCCATCGCATGAAGAATCGTTGCGTGGAGATCACGAATGTGTCGACGACCAATAACAGCTTCGTGACCGATCTCATCCGTCTCGCCGTAACTGAAGCCTTTTTTGATGTCGCCTCCAGCAAGGAAGTAACTGAACCCTTTTGGATTGTGATCTCGACCACCTTTGTTTTGGGATACGGGCTGTCGCCCGAATTCGCCTCCCCACACGACGAGGGTTTCATCCAAGAGTCCTCTTTGTTTTAGATCGGTTAATAATGCCGATATAGGCTTATCAATCTCTGGGCAGTGGATGGCTAAGTTTTCTTCTACGCCGAAGTGAGCATCCCAATTTTGTTGTTGGTGACCTCCACCGTGATAGATTTGTACAAAGCGAACCCCTCGTTCGATCAATCTTCTCGCTACTAAACATTGACGAGCAAATGGACCGGGCCCAACCGAGAGTTTGTGTTTTCCTTTAGGGTCAAAGACACCGTATTGTTCCAAAGTTTTCGGGTTTTCGCTGGATAGGTCTAAGGCTTCGGGAGCCTCTGATTGAAGTTGATATGCTAATTCGTAACTAGCGATTCGAGCGGAGAGATCGGAATAACCAGGGCGAGTAGCCAGGTGTTCTTGGTTGAGGGCGTTGATCGTATCGATGCGATCTTTTTGCATCGAACGAGTGAGATTTAGAGGTGAATTTAAATTGAGAATGGGCTGACCGGTTGAACGTAGAACGGTTCCTTGATAGGCCGCGGGCATGTAGCCACTTCCCCAGTTTGCTGCGCCAGGAATAGGGCCGCCTCGGGGATCTAACATCAGAACGTAACCGGGTAGGTTTTCATTCAAGCTACCTAAGCCATATGAAACCCAAGAGCCGAGTGAGGGATGACCTTGAATGATCCTTCCACAGTTCATCTGAAGATTCGCTGACCCGTGAGCAAAGGAATCTTGATAGAGGCTTTTGACGACGGTGAGCTCATCCATATGCTGGGATAAATGGGGGAACGCATCGGAACACCAAAGACCGGACTCACCGTGCTGTTTAAATTTTCTTTTTGAGCCTAAGAGTTTTTGCTTCTGGATCGAACCCCGACGAATTTCGATGTCGACCGTTTTTCCATCGAGTCTTTGAAGTTCGGGCTTGTAATCGAAGAGATCCATTTGTGATGGACCCCCGTACATGTAGAGGAAGATGCAGCGTTTGGCTTTTGCCTTGAAGTGCGCAGGTCGAGGAGCGAGTGGATTGAGGCGTTGACTCGCCGTTTTTTCGGCACCATGAGCTGAATTGAAAAATCCATCATCTGTTAACAGAGAAGAGAGAGCTAAGCCGGCGAAGCCCGCACCCATCTCCCAAAGAAATTCTCTTCGCGTGCCCGTACAACCGGAATGATGATTCGAAGCTTGGTTCATGGTTTTTTCCGTACGATCGTTAAGTGGTGATCGTGTTCAAGATTCTTCAATTACTTGAAATCAGTCTATATAGATAAACTCATTGAGGTTAAGGATCAAGAGGCAAAGAGCTTTCAAAGCTTCATCGGGAGCATCTTTTTCGTATTGCTGTCGAGCTTGTTGATCGACTTGAATGAGATCGCTCGTCCATTGATCTGTCTTTATAATCGCTTTTTCTAACTTAGTGTAAGAACCCCAGGCTTTGACTCCGAATCGACCGGGTCCCTTTATCGGATTCGGGTCTTGAGTCTTGATGGTCAATTGGTTGTCACTATTGAGAACAAGTTCTATATCGCCTTCTTTGATTTTAGAACGAATCTCTACCCACCGACCACGTAAGTTTTGATTTACGATTTGGGCTAGCATTTGAGTGCCGTTATCGACTCGGAGCAACGTGACGGTTTTCCGTTCAGGATCAAATTGAAGTTCATACCCTTTGAGACGGTCGCCTTCAGCAGTTCCCTTTAAGATCAGGCCTACTAACTCTGAATTCTCTGAAATCTTTAAGCGAGTCGTTATGCTGCCGCTGGTGTAAGTGAGGCCCTGGAAGAGTCCGAATGGAGTTTGGGCTTCTTTCACCCACTGGATGGAATCACCCTTATCTTCCCAAACCCCTCGATAGAACTTCCATTGATATCGAGGACCCTCTAGGAATTCATTTTGAGGAATTTGATTCTTATAGCCGTCAAATAGTGCCTTTGGAACTAACGGATTAAAGGTGAGGTTGGGAATGATTTTAGATTGTGCTTCTCGTTGCCGCTTGAGGAAATTTGTTGCGATTATAAGTTCTCTTGAAGAAGCCTTTCTGGAAATTGCGATTTGAAATGCTCTTTGGATAAGAGCATTTTCAGTTTTATGTTTTTCTTGATTCAAGCGTTGAGCGAAAAGTTCAGCTTGTTTCTTCAAGAAGTTGCTATTTAAAAGCATAAGAGCTTGAGGAGCGACAGTCGTCGTGGGGCGCGCGCCAATCGGTTGACTCGTATTGACGTAATCAAAGCTTTCAAGTAAGGGCACACCCATCGTTCGCTTGATAAAGATATAGGCGGATCGTCGACGTTGTTGGTTTCCCTTGGGATATTCCCAGCCTCGGCCGGGTCGGGAGCCGCCTGCGATGACTTCACGGCTGAGCTTTGGAAAGAATCCTCTTCCTCCAAACGAATGATCGATCACATCGCTGACTTGGAGAATAGAGTCTCGAATGGCTTCAGCTTCTAGACGCTTTAAATTTTGCCTCCAGAAAAGATCGTTTCCTGGATCTTTGGCGAGTGCCGTGGGCTGTTGGGCCTGACTTGAAAGTTGGTAGGTGCTCGAAAGAAGGATCGTCTTAATCGTTGACTTGATGCTCCAATCCTTTTCGATGAAATCTTTTGCTAACCAGTCGAGGACTTGAGGGTGAGTTGGAGCTAAGCCAGCTCTGCCAAAATCATTGGGTGTTTGAGAGAGGCCTCTTCCCAAGAGATGTTGCCAAAGCCGATTCACCATAACCCTTGCGGTGAGGGGATGGTTCGGGTGGGTCATCCATTGAGTTAGCAGGAGGCGTCTTCCACTTGAAGTTTTCGATGGGCTTGTGTTTTTAGGTTGTGCTAATGAGATGAAGCTTTGGCCTTGAGCATCAAGGACTTCGGGAAAGCCGGGATGCACCTCCGCCTCTTTATTATGGGCGTTTCCACGAGTGAGAACGTGAGTTGTAGGGGCCTTTGGCCCCGATTCTGTGATGGCGAGTCCCCATTCGAATGGAGGTTGTTGCTTCTCTAAGTTTTTGATTTTGTTTTCGAGTTCTTTCCTCTTCCCCTCGTTCTTTTTGTCTTTGGGAAGGGAAGCGAGTTCTGCTTTGAACTTCTCGATTTGGGATCGGTGACCTTTTTGCCATCGAGCAAGTTGAGAGGGCTCGGCCAAAGGAACGTAGGTGGGGGAGCCTAATTGATAACGGGGTCGGTCATAAGGGCGAATGTTGTGGAAGAACGAGAGAAACTTGTAGTACTCCGCTTGGGAAATCGGGTCGTACATGTGGCGATGACAGCGCGCGCAGCCTAGGGTGAGGCCTAAAAAGGCTGAGCTGGTGGTTCGAATGATGTCGTCGAGTTCATCGTAGCGGGCGTTGAGTTTGTCGTCGGGTTCATCATCCCAGACATTTAACCGATAGAATCCCGTTGCGACCAGAGAGTCAGGGGTGACGTTTTCGATTTCGTCTCCCGCCAGTTGTTCTTTAAGAAATTGATCGTAGGGTTTGTTCTGGTTAAACGAATTAATGACGTAATCTCGGTATCTCCACGCTAAGGGCTTTTCATCATCACGTTCGTAACCGTTGGTTTGAGCGTAGCGGACGACGTCGAGCCAGTGGCGTCCCCAACGAACTCCAAATTGGGGGCGAGCGAGGAGGTCATCGATACGTTGGGAGTAAGCGGTCGGCGAAGGATCTTTCAAAAAAGAGTCCACTTCTTCCTGGGTGGGGGGGAGGCCCGTGAGGTCGAAATGGAGTCGACGGATGAGCTCACGCGGACTCGCTTTTGGGTTTGGCTTTAATCCCTGATCTTCCAGTTTTCTTAATACATAGGCATCAAAGGGTTGTTGGATCCAAGTGGAATTTGTTGTCTCGGGAAGGGGAGATTTTTTAATAACGCGGAAGGCCCAATAATCTCGATCTTCTTCAGTGACTTTAAAGGCAGTGTCTTCTAAGTCGACCTCAGGATGGTCCGATTTCGGCCACGGAGCCCCAGCTTGAATCCACTGTCCGATCGCCTGAATCTTTCGATTCGAAAGCTTCTTCTTGGGTGGCATCTCAAGGTCTTCATGGCGAATGGCTTGATAGAGCAAGCTGGCCTTAGCGTTTCCGGGAACGATTGCAGGGCCACTTTCACCCCCTTTCAAAATCGCTTCTCGGGAGTCGAGTCGAAGCCCCCCTTTTTGCTTTTTAGACCCATGGCAACTCTGGCAGCTCTCAGCCAAAACCGGTCTCACTTTGAGCTCAAAATGCTCAATCGCCCGCCGGTTTTCATTATTAATTTTTTCATCCCCGGACACCAAGGTCGTTCCCAAGCAGACAACCCACACGCCCACCAAAACCCAACCCAGGGTTCGTGAAGAGGAATAAAAATTGGTTCTTATCAACACGTTATTCACAAAACTAAGTGTAAAACTGATTTTCCGACCCATCTCACTTCCGTACACCAAAACCGATCACTTCACCCCAGCCCCCCTTACCAGGTAACGATGATACTTACCCGGTAGCGGCAAGACCAAGTGAAAGCCTTCAAATTTTCGATACCCTGGGTTCGAGTGGTTTGAATAATTTGGTCAGGGGGTGATGGTGACATCACGAACCCTGGGTTGGGGGAGGGGGATGATGATACTGGGAGGGGCGAGATGGGAATCCTTTTTAGGGTTTAGGTTTAGGCATGGGGGCTTCGACGGACTGGCGCCAGGCTTTTAGTCGTTGGTGAAGCTTTCGTGCGAGGTCGGGTTTCTTTTTGATGAGATTTTGGGTCTCACCGATGTCAGAACTGAGATCGTAGAGCTCTAATCGTCCGTGTTCGAAGAACTCGATCAGTTTGTAAACTCCGCTTCGCACCGCGCCGGCGGGCGTTGTACGCCAAGTCCCCTTTTTAGTATTGGCTTGGAGGTATCCGGGGAAATGCCAAAAGAGGTCAGCTCCTTTACCCTGGGTTGGGTTTTTAGGATTTTTGAAAAGAGGGCTGAGATCCTTTCCGTCGAGTTGCTTATTAATTTTTGGATGCCCTGCGGCCGTGATTAGAGTGGGGTAAAAATCTAAGCTGATGATGGGTACATCGCAGGTGGTTCCGGCGAGAATTTTTCCGGGCCAACGTAGGATCGTCGACACCCGAATGCCACCCTCGTAGAGCATTCCCTTACCGCCCCGAAGGGGTCGATTGGAGGTCACATTCCGAGTTCCCAATCCGTCGTATCCCCCGAGCCCCCCATTGTCCGACGTGAAGATGATCAGGGTGTTATCTTGAATTCCTAGCTCATTTACTTTTTTTAATAAGCGGCCAACATTCTCATCCATACTTTCGATCATGGCCGCATACGTGGCATTACCTTGCCCGTTGATCGCCGGCTTATCCTTATATTTTTTAATAATCTCCTTCTTGCCCTGAATCGGAGTATGAACCGTATAAAAAGGGAAGTAGAGAAAGAAGGGCTGCTCCCGTTTTTTACTTAAAAACTTGAGCGCCTCATCCGTCAAGCGGTCGGTCAAGTATTCGCCTTTGGGACCGTCCTTTAAATTTGAATTTCGATAAGGACTAAAATAGGAGCGCGGATGACCCGCCTTGTTCCCCGCGACATTTAAATTAAATCCTTGTTGATCGGGACCTGCCTTGGGAGCTTGCCCCAAATGCCACTTCCCAAAATGAGCCGTGTCATAGCCAGCTTTATGAAGGGCTTCAGCGAGAGTGAAAAACTTTGGATCTAAAACCTGCTTGTTTTCAACGGGGATCAGCTTGCGATCTTTCTCTTTACCTCTCGCCCCCGTATTCACCGTGTAGACCCCATGGCGAGGCGAGTAGAGGCCGCTCATCAAGCAAGCGCGAGTCGGTGCGCAGTTAGGCCCATTGCTGTAAGCAGAAGTGAAGCGCATTCCTTCCTTGGCCAAACGATCCAAATGAGGGGTCTGATAGTATTTGGAACCAAAGCATCCCAAATCAGCCCAACCTAAATCATCGGCCATTAAGAAAATGATGTTCGGTTGAGAGCTTTCACCATGAGCCGAAGAGCCAAGGCCTAAAAAAGATAGAAATATTAAGAGCCCAATGTGCCTGAGTGGAGAGGTGGAATTCATGCCAGCATCCAGAGTTAGGTATTCTGCTTAGTTGATTCTTGAATGTGAGATATCAATTATTCTCTCTTTAAAAGAAATTTTCCTCGGCCTTGTCGACCAAAAGGGGTAAGTTCTTTTTTCGATCATAACTGGTCTATATTAATTCATTAATGAGTTTGGAAGCGAGCAGACTTTCTTCGTTTCAAACAAATTCACCCCTAAATCCATCAAAGCGGCTTATGAGTCTTCGGTTCAGTTGAAGCTCGACCTTTCGGTCTTGTTCTATGGCTAACCTAAACTTCGAGCCCGGAGGTCCCATGAAGGTTTTAAAGTTTTTAATCATTGCAGCCATCGCAATTCTCGCCGGTATTTTTGGTTATGGTTACAGCTTGCCTAAGGATGTTTCCATCACTCGCTCCATCGTGATTAACGCTCCTTCTGAATCCATTCACCCCTTGGTTAACAGTTTTCAGGCTTGGAGAAATTGGGCTCCATGGAATACCGAAAAAGATCCTACACTAAAATACACCTACGAAGGATCGGAAGAGGGAGTCGGCTCAAAACAAATTTGGAAGGGTAAAGATGGTGAAGGGAATATGGTTATCACCAAATCCGATCCAAAGACCGGTATTGAATACGACATCACTATGATGGAGAAAAAAGAAGCGGGTTCAATCGTCTACGAAAAAGAAGGTGAAGGTACCAAAGTGACATGGACGTTTAATTCAACCGACATGGGTGCCATCAATCGAATCTTTGTCAATATGTTCAAAGGGCAACTCGAAGGTTACTTCGATGAAGGCCTTGAAGATCTCAAGTCCTACGTTGAAACCGGAGAGAAAAAATCTGACAAAGAGGAAAATGCAAAAGTCCCCGAAGGTGAGCAGAAATGATGGAGTCGAATTTGTAAAAATTTGGCCCGTAAAAATTTGGCCCGTAAAAATATGGCCTAGTGGAAAAGGACCAAACTCTGGTGAATTTGACTACACTCTTACGAGTTCGGCTGCAGAGTTTTCCGAATACTTAAATAAAAAAGCCCTCGGCATCGCCGAGGGCTTTTTTGATGATGATTCTAATCCATAAAAATCTACTTCACCAGCGTTAGCCTCAATCTTCGAACATCCAACAATGCTTGCTTGGCAATTTTTACTACTCGAAGTTCTAAGCTCGCTTTTCCTTTTTTATCGACTTCCACGACGCCCAATTTTCTCCACTTAAAATTTTGGAAGTGGCCGGTGTCTTCAACTTTAAAGGTGATAGGATTCCCCGCTAATTTGATTTCGGCGGTACTCCCACCTTGACCCTTCCCGCAGCCCTGAAAGATTTCTACTTCATACTTACCGGGCTGTTTGATCTCAACAAACCACTGAACCCAGTCTTTAGGTTTTACCCAATAGCCTACGCAGTTTTTATGAGCTTGAGGTTCGTAGCGTAAGAGTTCACCTGAAGTCACCGCGTGGTGCGCGGGAATTAAGAAGCTACCATCTTTATCTGCTTTGTTGACAAAGGGCTTTGGAGAGAAGTGCGGTTTTTCCTGAAGCTCTAGAAGGATGACTTTTGGTCCGGCAGTTTTTTCAGCTCCCTTCGGCAGCTTGAGACTCCATTCGTAGGGTTCAGAGAGAAGCTTGATCGTTTGTTTAGGATCTGAGTCTCCTAGTAAACGAGCTTTGATTGCTTGATTATTCAATCGAGGAAAGTTAACTCGCTGACTCCCCTTCGCCAACTCAAAGTAAATGGCTTGGGGAGCTCGGTAAGCTTTACCGCCCTCAACCTCAAGTTGTGACCAAGCTCTTACCTTTCCTTTATCTTCATAGCGAATCCATCTTGCCCAAGGGAGTTTATCGATGGCGATGGAAGCTGCCATCCTATCTTTAGCGATTCCCTGAGCCCAGTTTTGGTGAACGCCAAAGAGTTTTTTAACTAACTCTGGTTTTTCGTCGGCGTAATTTTTTTGCTCGGGTTGACGATCATTTAAGTTCGCTAAAAAGAATCGCTTTCCTTTGGGAAGGATTCGCGAATCCGCAATGAGCTTCCATTGATCCTTTCTCACCGCCCAGCGACCAAACCACTGCCAGTGAAAGCTTTCATGTAGGGAGGAAGCATTCGGGTCATCGAGTATCGATAAAAGGCTCTTCCCGTCGAGATCGACATCGGGTTTCTCAAGATCACAGATCTCTAACAACGTCGGATAAAAATCACTACTCATGATTGCTTGATGGCGTTTGACTCCATGAGGGATCTTTTTAGGAAAGGAAAGGATGGCGGGGACTCTCAAGCCGCCTTCAAAGAACGAGTTTTTAGATCCGCGCCAAATACCGGTATTTCCTCCGCCGCCTAAGGCTCCATAAACATGACCTTTGGGAAGACCGCTCGAATGATTCTCGACTGAAATACGATAACGTTCTTCTGAATGCCCATTATCACTCAAAAATAAGATTACACTCTTTTCAGTTAGATTTAAGGAGTCGAGCTTGTTGAGCACCCTTCCAATACAGTCATCGGTTGAAGAAATCATCTTCGCGTAAGATCGTCTGGGCTCGGGGAGATGCGCGTAGCGCTTATCGAATTTCTTATAAGCTTGTTCAGGGTAGTGAGGAATATTCAAAGAGACGAAAAGGAAGAAAGGGTTCTCTTTGTTTCGCTCTAAGTAACGGAGAGTTTTTTCTACCATTAAATCAGGGAAGTACTTTCCATTGAGTTCAACTTCTTTCCTTCCGTCGTAGAGGTCGTGGTAACCCTTACCGTGAAGGAAGTGATGATTGTAATTATCGATGAAGCCTCCCCGAATCCCAAAAAACTCATCGAAGCCTTGGCGAGTAGGTTCATGAGCGTGAGCAGCGCCTAAATGCCATTTACCGAATAGGGCTGTCTTGTAACCTGCCGTTTTGAAAGCCTCTGCAAGAGTTACTTCAGATAGCGACATATTCGCACCTGGCTTTGAAGGCTGGCCTTGTTGCCAAGTATTGACGTTACTTCGTTGAGGGTAGCGCCCGGTTAACAATTGGGCTCTGGAAGGGCAACATACAATATGAGCGTAAGCTTGAGTGAAGCTCACTCCATTTTTAGCGAGTCGATCGATATGCGGGGTGTGGAGATCACCTGAGCCGAAGCAATTAGCATCTAATGTTCCCTGATCATCGGTCATGAAGATCACAACATTGGGTTGGTCAGCATAAGCAATCAATGAACAACTTAAATACAACAGTACCGTGAATAAGCTGAGGAGGGTCGGACGCAACATAGAATAGTCCTTAATACAAAAGGAATTGAACTCAGTTAATCTCTGGCGAATAGCCCTTTAGCTTTCGATTTTATTCGCCTGAGTTTATTGAGTATTTTCTTTAATTTTGGCTGATAACGTTCTTTCAGGCTCAGTTTATTAAATAACGTCTCGTGGTACTCTTTCAAGAGTTGGGGGATGAGTTCTCGATTTGGGGAATCAACCAACAGGGCATCGAGTTGAGAAAAATCCAAATGATTGACCGTCTTACCCGGGAACCAATGACTTCCTCCCGTTTGAAGAAGTTTGTAGCGTTCTCTTGAATAATCCGTGATTCCAAATGCGCGTTCAAGATTTCCTAACCAAAGAATCGTTTTTAAGTTCACCTCACCCGGTACGTTTTCCCAAGAGGGCAAGCCTTCTTTCCACGTCGAGGCGTAGGGTTCGGTTAATGCTTTAGAAAACTGTGCATCTAACTTTTTGATGATGTCTTCGATATCGGGAGGACCCTCCTTCAAGATCTCGACCGCTTTCAAATGCTCGTCAAAATCTTCAGGCTTCGCCGCCCCGAGAGATAGGGTTTTGATTTCTGGGTGCGACAGGCAAAAAAGGTCATTAAAAACCATCGGTGAGTAGGGCTTACAAAGTTCGACTAAGGTGTCGGAAGGTTTGAAAAGTTTTCCACCTACTGACGATGGACTGATGATAAACACCCCTACATCGTTTTTGGACGCCGCGTGAAGAGCAGGGAGGTTTTCTTGATTGACATAGTAAAAGTGAAGATTGACGTAAGCGAACTTACCCGATTCCAATAGCTCGATGATCTTGGGGGTGGGAGCGTGAGTCGAAAATCCTAAATGTTTAATTCTCCCCTGCTTTTGAAGCTCTAAAGCCACCTCATAGCAACCGCCAGGCCTAAGAGTCCAATCCATGTGCTTTTGAAAGTTCAGACCATGAAAGGCAAAAAGGTCGACATAATCTAATTGGAGTCGATTGAGCGAGTCTTCTAAATTTGCCTTAAATACTTCGGGGTCTTCTTGGGGAGGAACCTTCGTTTGAAGAATGAAGGAATCTCGAGGCCGGTGAGGAAGGATACGTCCCAGTTGATGTTCGCTGGTCCCGTAACCACGAGCGGTCTCGAAGTGATGAATTCCTACTTCGAGGGCTCGATCGATGATCGCCTCTAAGTTTTTTTGATTTTCGGGGGGGACTTGGTCTTGCTGGCTAGAATCCCACGAATGTTGGTAGCGCATGCCGCCCACACTAAAGAGCGGCATGTCGATTTCCGTGCGTCCGAATCGTCGATAGAGCATTTGAGATAAAGATTGTAGCTAAGTCCGCCAGAGATGAGGTGATTCAAGCTATTCAGCCAAAATCGTCCAATCTCTGGCGAGATTGGCTACAGGATTAATTGCAAGGCAAGCTACTACAACCTTCGATGCGAGTACATTCGGCACCCAAGGTGTGAGGAGGCCCTTGAAGGAACAAATAAGTCAATGAGCTGACGGCATCGGCTCCGTCGACTAAGTCATCTCCGTTGAAATCGAGCAACAGAAGATTACCACCATCAGCGGCATGCTCACCATCACAAGGAAGTACAAGTGCTCCCGGTTGGAAGGCTAACAAGAGTGTGGTGATCGCATCTCCGATGTTGAGGAAACCATCCCCATTGGCGTCACCCGGTTTTCTTAAACCTGCGGTGATGGAAGCGAAATCCTCAACACCAGGGGAGCCATGCATCTCTGAAGATGGTAGCCAATTCGCTTTAGTATTCCACTCAGCGATCGGGGCGAAAGGATCGAAGACACGTAGAGAGAAACCTGCTCCGTCCGTCGATTCAAACCAATCGTCAAGGTAATCGAATTGTTGAATATCGAAATTACCTCCCCAAGTCAGTTCGAGATCCTCACCTGAATTGGAAAGACCGCCCGAATACTGACCGGCGATGATGTCGGGATTCACATTGGGATAACGCAAGCTGAAGGACTGGAGATCACGAACCACCAAGACAATTTGGTTGGGTGCGAGTTCAGTAACGTTTCCTTCTGCGAAATCGAATTCAATACCTTCAGTGAAGCGAACATCTTCTAAGCTGATGGTTTCAGTGCCGAGGTTTTGGAGTTCAACAAACTCAAATCCACCGCCACCCAAAGGATTGTACATGATCTCCGTGATCTTCAGGGCTTCGATCAAAGCTGGGGGATCCGTCGCGGCGATCGTGGTGAATTCAACGGGTTCGGACCAGTGGCTCGCATAGTTATCGCTGTCCGTCATCCGTGCTCTTGCACGGTATCTCCTACCGGTCTTTACAGCTCGGGGAGGAACGAAAAAAGTTGAGCTAAACTCTGTGATCGGTCCACTTCTCCAAGGTTTTGTGTATTCGTAAACACGTTGATTCAAGCGATCGAAAGGAACACCGCTGGGGGTGATCTCTGCGATCATCCACTCGATGTTGCCGAAGGTGTTATCCCCTTGAGGGTCATCGAAGTCAGATACATCAAAGGAGAGGCCATCCACGGGGTAGCCCGCTTCTCCGGTGTAGGAGATGGTCGGTTGCCGCGGTATGCGAGAGCTCGAACTTTCGGCGTTCGTTAAGTTGAGCATGTGGCGCGCTCGTCCCCCTGAAGGAACGGTAGGTCCACTCCCGCCAGTCCAACCTGTGAAGGCAAAGTTCTTCATATCCTGAATTTTGAACGTGATCGTACCGAAGTCTTGGCGACCTTCAGATCCAGGAGCCGTTCGGAATCTATCCCGATCAGCATTTGAAAAGTCGATCACGAATGCCGCGAGATCATCGATCATTCGCTCGATGACTTCCCGCGTCCAAATCAAGTTGATAAATTCACGCATGAAGTTTCGGTACTTGATTCGGAAGGCGCTTTTTCTGGAATCGTTGAAGATAGCCGCTTTGGAGTAGTCTTCTCCGCTATTCCAATTGGGACCCCAACTCGCATCGGAATCGTGAGGAAGTGTCCAAAGTCTTCCATACTGAGTTCGTTCATAATCGGGTTCAAAATACCAAGCACGGTTCTTCGAGTGGGAGTCGGCGGGTCGGAAATCGTAGTGACGAATGGCTTCGACTACAGTGTGGTAGGGATACCAAACGTCGTAGTTGACATGGGCATCGACCCAGGCTGCTGTTTGAGAGGGCCTCAGATTGGCACGAATGTTTTGAAAGTCGGCATCTGGTTTGATGGCGAAGCGACCTTGGTTTCTTAAAAGGTCGGCACCTCTAAATTGCCCATCTTTGAGTTTGTAGAGATTTCCATCCTCCAATCGGTGAGTGTCCATGAAGATGGCATCGTAATTTTCCATCGCCAAGTGCATGCCGTGGAAATCTCCCGAGTATTGCCCTTGAGATCCAGAAGGTGCTTCTTGAACGCCATCGACGACTCGAAGGTGAAAGGTGTGCATCCATGGTGAAGGTACTCCCACCATATTCCAAAGGTTGGCGTTGAGAGTCTCCGTTAAACCGAAGTTACCCACATCTTTGTTATCGAACATCTTCCCGGTATTGAGAGTACGCCACTTACGGCGATAGGGTTTGCCGTAGTTGTCGTGGAGCTGAACGTAATTCCCGCGCTTGAAGCGAATTCGCATCGAGCGCTTTCCACTTCCTCCGTAACGGTCGTTGGCCTGACGTAGTCGATAACGAACGTGGTCATAAACTTTTCCGTTGTAGACGAAGGCTCCTTCCCAATTGAATCGATCACGAGCCCGTTCGTTACCTTTCGAAATACGATGGGCACTGTTGTAACCGATACAATGTTGCCAATCACTGTTGAGAGTGATCAGGTGGTAGACCGGAAGCGAATTCATTAACTCTTCTGAGTAAACTTGATTGCCTCCGAGGACGGAGGTTGTCACTCCATACTGAGGAACTCCATCGTAGATAAAACAAGCGAAGTTGAGAGATTCATCGTCTTGGAAGGGAGCTACCACGGTGTTGTTCTCAGTATCGGTTGCGACGATGCGATAACGGAAGAGAGTTCGGTTGCCTTGAGGCGGCATGGTCGCGGTGTAGATATCGTCACCTGCAGCGAAGTCACCATTTTGGCCATCGTCTCGCATAACGATTTCACTCCAGTTCGCAGGATCTTCGAATTCAGGATTCGGAGTGAAGGGCTCATCGGCTCGAGCCAGCAAAACGTTATGGGGGTGGGCTAGATGGGCTGGAATATAGTTGCCGGGGTCAACGACTTGGTATCGTACCAATACTTCAGAAACTAATTCAGGATCTGTGACTTTCGCCGTGATCTTGAATTCAGAATTCGCGGGGGGTTGATCGGGGGCGTGATTGACTTGACGCACATTGGGTGGAGCTGATTCGGAGTAAACCGAATTTCTAACTCCCGGAGAGGGTTGGGCTACGGCACCTTCCCCAGCGGCGGGGATAAAGATTCTGGCGTCTACAGAGAAGTCAGAGCTTCTGATCGAAGCATTGAATGCGTGAATGGCGATGACGTTTTCACCAACGTTTAAAACTCCCTGAGGATTAGGAATGGGATAATCTTCAAAATCATTCGCTTCATGGCTTCGGCCCGCAAAATCATCGAAGGGGATTTCTCCATCATCCATATAGAAGCGGCCTACTGGATGGCCATTGATCCAAACCAGGCATCCATCATCGATATAGATTCCTAAGTTGAGGTTGGGAACGATGTCATCTTCACTATCGATAGTGAATTTTTTTCTTAGAAAGACCGAGGAGTAATTATCTCTCATGTCATCTAAAGGGGTGTTGTCATCGTCGTCACTATAGCCGAGACTGGTTTGGCCGGTGAGCCAACTGGCATCTTCAACAAAATCTAATTCTCTCCAAGCACCGACGGGGTTCGAGGCTTCTGAAGTTCCTTTACGGTATTTCCAATCGGTGGCTTCTTCACTAAAAAGGAATACTCTTTCCGGGGGACCCGAGGCGATGATTCCAGAGGCTCTCCAGCTCGAACCCAAATCATTATCGAGACTGGGATGGATCAACTCCATCGAACTTCCCTTGCCGTTGGAGTCCAGGGGCCAAGGGAAACCTACATTGTAATTCACACGGTCGACTTGATTGACCTCGGCGTCGCGAAGAATGAGTTCGTCACCATCGTTATCCAATCGGCCGTCATAGGGGCCTACGGTGGGCATCACGCCGAATTTAGCTGCAAAGACTTCTGGATCTTGCGCGACGATCAAGTAGGAATCAGGTTCCATCTCCGTGCCATCGGGAAAGCTAAAGAAGATACCATCGGTGATGTGCCATCCCGTGAGGTCAACTATTTCCGGACCCGCGTTATAAAGTTCGATGAACTCTTCGGGAATCGTCTTGTCATCTTGATCGTAATGGATCTCGTTGATGACGATTTGACTCAACAAACTTGTTGAAAGAAATGAAACTAAAACGAGAGCCGATGCGCTCGCCTTAAGAAGCTTAAGACTTTGATTCAACATGAATTGAAACCTAACCCAGACTTTTTTGTCTTATTGTAACCCTGATTCAATCAGGCAAATTTTTTACAAACCCAAGGGCTCCCACAACCCAAATAAAAATGGGAGGAATGGCTCTATTTTGAAGATGCTTCAATCTTGAGCAGATGGAGTAGAAAGTTCGTATTCAGAGCCAATTTTGGGAAACCTCGATGATACTGCTTTTAAACGAGATAGCCAAATTGTTAGGGCGGGTATAAATGAGAAAAATCTTTCTCTTTCAAGATTCTAAGTGTTTTTGAGTAAAGGGGTTCGGTTTTGGCTATTCCGTAGCCGAACTCCTAAGAGTATGACCGAATACGCATTTTAGCCAAATTTTTGCAAATTCGGCCACGGAATGAATTTAGTTACGAAAACTCAAGCATCGCTTTAACTGTGCCATTCTCAGGATCGAGCCAGGCAGGGAATGTTTCGGGCAAATTTTCTAGTGAGGTTCGATCGGTGATCCAGGGATTCACATCGATCTCTCCCTTTTCCATATGCGCGATGATGCGTTTGAAATCTCGGCTGGTGGAATTTCGACTCGAGAGTAGGGTCATTTCACGGCGATGGAATTCAGGATCGTTAAAAGAGACGTCGCCCTGGAAAAGTCCCACGAAGATGAGCTTCCCGGTGCTCGATACGAACTCGAAGGAAGTCTGCATCGATTGAGGATTCCCGGTGGCATCGAAGACCGCAGTGGGGAGTTCTCCATTGAGGAGAGATTGCAATTTCTCGATGGGTGAATCTTGAGGATCGATCGCTTCAACAACATTAAAGTTATTCTTACAAAATGTCCTTCGACCCTGATCGATTTCGAGGACGTAGACATTCACGTTTTGAAGATTCAAGAATTGAACGACAGATAAACCGATGGGGCCCGCTCCGATGACTAGCACATTTTCATCGTCCTCTAATTGAGCGCGATCTACGGCATGACAGCCGATTCCCAGAGTTTCTACGAGTGCGAGTTGTTCGGTTTCTAAAGAATTTGAAACATGCAACTTATTAGCAGGGACGATGATACTTTCTCGCATCCCACCATCGAGGTGAACTCCCAAGACTTTTAGGTTCGTACAACAATTGGTCTTTCCTTTTTTGCAGGGCAGGCAGATGCCGCAATTGAGGTAGGGCTCCACGGCGCATCGATCACCGACCTTGACCTTGGTCACTCCTGACCCTATCTCTAAAATTTCAACTCCCAGTTCATGCCCCAAGATTCTGGGGTAAGAAAAGAAGGGTTGACGTCCGCGGTAAGCGTGAAGATCGGTTCCGCAGATACCTACGCGCTTCACACTGACGAGAGCTTCACCCTCTCCCGGTTGACTGGGGGCTTGAGTTTCAGATTGAACAAATTGACCAGGTTTTTCGAGGGTGAGGGTTTTCATAGGGGTATTGGAGTTTGGTTTGAATAGGCGTAATTTTTTGAAGAGCTGATTATGCCATATAAGGGTTCGTAGTAGTAGACTCTATCCCCTCGCTAGCGCTTCGGGCTAGCTAAATGAAGACTTCGAAAAAAGACCTTAGTAATACAGTTAACTAGCCCGAAGCGCTAGCGAGGGGTGGGCTTTGATTACTTGAGAATAGATGAATTGCCCACCCGGCTCACGGGGTGAGCCGGCCACTAGGCCTACTACTAAAAAGAGCCGCTGCACGTGCAGCGGCTCTTTGTTCGTTAGAGATGGAAAGTTACTTGAGTTGATTGTTAATTACTGACCCACGGTGGTGTCGTAGCGAACTCCATCCGGTACGGGTACGGGCACGTTGACGGTAGTGCCGTATTCGCCTTCGGTTTTTCTTGAAGAATCCACGGCGACGAAGGCAGTGAATTTCGACATGAGATTGAAGTTCAAGGCGGTGGTCAAGATCTCTTTCGATGCACCTTTGTCGCCTTCTCGACTGATTTGATCGTTGAGATCTTTGATGCGAGTGCGCGCCCAGATACTGGCGATGCCCCGGTGTTCTGATTTTGAATCACCAGCGACAGCCACATTCAGTTCTTTCCTTTGGCCTCCCACGATACCGCTAACGGTGATGTTCTTAGGAGCTTGGCCCTTTTTGTAACGACCGGTTAAAAGAACGGGGCGTCCGACAAATAAATCAGGAATGTGTTTGGGATAAACATTTTCGATTTCGCTCGTCTTCCAATCGATAGCGATATCGGTGAGAGCTGGGTGACGGACGCGTTCATAAAAGAGATCGACTGCGCTTCCGGCGCCTTCATCTAATCCTACATAAGCGACAGCGCCTTTTCCTAGTCGAGCCATGCCTTCTAAGAGGTAACGGTTAACTGAGCTACCGATACCAAAGCTGAAAATGCGAGCACCATTTAAGCGCTTGTGAATTTCAGTAAAGATTTGGCGTTCATTTCCGATGTGACCATCGGTCATGAAGGAGACGATTCGTAATTTTTCTTCATCCTTGGGGAAGTCTAAGGATGCCTTGATCCCTTCGATCATCATGGTTCCGCCAGTAGATTGAAGAGACTCAAGATAGCGTAAGCCTTTTTCGATGTTCTCTGGAGTGGCGGCAAGAGGTTTGGGCCCTAATTGAGAAGCCGTTACTGAGAATCGAATGACTTGGAAGGAGTCCGTGGGGCGTAATTTTCGAATGCTTCGAGCCATCGCTTGCTTAGCTTTAGCTAAGGGCTTGCCTCTCATACTCCCTGAACAATCCAAGACGAAAACCATTTCAACGGGTTGACGTTCGACGTTCTTCAAGTCGGCAGGGGGATAGATCATGAGGCTAAAGAAGCCACCGTTTTCATCTTCGTGAGTGATGAAGTTCGATTTGATTTGCTTGCCGGCAACTTTGTAACGAAGAACGAAATCTTTATTTGGAAGGCGGTCGTTGGCAGCGAGTTTGATATCGGCTTTGTTTTCACCATGACGCTTTACTTCAACAGCATGAGAGTGTGAACGGAGGTCTTCGATTTTGACTCCGGCATCTAATTGGAGTCTTAGACTGATATCGTGACCATTGCGTTCGTGGGGACGCAAGTAAGCGATCTCGGTGGATTGGCCGGAGGATCCTTGACGATTTCGGGCTACTGCGCCGATCCCATCGGTTGTTCCGGGAGGATTGAAACGAGGATTGACGACCATGGGGAAGACAAACTCGTACCAGCCTTCGTTGTACGCCAGAGTATTGAAGTACTTGATGGTGATATCGATGGCTTTACCTGGTTCGATATTCGCAACCTTTTGGGTGAAGATGTTGGGACGCTCTTGCGTTAAGAGAGAGGCAACGTAACCCTGACGCTTAGCTTGTTGGTAAATTCTTTTGGCTTGTTCGCGTTCACGGATGATGCCGCGGATCGTGCGATCACCCACTTTCATCAAGAACTCATTTACTGCAGCGTTTTGAGGGAGTGGAAAGACGTAGACCGCTTCGATCTTTGAGCTGTAAGGGTTTTTGAACTTTTGAACGACATCGACTGATGCGACATAACCCGAAACTTGGGCCGAAACATCGGTGTGTTCCAATGGAATAGGAACTTGAACTTGATTGACGCGAGTTACCAAAGAACCACAACCCGGGTGGTCGCGATCAGGGATACGCACGGGGCGATCTTCCGTACGTGATTTTTCGATGATCCAGAGTTCTTCTGAAGAAGATATGCGGGCAAGAACGTCGCCTTCGGTGAAGTGATGTCTTCGGGAATTAGAGTTCCCTACAACCCTTTTAGATTTCTTCTTGGGAACGGCTCCACGAGGGGCGTTAGAGCGAACTCTTTGTTCGTTACTTTCAGGTGAGCCTTGTTTGGAGTAGTCGAGATCGGCTGACTCTTCTTTTGCTTCGTTATTCCCGATACTCGTCAATTCGATTGTTGGGACGGCTTTATCAGACTTAGGAGCACCATCCGGTTCTGAGGGCTGGATTGTTTTTTCTTCAGTATCTGTCGAAATGTTACCTACCTGGGTTCCCTCCACTACAGAATTGGGATCCTCTGGCAGAATCAACTCACTATCAGATTTTTCGTTCGTAAAGTAAGACTGATCTCGAGATGCAGTGTTACAAGACACAAACACTGACAACAACATTCCCGCCAAGCCCAAAAACAGGCCCACTTGTAATAAGTTGAGATTTTTATTCTTCATCGTTCTTTGCTCCTTCGACTTGGACTTGAGCTTTGATTTTTTGCCCATCGCTTGAGGCTGCCGCGATCAGTTGAGATTGAAAGTCGACGTCTTGTTTTCCTTCGACTTGAAGGTGAAGACGTGCGACGAGAGTTTTACCTTTGGGGAGATCTTTTTTGGTGCTAAAGGCAGCTAAGATGATTTCATTTTTGGTGAGTGCCTTGGGGTCGTAGAAGGGAGGCTCTTTGTAAGCTTCATGCTTTCCTCCTTCGATCCCGACGATTTGAACTTTCCCTGTAGGGTCTTTAAGGCGAATTTGATAAGCCGCTAAGGGTGTTTCGCCGGGATTGACATAAAGATCGACGAGGGTGAATCGAACTTCAGGTTGAGGCGGTTCGACGGGAAGAATTTTTGCTTGGCCTAACAAGCGGTTTCCCAGATTGAATCCGGGAACGAAGACGATAGCAATCAGCAGTAAGCCAATCGTTATCGCGAGTTCTTGTTTGAGGAATGCGAACTTACTGTTCATTTCCATTTCCTTTCTCGGGCTCAAAGCGGTTAATACAAACTGACCACTCGTTGAGCCAAGTGGTGGGCGTCTTCGAGACTCACTCGGCCATCGTCATTGAGATCGAGGCCCGAGTTTTCGGCACTTTCCTTACCGGCTTCTAAGCGCTTGGCGAGTAGCAGTGCGTCGACGATGTCGACCTTGCCATCTCCATCCAAGTCACTGGATTGAGTCTTGAGATTCCCTTGGTGGGGTGACTTCTCACTTTGAGGAGACTCATGGTGAGAATCCGACGCCACCTCTAACGATTTTTTGCTCACATCGGCCTTTTCCATCACTGACTTATTGCTCGTTAGGGGAGAGAGCTCTTCGTAGACATCGTTCTGTCTTTGATTCATCAGATGGATCGTGACGGTCGTCGCCAGAATAAAAGCAGCAGCTACGCCGAGTCGTTTCGCCCAAACTGAAACGGGAAACTGAGGTTGGGGACGCAATTGGGTTTTCGCCCTATCCAGAATCTGGTGATCGAGAATAGGCGAGACCTCAACCTGTGGGCGATAGAGCTGGCGCAGCTCCTCCTGAAATTCAGGCTTGGGTTCGGGTGGGTTTTGATTTCCTTCTGAATCGAAGGAGTCTGGGTTATCGGGTGTTTGCTGGTTCATAATTTCCATCTCCACACTGTTAAGGGGCTTGGGGTTCTAAAAGGTTCAGGGGAAATGGAGGAAGTTGTAAGCTATTATATTTGAATGTATTAAGTTTTTTCGACTGGAGGTGGAGCCTTATTCTATGAAAATATATAGCAATATTTGGCAATATTTGGCAATATTTGCTATCGATGTTAAGCTACTAGTATGAAGCCAAAAAAGAAAAGCCCATCCCAACCAAAACCCATTCAGTCAGAAAAATCGGGCTCCGCTCCTGATCCTCGAGTGAAGTTGAAAAAAATGACGACGATGAATGTGTCACTTCCAGAATCTTTACGTAATTTCACAGAACAGCGAGTTGCGATGGGGTACAGCTCAGCGAGTGAATATATTCGTGAACTGATTAGAGAAGACCGTAAGCGTGTGGCTCAAGATCGTCTGGAAGAGTTAATCCTCGACGGAATTGATTCTGGCTTCCCGGTTGAAATGACAAATGAGTATTGGGAGAAGAAGAAAAAACTTCTTGAGCAGAGGGAGGATAAAAAGGCTTAGTGGGTACAGTTAAAATTCAGATTCTCTCGGCAGCGAACTCTGATATTGATAAGGCTCTAAATTATTATTCGAATGAAGCTGGGACAGAGTTGGCGCTCAGATTTATGGCGGCTCTCCAGCAAACCCTAAGAGTTCTATCTGAAAATCCTAGGATTGGGACTTTAATCGAATTTAAGAATACAAAATTAGAGGGAATTAGAAGATGGAGTGTTCAGGGTTTTAAATCGTATTTAATTTTTTACCGCATTGTGGCAGGAATCATTGAAGTTGTACGTCTTCTCCATGCAAAAAGAGATTTAGATTCTATTTTTGGAGGGTGAAATTCCTTTGGGATTGAACGGGTTTCTTTAAACATCGAATACGGAACTGATTTTTAAGAAGGCCGCACACGGAGAGGTTGTGAATTCATAACAAAGAATTAAGCACCAATATTAATAAGCCCGGAGCGTAAGCGACGGGACAATGCTAATGAATTTCGTGGGTGGGAATTAAATGCCTGAATTATCCCTAAGGACCTACCGATGCGGATTCATCGCGATGACGTATCCCGTCGCTTACGCTCCGGGCTTACTAATGGATATCGAATAAACTCACAGCCTCGGAGCGTTTGGACTAAATTGACTACTCAAAATACCGCTTCATCTTGGGGTCTTGGCGAAGTTGGGAAAGCGCGTGGTGGAGCCTGCTTTTGATAGTGCCGATGGGTAGTTCGAGGGCTTGAGCGATCTCTTCTAATTTTAGGTCGTCAACGAATCTTAAGAGTACGACTTCACGGTGTTCGGTACTCAAGGATTGCATCGCTATAGCGAGTTCAGCTCTTTGGTTGCTCACATTAGGGGTTGGAGGAGGAGCAGTCATTAAATCTAAAGCTTCTTTGTCACCTTGAAGCTTAGCTCTTTTCTTACGAGCAGCGATTCCGAGATGCTTGACGACGGGATATAAAAATGTCGTCAATTTAGCTCGAAGCTCAAAGCCGGGAAACTTACTCATGAAGTAGGAAAAGGTCTCCTGAAGAATATCCAAAGCTTCACTTTCATCCCCTGTCATCTGCTGGGCAAGGCGAACAACCCAGTCTCGATAGCGGTAGTAAAGAACCTCGAAGGCTTCACTCTGTCGAGCATTTAAGGCTTCGATGAGCTCTTCGTCGGTTGATTGAGGGGAGATTTGAATTCGTTTCATCATGCCGGTTGGGCGTCGTGTCGAATGGGTGTCACATTAGAGCATTTATTAAATATTGTAAGATTTTAATTTATATAACTTTATGAAGTTAATTTACTTGCGTTCAGAAAGTTTAACTGGTGAAGTGTCGCGCTTCACAATCAGCGCTTCCCCAAAACTTTCTTACCTGAATAAAGTGTAGATCTTCTTCCATGTGTTTCTTATTCGATCCTCCGCGTGATTGTGGGCGAATTATTACTGAAGTTTCTCGTGATTGCTTGAACATCAAGATTTTAGGAGTCTTAACCGTTAATATGGGGCCAGAGTTGAGGCATGCCTATTCTGAGTCGGGCTCTGAAATTAATCAGATTCAGGTCGATTTCGAATTCACGCGTTCTCTTTGCTCTGGTTCTACAGCATTGTTTCTAAATCTTTTAGCTCACGCAAAAAGTATTGAAGCTAAGGTGCGGTTCGTTAATCTCACTGAACATGAAAACGCATTCCTGAAAGAGATCCGCCATTGGTCGGTGGTAAACTGGGGATTGGAACACCCATTGGAATAACTCTCAATCAGGATCATACAACCCTAATCGCTATTCGAAGGCAACTATGAACTCAAACTCTTCGGACGATCTTCCTTTAACTTCACTCTACCTCCAAAAAGCGAGGGAGGGAGATGAAGGTAGTTTGAGTTGGGTTGTAGATCGATTTTCTCCTGTCATGTTAGCGAATGCGAGGTACCGACTCCCCAATAAACTTAGGGAGTATTACGATCCTGAAGATATCGTTCAAGATGTGTGGTGTATCGTTTTGCCAAAGCTCAGCGAACTCGATCCTGACAGCAGCCGATATACCCCAATCTTTGTAAAGTATCTCAGCCAAGTACTTCAGTACCGTATCAACAATTTAATTCGCAAACATATTCGGGGAAAACCAGCGATCGAGAGAGGGCAGGTTAACGATGGTACAGAACTTCATAACCCTGTAGATGTATTTCCCGATTCGATGGCGGGAGCAGTGACTCGTCTGATTCATTCAGAGCAACGAGACATGGTCTTGGCGACCTTAGAAGACATGAGTGAACGAGATCGGGAAATCTTGGTTCTCAGAGGTATCGAGCAACATCCTTACCAAGAGATCGCTTCGATTTTAAATGAAGACGCGGCCGGCTTAGCGGTGAGGTACCAACGGGCTTTAGCTAAGATTAGAAAATTATTGCCAGGCTCGGCGTTTGATGAGTTGTCGAGTAAGTGATGGTAGTAGGCACACGCCGTGTGCCGTTCTTTTCTTGCTATTATTGAGCGATTACCGATTTTAACGTAATCATTGATTGGCAAATTAACTAGCCCGAAGCGCTAGCGAGGGTGAAAGAATAGTTCAGCTTTATAGTTAATAATTGGTTCTATTGAGTCGTTCCTACAAAACGTAGGTTCAAAGCGATTAATTCTCAGTTCAACATTTCTCCCCCTCGCTAGCGCTTCGGGCTAGTTAATTAGTTCCTGTTGATTAAACAGGAACTAAGCCGAGCTGGGATCAGTTCGGCCGCAAACATAGGGGCGAAGACCCTATGTTTAGCGGAGTGTAGTCAAATCTTTGATTTGGCGGAACGGTTGAAACT
>JANQLS010000086.1 GCA_028280485.1 Planctomycetota bacterium
GACGAAAGCATCGGCACTATTCTAAGAGGACTTGATGCCGCAGGACTGCGTGACAGAACGCTAGTGCTTTTTACTTCCGACAATGGAGCGCATTCCGATGTTTCGTCACAAAAGCCCCATCGTTCTGGGAAGGGCTCCTATTTCGAAGGCGGAATTCGCGAGCCCCTGGTAGTACGCTGGCCGGGCCGAGTTAAGCCTGGTTCCACCTGTCATGTGCCCGTTAGCGGAATCGATTTCTTCCCGACGTTCCTGGAGGCGGCCTCCATCTCTGTTCCCAAAGATAAGATACTTGACGGTGTCAGCCTTGTTCCGCTGTTGACACAGACCGGCACGATCAAGGACCGTGCGCTGTTCTGGCATTTTCCGGTTTACCTACAGGCCTATGCGGGCAAAGCTGATGACTCGCACGATCCGCTGTTTCGGACACGTCCGGGCGCGGCGATGCGGCACGGAAAATGGAAATTCCACGAATACTTTGAGGATGGCCGGCTTGAGCTCTACGATCTCGATTCGGATCCTGGTGAACGAAAAAACATCGCGAAGCAGTTTCCGGAAAAGACAAAGGAACTGCATCGTAGAATGAAGGCCTGGCGTTCCGATTTAAAAGCACCGGTACCCACGAAGCTGAATCCCAAATACGACCCGAACGCTAAAGCCGGTTCGAAGAAGAAAAACAGAGGAAACAAATGAGAAGGAAGCATCTCATAGTCACGCTTTGTGGCCTGGCTGCACTTGCCGTTAACGTAGCGCGGGCTTCAGACCATCCAAACATCATCTACATTCTGGCTGACGACCTCGGCTACGGTGACCTCGGTTGCTATGGTCAAAAAGAAATTTTGACTCCCAACATTGATAAACTTTGCTCCGAAGGCATGAAGTTTACCAATCATCACTCAGGAAGCACCGTGTGCGCTCCCTCTCGTGCTGTCCTTCTGACGGGCAAGCATACCGGACATTGCACGGTTCGCGGAAACGGTAACAGTCAAAACCTTAAAGAAGGCTCCGAGGACGTTACAATTGCCAAGCTATTACAAACTGCTGGGTATCACACCGCTATGATTGGCAAAGCCGGGACGGGATGCAATGTCAGTCCGGGGCAACCGAATCGAAAGGGGTTTGACTATTTCTATGGGTTCAACGGCCACCGTGCGGCTCACCATTACTTTCCGCCGGTTGTATATCGCAACGATAAAGAAGTTCATTTCCCAAACAACAAAAAACACACCGGCGACACCTACGTTCATGATGAGTTTCTGAAAGAGATTCTTGGCTATCTCGACAAACATGGCAAAACCAAACAACCGTTCTTCCTGCATTATGCCGCTCTAATTCCGCACGCGAGTCTGGTTGCACCCGAGGAGTGGGTGGCTAAATATCGCGGCAAGGTGAAAGAGGAGAAGCAAGGCAGATTCGGTAACTACGCAAAATGTAAAGAGCCGAAAGCTACCTTTGCGGGCATGGTGAGTCGGCTTGATTGGGAAGTCGGTGAAATCATGAAGAAGCTCAAGGAATTGGGGATTGCAGACAAAACGCTTGTCATCTTCACTTCCGACAATGGGCCGCACAGCGCTGGCGGAAATAAAGCGAAGTGGTTCAATTCCAACGGTGACTTGCGTGGTGAGAAACGCGATCTGTTTGAAGGCGGTGTTCGTGTTCCCATGATCGCTCACTGGCCCGGAAAAATTCAGGCGGGAAGTACAACCGATCATCTCTCAGCGTTTTGGGACGTCATGCCGACCTTCTGCCAGTTGACTGGAGTCGAGGCTCCGTCAGATATTGACGGCATCAGCTTTCTGCCGACCCTGATGGGCAAGGCAAAGCAACAGAAACAGCACCAGTATCTGTACTGGGAATTTTACGAACGAGGTGGCAAACGCGCCGCGCTCACTCACAAATGGAAAGCTGTGCAACTCAACATGAAGAAGGGGGGCGGCAAGATCATGCTGTTTGACGTGAGAGCAGATTCTAGCGAAATGCGTGACGTTGCCAAGAAACATCCTGACGTTGTTGCCAAGTTTAAAGTCATCTTTGATGCGGCGCACACCCCCTCGCCGATGATTCGGTGGTGAACCTCAGGAGCTCGCAATTGATCCAAATCGCGAGAGTTCGTTAAGAAATTTGGCGCTGTTGCATGAATCCTCTAAACGTCATCATCCTATTTTAATTCCACCTAAATATTTAGAAATGAGGGATTCCACATTACTTCCTCAAAAGTGGAACCGGTCGTGTCTGAGCGGCACTTCATTCCTGGGCTGGGAGCCGCAAATTCGCGTCTCACAGAAGCGCACCTATCTATATGACTAATACCGTCCGCACAGGAATAAGCAATGAACTTAACAAAGTTGACATCGCGCCTCCCTCTATCCCAAAAGTTGATCCTGAATACTATTCTTTGGCCTGCAGGATTGATCATTTTCATATTCACTCTTCTTCTTGCCGCCGTCCCCGCTGCTGCTGAAGAAGATGTGGTCCTTCTTGACCGTGGGCATCAAGGATGGCGTTACTGGGATAAAGGCGAGCGACCACCAAAAGAATGGAACACGAAAGATTTTGACGATACCGCATGGAGCACCGGTGCGGCGCCGTTGGGCTACGGAGAGGATGATATCGCCACCACGATCAGTTTTGGTGAGCAAGAAAATAACAAACATCCGGTTGCCTTCTTTCGTTTCACCTTTCAAGTTGATGCTCCTGACGTCAATCCCGTTTGGATCGGTGAGCTGCGTTGCGATGACGGTGCTGCAGTTTATCTCAACGGCAAGTCCATCTATCGTTACAACATGCCCGATGGTGATCTTACTGAAGCGACCTTTGCCTCAGGTACGCTTTCCGGCCTTGCTGAATCTAGTTATCACGCGTTTTATGTTGAGGGTGGCTATCTTAAAGCTGGTGAAAATGTGTTGGCGATCAGTGTTCATCAAGCTAATGCTGGGAGTAGTGATCTCGTGATGGACTTTGCCCTCAAAGGAGGTCCGGAGGCCAGCAATCTCTTGGCCGGTCACAGCATGCATGGTGAGGTCTTCAACGAAGGTGCACGGCAGAAGGCTTATCTCATAGAGGGTTGTGGCGACATCAACTTCCCCGCGACGACTGAGAACGAGCTCGTTCAAAAATTTATTAACCAGGGCCTGGGGCAGATGCACGGCTTCTGGTTCTACGAGTCGGAGCGCTCCTTCCGACAAGCTGCGGCCCTCGACCCGGATTGTGCGATCGCTTACTGGGGCATGGCGTACGCCAATGTCCCTGTAGTCGGTTTCTATCGAGGCAACGAGAAGCGCGCCAAGGGATTTATCAAAGAAGCGATGGCCCGTCGCGACAATGCGAGCAAGCGTGAGCAGATGTACATCGACGCCTTGAACACCTATTTGAACACCGACGCTAACAAGCGCAATGAACGAGGTGCGACTTATGTTCGTGCATTAGAGAAGATTCTTTACGAGTATCCTGATGATGTGGAATGTCGGTCGCTGATGGTGCTCCACATGTATACGAATCGTCGGCAAGTTAAGATCAACCACACGGCAATTGACGCGGTAATGCAGCAGGTGTTTGAGCGGTCGCCGATGCATCCGACCCATCACTATCGTATTCACCTCTGGGATTATGAGCGACACCAAGTCGCCGTCGACTCGGCCGCGAAGTGCGGTCCATCTGCTCCGGGGATCGCCCACATGTGGCACATGGGCGGACATATCTTCTCGAAGCAGAGACGTTACAACGATGCGGCTTGGCTGCAGGAAGCATCGGCGCGTGTGGATCACGCTCATATGATACGGGATGGTGTACTGCCCGATCAGATTCACAACTTTGCCCATAACAATGAGTGGTTGGTTCGTAACTTGAACAACGTGGGTCGAGTGCGTGATGCCATCAGTTTGGCGGCGAATATGATCGAACTGCCGCGGCACCCCAGGTACAACACGACCAGGAGGCGTGGCAGCACCATGTACGGCCGGATCCACTTATTCGAGACACTGCGGCGTTTCGAAAAATGGCAAGCGTTGATCGAGTACTGCAACTCACCCTACCTCGAACCGACCGACAATAATAACGAAGCCGACAAGCGACTGCGATATCTGGCCATGGCTCATTTCCGCCTAGGGGACATCAAAAACGGCGACAAGGTATTGAATGAATTTACCGCGCGCTTGGACGAACAGAAAGCCAAACGCGACAAAGCCGTTGAAGAGGCGAAGACTAAGAAGATTGAGGAACTCAAGAAGAAGACCAACACTAAGAAAGAAGAACCCGAAAAACAGGATGTGACTCAGAAGAAAGATGAAGAAGTTGAGAAAAAAGAGGTCGTAGCCAAGAAGAAAGATCAGGCTGCACTGCTGCTCGGTAAGTGGCGAATGACGGAGATTCAGCAGGGTGGAAACTCCAGCACACCTCCAGCCGAAATGATGCTCACTATTGAAAAGGATACGATGCTCCACGAGGGCCCGGGAAGATCGACGGAATTTAAGTACCATGTGGATGCGAAGAATCCCGGCCATCTCGATATGGATAACAGCGGCCGCATGATCAAGATGCTTTACAAGATCGACGGTGACCAGTTGAAGTTGATCTCCAAGCCTCCCGGCGACGAACGTCCTATTAGCTTCGAAACGGACGGCGGCTACTCCATTCAGGTGCTGGAGCGAGTCGAAACGATGGAACAAAAAACAACAGATGAGAGCCAAACCTGCAAGGAAGTCGAAAAGGCGGGTCGTGAGGCGGGTAAGCCGTTTGGCCGGCGAATCCAGTATCTGGACCGCATAGTCACCTCGCTACAAGGGCACCGCGAGTGGGCGGAAGGCAACTTCGAAAAAGCCTACGAACTTTTGAAGAAGGCGGGTCGTGAGGATCGGGGGCAGTTGGCTCGTGTTCAGTTTCTCGCGGGTAAGCAGGACGAAGCGATTACCTCAGTTACTGAGTATTCGGAAGGTCGGAAAAACCAGGTGCAACCGTTGTCTATCCTTGTCGAGCTCTTGTGGAAAGCCGGTAAGAAAGAAGAGGCGAAAAAGCGTTTTGAGTCGTTGAGAACTGTGGCCGGTCATGCTGACCTGGGCGCGTCTCCCGTACTCGATCGGTTGACGGAAGCCGCAAAAGAGTTTGGTTATCCGTCAGATTGGCGAAAGCCGAAACCGCTCGTGGAAAACATCGATAAACGCGTTCCACTCAGTTCACTTGGGCCATTCCGTTGGAGCCCTTCCGATGCCCCCGTTTGGACGTTGGCTGACGCGGACGGAAATCAGCGATCGATGAAGGAATTTCAGGATAGGCCAGTCGTTATGATTTTCTACCTTGGGTTCGGTTGCCTTCACTGCGTCGAACAATTGCAGGCTTTCGCGCCTGAATACGAGGCTTTTCGGGAAGCCGGTTTGGATGTGATTGCGATCAGCAGCGATAAGGCAGGTGGACTCGCCAAGTCGTTGAAGTACTTCGACAAAGAAAAGTTGCCGATTCCGCTTCTCAGCGATCCATCGCTGGAAGTATTCAAGCGCTACCGCTGCTTTGACGACTTCGAGAACATGCCTCTGCACGGTACGTTTGTTATCAGCCCCGATGGAAAAATCCTTTGGCAGGATATCAGTTACGAGCCGTTCATGGATCCCAAGTTCGTGTTGAACGAAGGCAAGCGATTGCTCAAGCAACACAAAGCCCGCACCGATCGTACGACACCCGCCGAATCGCGCCGGGCAAGATTCTAAACACTCACGCAAAGGCACCTTTAAATGCGTCGCGGTGCATTTCAACATTAAGATGTCAATTTCCATTGGGATTCGGTGAGGAGACCATTATTTGCACTCGCTTATCTACCGCGACACTCCATATTCTCGTTTTGCCTCTGTGATTCTATCGGGAACTTGATTACAGTGACAGGCACTAACCTTGATAGAGAAAAATCATGCCCACTCGCAGCTTGGATTGAAATGGGCTTGTTCCCAAGCCCGGCTGCCCCCTTTTTTTAAGGACTTTTAACATGCTTCGCAAGATTGCCCTAATCATTTCGCTTACACCCGCTTTGCTCTTTATCTGTCTGCCTCAGGAGTCACTCGCTCACGAAGGGATAGAGGGCGACATCTTCTATTTCTCAAAAGGAAAAATCCTCACCTTCGACTGCCCGTTTTGTCTGGCCGACTATAAGGAAGAACACGAGAACAAGCTCTCGAAGGCAGAGGTGAAAAACGGATGGAAGCTCCTATTCAATGGCAAAGATCTCTCGGGCTTTCAGGCGCCGTCTCGAAAAAGCAAATGGAGCGTCAAAGATGGTGTGCTCATCGGCTCCGGTGGTTCAGGAGTAGTCGGTACCAAAGCGAAGTTCGATGATTTCGAGTTCGTGGCCGATATTCGCATTCGCAACACCAGCAAGCAAAGCGGCAAAACCGATAAGCAAGACGATAAAGCCGGTAAAGACGCTAAGCGACGGGGTAATAGCGGTGTCTTCATCCGTTCGAAGTCACTCACCGCGCTTCGTGGCCTTTGGCCCGATGGCTTCGAGGTTCAAATTGACCACGGTGATCCCAACTTCTGGACCGGCGCGATTTGGAAAACCGCCAAGGCCAAGAAGATCGCAACGAAGGACGATGAGTGGTTTCAAATGAAGATCCAAGCGCACGGCCCAGTTATCCGCGTCTGGGTAGCTGGTAAGCTTGTGACAGAGTACAAGGCCAAGAAGCCGAATGTGAGTGGCCCTATCTCCTTTCAAGTTCATCACCCGACCGACATCGTGGAGTTCAAGAACGTTAAAGTGCGCCCTCTCGATGGGAAGTCGAAGAAGAAAGCCTCGGTCAAAGATAACCCTAAGAAAAAGTGATCGACATTTTTTGAGGGAAGCAGACTTGGCCCTAGAGGCGCCCCGCGTTCATGAATAATGCTCAATGGTTTACCATGATAACTCCGCCCTGCTAATTCTCTCTACCTCCTGAATCTCTTAGTGGAGCAAAGGAATTCAGGAGGTAGAGAGAATGAATAGTCAGAATAATCTTCATAGAGTATTGCGCTCCCGTTGCGAAGAATTACTCGTACTCATTGTTGTTGAGCACATTTATTCAATCAGTCAAAAGTTTCTCCATGGTTTGCTGAAAGAGCTTGTAGAAGTCGACCTGCATTCCTTGAAACTCTTCGTTTTGAAGAACCTCTGCGACTTCCGGAGAAGGGTGAGTTAAGGGCCAGAGACCGGCAACTATGGATTGGTGTTGGTATAAAAATAACATTCCGGTTGTCAGGGTCATTTCAGGGATGACTTCGATGAGGGCAGTTACATACTTCTTTAAATAGTTTTGTAGTTCAGATTTGAAGCTATGAATAAATTTGCGAAGACCTCTTCTTTTGTTTTGAAGTAGGAATAGAGGCTCGCCTATGAAATCTCCGAATCCCAATGCTGATGATTTGGATAAAGCGAAGAGGTTGGTTGCAATCAGCCGAGAAATAGTAGGGCTGAACTCTGCTCGTGAAAATTAAGTAAAAGTTTTACCGTTCAACTTGGGGTAGGTTCGTGCTCCCGGCTATTTCTCAGCAGGAGTTGGAAGAATTTGAATCATCTACGAGACAATCAAAAAGTTTAAAAATTCATGAAACTCCGTTGATCACCAAGGATTCGGCTCGTCAGTTCAGGATGATTCACTCATTCGCCTTTAACGCATATTTTCTCGTGAATTTAGGCCGTACCATCCTGATGACTTGCTAGGACTATAAATTGGGTGATACTCTACTTGTATTGAATTGGGCCTTTTTTCGGCTTATTTAGTAGCATCCGATCTCTTCCATGAATCCAGAATCTCTTCAAGACCTCATCAGTCGGGCTCAAAATGGCGAAGAACAAGCCATGAATGAGTTTTTGGAGCTGATTCGACCATATTTTGAAAGAGTAGCTCGGGGTTTTGTGGATCCTAGCCGCGCCAGTCGAAGTGTATCTGATCTTGTTCAAGAAGCTGAAATCGAGGTCTGGAATCACCTCAATAATTTCAAAGGGAGTGAGGATGAAGATGAGACTCAGGCCATGTTCCGTGCTTGGGTCAGAAAGATCATCCATCGGCTGGCGATCGGAACGGCTCGGAGGAGGAACACCCAAAAGCGAGGAGAAGGGAAAAAGGTTTACTCGCTTGATCTTCTTCGGGGAAAAGCTGAAACCTCAGATGCTCGACGGTTAGATCCTGCTATAAGCCAGACCAGTGCCAGTGCAAAGTTCTTTTCTCGTGAATGCGAGGCCGAGGTTCGAGAGGCCATCAATAAGCTCCCAGATCCTAGCGATCGAGGTATCCTTCTCTCCATTTTCTTTGAGGGCCGAAGTCTTCGAGAGACTGCGAACAAATTCGGTATGAATTACAGCAAGGCTAGAGATCGTTATTTGCGATGTGTTTCCGTTTTAAAAAAAGACCTGAAGCATTTGGGTTGATGAGGCCGCTTGAAATATCAGTTGTGATTCTGTTGCTCAAGATCGGATTTATTGGGTTTTTAGTTGTGTTATAAAGTGACCTAAAGTATCACCCTGCACCCTTTTGATATCGCAGGCCTCCCCTTTATCCCCAATATTTAAAAATTATCCAATCACCCGCTGATGAATCGCTATTTCTATAAATAGGTCCTTTTACGGTGCTGTTTATAGAAATTGATCATCAGGAGGGTAATCATGTCCCTGCGAAAAATTATTAGACGAGCCGAGAACATTCTTCTTTTAATCGTGGGCTTATTTTTCTGCCCATCGGTAGAGGGGGCATTCACTGTCGTCAACGGTTCATTCGATCCACCCGAGGCCTCCTATTTGGGGAAAACTCAATTTGAAGTTCGAGGTACGGGATTTACCAACCAATTGAGAGTGATCATCGAAGGAACTGTCCTCACTGGTAATCAACTTACGATCTCAAATGGTGGAACCGTTATGCGGGGAACGCTTCCGCCACTCACCCGTTTTTTTGGAGAACCGAGGCGAGTGGATGTGATCATCGATGAACCCGGCTTTGGCCGTCGGATTCTCAATGATGCTTTTACCTATTGGAGCCCTCTTCAAATTTCCAATGTCACTCCCAGGGTTTTTTCCGAAGATGTTCGCATGCCGATAGCGATCGTGGGATTGGCATTCACTCCGGAGACAAGATTTGAAATCGTGACGGCTGACGGGGTTCATCTGGATTGGGTGTCAGCAGTGAATTTCATTGATACCAGAAATGCGGAAGGCATCTTTCCGGCTGGTTTGTCGGGTAATGTTTATATTCATGCCATCGATGAGCTTAATGGTGAGGAAGTCAGGGCACCTTACACGAGAAGAATTAGTGTCACGGATACCCTCCCCGTCGTACGTACGGTCACTCCTGACACTCTCCCTACGACGGGAGGATCTGTAGTTCTTCAGGGATTTAATTTTAGTACATCTGTAGATTATGTCATCGGTGGAAGAGAGATCACTAATATCCAGGTCTCGGGAGATGGACGGAGGGTGACTGGTCTAGCGCCAGCCCGTCCGGTCGGAACTTATCAAGTCTCAATTTTCAGTAAAATTGGACAAGAATATGGCCCATTCTTGCCTGAAGTCCAATATGTCGAAGCTCCCTCGATCGTTTCTGTTAATCCAAATGTTCTTCGCCCTTTGCAAGAAATTGATATTGCGGTGACTCATTATCGTAATGGGATCAGCGAGTTGACGATCGATGGTCAGGCACTTTTAAATCCCCGAGTTGCTGGAAACCTTCAGCGATCGGTGGTCACTGGACTGGTTCCCCCAGGCCTGACCGGGAATTTGGTTCTGGTCGAACTGAATGATCCTTATCTGGGAGATAATCCCGATGTCTGGGAGGTGGAATACTCGGATGCTAACTGCTCTGATCCAGCTCCTGCGAGGGCTCTCAGCCCACTTTTTAAAAGGGGTGATGTCAATAACGATGGATTAATCGAATACTGCGACGCCATCATCATCCTCGAACATTTAGCTCATGGAGAGCCGGAGTTAAATTGCCCCGATGCTGCCGACTTTAATGACGATGGTCGCATCACCATTCAGGATGCCATTCAACTTAACTCTCAACTCGATGACGTATCTCTTAGTTGTGTCTTCGATGCGACAAACGATGATCTCGGTGCGTGTCGATACGACCGTTGCAGTCAAAGACTCGAATCAGTGGAGCCCAATGTTCTTTCTTATATCGGCAGGACTCAATTTGTGGTTCGAGGAAGTGACCTTTCCCCAGATATGGAAATCAGAATAGGTCAAAATGTTGAGGCCAAGGATGTCTTTCGGATTAATGATTCAACCCTGCGTGCTGAGTTACCCTCCCTTGAAGTGGGAGTTGTTCCCCTCGACGAACCAGTGGACCTTTTTGTTGTCTCCAGTGATGGAAACACGCTCTCCTTGCCGGGAGGCGTGAGGTTTTCTGGTCCTATCGGTCTGGAGTCCGCCAACCCTTCCGTGATTTCTTCAGATATCAGATTGCATCGGGTGACCTTGACTGGATCGGGATTTACTCCAAGAACTCGAGTTGAAATTGTTCGATCAGGAAGACCTGAAAACACACCACTGGAAGTCACTTATATTGGAGTTGAAGAACTTGAAGTTCTAGTGCCTAGCGGTGAAGTCGGTGAGCTCTACACTCTGAAAGTCTTCGATGTCGCCGGGGGAGCGGAAATCGTCGAGTCATTATTTCCCGATGCGATACTGACAGAAAATACTGCCGACCCCGTCATCAATAGGATCGGATCTCGCTTCGTGCCGGCACGAAGAGAATCGACTCTACTTCTAGATATCGAGAATCACTCTCCTTCATTTCGTTATTTCTTGACCAATGGACAGAAGGAAGAAATTGATATAACGATTAATAGTGAAGGAATCGCCGAAGCCACTATTCCCGCCCATGAACCAGGATTGATCGACTTTTCGGTGGAGACTGGAAGTGGGGAACTGCTGCTATCTTTTGATGATTTTATCGAAGCCGTATCTACCACCGCGAGTACGGTTGAGGATGTTCAAGTCGTCATGGTCAACGGAGCGGTTGAACTGGATTGGGTGAATCCGAAACCCTTTGAACAAGTTCAGTTGATGCGTAATGGTGAGTTGATTCGGACCTTTAGCCGGGGTGAAAGCTCGTTTACAGATCTGAATGCCGGTGTAACCGCAGCGGTTGATTATACATTTGTCACTGTGGATGAAGATGGAGACGAGGGGAGAGCCGAAGTTCATGCGGCTCCTTGGCTATGTCTTCTTGGCGATGATGATCCCGTAGGAGAACGAGGCGATATCGATTTCCGTCTCTTTGCCGGTCACGAAGCTTATTCACCTGGAGCCGGTGGCGGCGGTGCGCTTCCAAGTGCAACTCAAAATGTTACCAGTGGTGTCCCTATCTTGAGGGCACGAGCGAATCAGCTCCAACCTGAATTTAATATCAATCCTGAGGCCGTTAACCGATTGACAGAGCCCAACGAACTTCTCACGGGATTCAGGCTTGAAGAAGAATCGACAAAGTTGAGGATTCAAATTCATGGTGAACAAACATTGGCGGGACCGAATCTATCTCTCCGTCTGCTTATTGAAAGTGTTACCCCTGGAGTCGAACGAGTAGCCGAATTGATCGTCCCGATCAACCAAGGAGGGTCCGGGCATCGTTGGATGGACTTTACGTACAACACTGAAGACCCCGATGACTTAATTAGAGAGAGCTCCTTTCCCGCAGGACCTGGAGGAGGTGTCGATGCACCGTTCCCAGCAGCGGCTTATCAAGTTCGACTTTATGCGGTGGGTGGAACCGATGGGGAGACTCATTTCTCGATTTCGAGTGACCTCAATTTTGATCAAATTCTGGTGCCGGGGGTTGGTTGTGCGCCTTATCCTTTGATCCATGTTCACGACACCACCGGATTGAACTCCAAGCCCCAAGTTCACAATGTCACTCAGATCGGATCCAGTGGGCTCGATACCAACTCTGAAGATGGATCGTATGCTTTCGTCGCCACGCTATTGGCCGAGGCTACAGACCCCGATGGAGATTCGATCATTCGGTACAACTGGCGTATCAATATGGGTGACGAGATTCTTGTAAGGCAGACTGCGGCAGATCGTACTTGTGTGGCTTTCCCCGACTACGGAATTTATGAGGTAGAACTCGAGGCTTGGGATAATCGCTGTGGACGAGGAAAGAGATCTTTCCTCATTCAGGTCGATCCCTTCGGTGCGATCTTTTCACAAATTGAAGGTGATTACCCACTCTTTGCCTTCCCTAGCCCTCGACCCAATATACTTAATTTCATCAACAACGTACCGGGTGGCATGGATAGTTTTGAACACCCGCCATCCCAAACATTCTCCTTCTATGTTGTGGAACGTTCACCGAATGATAATTCTCCCAATCCACCAACAGTGTCGCGGGTACAGGTCGCTTTAACGGATGGATTTACCCCTCTGACCTACACCGATGGCTCCACGGCAAGAGTCGAAGCCGCGTATTTGAATCCCGATATTGGTAACCAGGGAGGCTTCAGCAATATTTGGACGGCGACCTTTCCGGATATGGGACGCATAAGATCCGGTCGACAGTTTGTCATTCTCTCGGCTCGCGCTCGCTATGGAAACGGTTCCTTTGGTCCTTGGAAGTTTGTGAATGTCTACTCACCCCAAACTGGGAACGTTCTTTTCTTAAGCTCCCTCATTCCCTATCAATCCAAACCTGCGTACATGGATCAAACGGGTTTCTACACTACAGGAAGCTACGATCCTCAGCAGAGGAAGTATCAGTTCAATATAGATCTCGCACCTCCGGGAGGTCTTTCGCACGATTTTGGATCGACAGATCCTATCGATTTGAATCTTCCGGATGCCGCCGGGGGAATTCCTTTCCCTGCTTTGGCCAATCGTTGGCTCGATATTCGTCAATCGGCATCGGTGAGTTTCTCCAAGGGGGTTTGGTCCCTTGACCGTTTGGATCTGGGAACCGATGCGGTGATCGCCAACGCGGCCATCTCGGCAGATCGAGATTTGATCGCCGATGCTCTTTCGACTGGAGGTGGAGGGGGAGCAGCTCTGAGTGTTCCCGATTGTTCGCTCGACTTCGATCCCACCAACGGTGAGATTCACTTGTGTTGCGATGGGCGAATATTCGACCTCTCGTTCGATTGGGGAATTTACACTGGGCCGATTTTTTCCGGTCCCATCGGGATCGTCAATGTTTCCATCGTGACTTCCATCGCACTCCAGGCCTCGATTGCAGTCGATACTGTGACTCGACTTGATTTCAACGCCTTGGATATCGGCAGTTCACGGGGAGATGTCTGGTTGGATCCGAAGGTAAGAGCCTCGATGCCAGTAGATATTTCTGCGGTACTCTTCACGGGGATCTTCGATGTCATTTTCGATGCGGATTTTGACACTCAGTTGGATTTACAAGTGCCTGTTCATATCGGGGTGGACTCCAGTGGACCGTCATTTGACTATGCTCTTAAAGCTGGATTAAAAATCGATATGGATTGGCTGGGATGTTTGATCTGCCCCGGGATCTGTCCACTTCCGGCAGTTTGTGTGGGTGGAGAAGAAACTCTATTCGATGATGATAATTTGTTTTCAGTCAACGATGTTGACGACCCGGTTTTCGATTCCACTCCCTGTGGTAGTGGAGCAGGTCAAGAAAAGAAGAATGGTGGGGGAGCTGGGCCGATCGTACAGGTCAATCCTCCGGATCGTCAATTAGCGATGGCTTCCTCGCCCAGTGGAAATGTTCACGTGGCTATCGGTTTGGATGGCACTCGAACATTACGTCACTTCTATCGTGCAAGAGGCCATGAATGGAAATTCCCGGCCTTCCCTAACTTACCACCTGGTGCTCTTTCTTCGCTGACTACCGGAGTTAAGGACAGTCCCGATGTGATTTTCGTTAATGAAGATGTCATCCTCGTATCGTGGACTCAAAACTATTCCAACTTGGACCCGGCTCTTGACCATATCGACTCGAATGAGGGTCTCAGCCTTGAAGAATTCAATGCCATTTATGGTAGAACCGACATCGCGCTTCAAGCCGCACGCCTGGTTGTGAATGATAATAATGGAGAGATTGAGTTCATTTGGGGGCAGCCCATTTTATTCCACCATCACAACCAAATTAATCCAGATTTTATGGATGATCATCAAGCGGATGGGCGAGCAAAATTAGCATTAACCGGGATCACCCCTGATCAGGTTGCAGTCGTCTGGACGCGGTATGACACTCCTGACATGGTCAGTTTAATCGATTCCTCCGATCCGGATGCTGGATTTAAATATAACCTCACTCAAACAAGAATTGATAAAGCCTATGTTTCGGTGGACCTGGATGCTCAAATACCTCGAGTGGAAAATGCGGGGGCCGGAGGGTATGTAAGTTTTACCAATCCGTCCATCAATGTGGAGCCGGATGTCAGTTTCTCCCAGGGGGCGGAGATGATTGTTTGGGTGATCGATGAGAATCATGAAAACCTCCATGAATCCAATGTGGGAAGAAATATCTACTATCGACGAGGGATTGGCTTTCCGCAATTTGTTGACGGCGAGGGTTTGGTGTTGAGCGAAGAGTTCGTCGCGAATGCGCCGGGAATCTGGGATGTTGATGTTGCTCTTCGGGATCGCGATAACGGGATGATGATCTTCACGGCTTTGCCCGCGAACGCTCCCGCTGAGGATACCGGTATAGTCAACACTCGCCTCCTCTATTATGTGCGCTATGTGGATGGAGTGTGGCAAGAGCCAGAACTCATCTACGAGAAATGCAATACACCAATCTTTGCGAGACGATCCACACTGGTCGTTCCCGGTGAAGGTTGGGAGTTAGAACCTCAATTTGATTTCGATTTTGGAATCGTCTTTTCTCAACCTGGGGTTGAGGGTACTCAGCTCGGTTACATTCAACTCAGTCAAAATGTTTCAATTGATCCGATTTTATCGATCGCACCTCTCGCTCCACTAGAGGGTATTGAGGAGCTTGAAGAAATCCCCCAAATGGCCGATTTAAATGATGCCGTTCTGAATATCGATGGCAGCTTTGACTCCTTACTCCAGATGGCTCCCTTAGCCCCTCCTCTGGAGATCGCGAAGGGTCGGAATGCAAAGGGGCTCGCAGAGGATGACCTTTTCCGAAGTGGAGTTCGCTTCGAAAGTGTATCAAGTGGGCCAGATTTGATGGTGAACAGTTGTGAATCTAGCGATGCTTCAGCCGGGCCGGGTGAAACGGTTGTGGTTGGTTTTTCAGTTAAAAATATTGGTACGGCTATAACTGGAGAAGATCCCGAAAACGGAGACAATATTCGGGTGTCGGTCGAGTTCCGGACATCGTTAGCCGAAAACGCGCCCGTAGAAATTCTGGAATCGGTCACCCTCCCGGCTCTGCCCGCAGGAGAAGAAGTTTACAGCGAAATGAGCTTCACACTTCCTGGTGATACTGGGTATGTCCATCTGGTCATCGCGGATAAACCGGGTGAGCTCAATCTGGCCAACAACTCACGACCTTGTCAGGTTCCGCTTGAGCCTCCAAGTGGAGTGCGCACTCTGGTAGTGGATGTTCCCACTGGGGAAGAAGGTGAAACCTCACCAGCAGTTCTATTGAATTGGAAAAATGAAGGCATCTATTCGAGCATCAAGATTTATCGAGATAATCGTCTATTGACGGTGTTGCCACCCAATGAGACCAGTTACGTAGACAGAGGGCCTCGAGATATCGATGGTCACCGTTTCGCCGAGGAACATAGCTATCGAGTAGAAGCCGTCAATGGAAATGCAGCTGCTCCTAGTGATCCCGATGAAGAGGTTTCCGCAGTACTTAGCCGTGATCTTCCTCGTTTCATTCGTGGCGATTGCAATAGCGATGGTGATACTACCGGTGTTACCGATATTATCTTTCAACTCAGTTACAACTTTCTGGGCAAGAGCACTCCCGAGTGTTTCGCCGCCTGTGATGCCAATGCCGATGGTGATACCAATGGAGTTTCGGACGCGATCTTCATGTTACAGTATAACTTCCTCGGATCGGCTCCTCCCGAGGCGCCCTTCCCAACTTGTGGCGTAGGAGCTTTAATAACGGATAGAATCCTGGGCTGTGAAAGCGTCTTACCAGAGTGCCGTTAGAAACATTGACAATGGACTGAAACTCTGGCGAGCTCAGCTACAAGAATGTGAATTTGGCAATAACTGCTGTATGCTTAACCTTTAAGTATACGGCAGAATTGTCATCTAAAACTGTACAAAGGAATTCCTGAAAACCGAATGACATCGGGGTCAGAAAACTTATCCCCTGAGCTTGAGCGTAAACTCGAAGCTATCGCTGATGAGTATCTTGAGCTCTTGTGGTCTGGCCTCGATGTGAATCCCGATGAATTTTCCCAGCAGTATGGTGAGTTAGCCGAGAGGGTGCGAGGGCGACTCTACCTGGTGAAGAAGATTCACGAGGCAGCCTGTGAATCTCGAGATGGATTAGTTACTGAATTCACTATCGATTGTCCTTCTTGTGCTTCATCGATTCAAATTTCAGAGCCAAATAACGAGAAGATCATCTGCCCTGGATGCGGAGGTGAGTTTCTTTTACGATCGGATTCACCCTCCGTTAGTTCCGGCAGGGTTGGAGACACCTTAGGGCGCTTCGAAATTCTGGAGTTATTAGGGCAAGGATCTTTCGGTTCCGTTTATTTGGCCTGGGATGCGGAGCTTCAGCGAGATGTGACTCTTAAGGTCCCTCGACATTCCGCGTTCCAAACTCCCGGGGATGAGGAACGTTTTTTTCGTGAAGCACGCAGTGTTTCCGGTCTTCGACATCCCGGCATCGTTCGTGTGCTCGAAATTACCGAAGTCGATAACCTTCCGGTCATCGTACGAGAATATATCGATGGCCATCCTCTCGATGAAGTGATCGAAAAAGAACGCCTCAGTTTCAATGAAGCCACAACCTTAGTTCGAAACATCGCCGAGGCTCTCTACCACGCCCATCAACGAGATGTCATCCATCGCGACATCAAGCCTGCCAATATCCTAATTGATTCAGAGGGTCTCCCTCACGTTACCGATTTTGGCCTCGCCAAACAAGCCGGAAGCCAAGAGGTCACGATGACTTTGGAAGGGCAAGTTTTAGGTACCCCCGCGTACATGAGCCCTGAGCAAGCACAGGGCAAGCGCGATCTGATAGGGCCTCAGAGCGATCAATTTTCTCTCGGTGTAGTTTTCTATGAACTTCTCACTGGAGATCGACCGTTTACGGGCCAGCGCTCGATGGTCTTGGAGCAAGTCATTTATCGAGATCCTCGTCCACCGCGCACTTTCAACTCCAGAATTCCAAGAGATCTCGAGACGATCTGCCTTCGAGCGATGGCCAAAGAACCTCATCGAAGGTATGAATCCCTAAGAGCTCTCAGTGAAGACCTGGATAACTTTCTTCAGGGCTGCCCTATCAATGCTCGACCTATCACCGCTATAGAAAGGCTCTGGCTCTGGAGCAAAAGACGTAAATTGATCGCGACGTTGATTGCTTCGGTGGTCATTCTTCTCTTGACGGTCACGGTGACCTCGGTCTTGAACGCCAATCGTGAACGAAGGCAGAGACAAGAACGTACCCGGCAAGTATCGAAGTTGCATATCCAATCAGGCTTGAAGTATTTTGAAAATCGAAATTTCTTCAAAGCTTTGCCTCATTTAACAGAATCGTTACGCCTTGAGCCTGGTGACAAATCGGATTCAGAAGCTATCAAACGCCTTCGCATCGGAACGTTATTACTTCACTCCCCACGTTTGCTCAATATGTGGTTTTTTGATCAACCAGTGGTCGACACCCATTTCAGTCCGGATGGCAAGCATCTGGCTATAGCCGAGGTTGGGGGAAGAGTTTCTCTTTATGAAGTTCCTTCCGGTCGTCTGATCCACTCGAACATTCAGCATCCTCAAGAACTTAGATCGATTCGCTTTCATCCTTATCGCAAACTTCTCTTAACGGCTTGTGAGGATGGGAATGCCAGAATATGGGACTGGCAACGGGGAGTGATGACTCGCTCTCCATTGGTGCATAAAAATCATTTAGGCTACGCCTTATTCTCACCCGATGGAAAAAGAATAATAACGGCGACATCGGGAGGCCTGGTTCACATCTGGGATCTAAAAGATGAATCTCCCAGGGCTGTATTGAAACATCCTAAGAATGTTCTCAAGGCTTTCTTTTTCCCGGATTCTCAACGGGTTGCCACGATTTCTTCGGATGGTCATCCCAGAATCTGGGATGCCGACACTGAAAAGATTTTGCATCTCATTCCTCAAGTTCCAGGCCTGGTCAAGCTTGATATCCACCCCGACGGGGATTCCATTTTGGTGGTGGCTTGGAATCGTTATGCCCAGATGTACGACGCGAGAACTGGTAAGAAGCTGGGGGCAAGAATGACAGCTGGTTACGGAACCAATGCCGCAGTGTACAGTGATGATGGTAAGAAAATAGCTATTTCTGGTTGGGGAACAGAGGGTGGAATTTTTGATAGTCGTACCGGAAAACCGATCACCCCTCCCCTTCAGCAAAGGTTTGGACTCAGTGATCTTCAGTTCAGTCCAGACAGCCAAAGAGTTGCTTTTATTGGGACTGACAATCGATTGCGAATCTGGGATGCCCATTCTGGAAAGCGAGTCACTCCCTTGATGTCTCACGGCCCCCATGCAGGAAAAGTTCGATTTCATCCGAATGGACATATGGTTCTGACGATCAACCTAGACGGGTCGCTTACCTTGTGGGATTTATCAAGGAGACAGCCGGGTCGCCCTCTAGGACGTCACAGTAGTTGGGTTACAGACATGAGGATTATCAAGGGCGGTGATAAGGTCCTCAGTGGTGATAGTTCAGGAAGGTCCAAAATCTGGGATATGAAATCTGTTCGCTGGTTAGCCTATGGTCCACCTCATTGGAAAGGAACTCTCACTCTGGATGTGCGTCCCCAAGGTGACCTTGCTGCTACCCTAGGTGTCGATTTATTTGTTCGTGTTTGGAGGGTTAAAGATGGTTCATTGGAACACGCTTTTCAGCTGGAGTCCCAAGGCCGACATGTAAATTTTAGCCCGGATGGGCAGCTGCTTGCAGTGACCGAGACAAAGGGATTTGTCCGATTCTTTGAAGTGGATTCTGGACAGGAGCTTCCTTTCAAGCTCAATGTCGGATACAAACCCTTGGTGCTCAGATTCTCACCCGATGGAAGGTATTTGGTATCGGGGGGGGCTAATTCGAATCTCCAGGTCTTCGATATTCGAACCGGATCTAGAATAGGGCCAGATCTTCAAACTGGAGTTAACAATACTGCTGTAGCCATCAGTGAAAAGGCCGAGCGACTGGTCGCTGTGAATGTTCAAAAAGCAGGTGTCTGGGATCCGAGAAACGGCAAACTGATCCAAGAGTTTGAAGCCCATTTAAAGAGCTGTAAGATTATAGAGTTTTCTCCATTAGGAAACTCCGTTCTCATTGCCGATGTTACTGGAATCGCCCGAGTCTGGGATCCTCAAACCGGTAAACCGGTCACTCGTAAAATGAGGGCTATGGGTACCTATTCCACTGGGCAATTCACTTCTGATGGGCGCCTGGTGGCCCTGGGGTCCAGCGATGGTATCGCCAAAATTTATGACGCCCAAACGGGAGATCTTGTGGTGCCTTCGGTGATTCATAAGATGCATATCTCGGCACTTGAATTCACTAAAGGCGATTCGATCATGGTAACTGCGAGCTATGACAAAATGATAGCTAGCTGGGATCTTCAAACCGTGAACTACAGTACCGAAGATCTGCAATGGCTAACTCGGGCGTTGACGGGCACCGTGGTGGATCCAGAATTGGGAGATATTGAGATATTGGACATCGGCAAAGTCCAAGAAGCCTGGCAAGAAGCAAAATCGCGGACTCCTGAAGAATTCAAACTGAATCTCAATGAAGTCTTGGCTTGGCATTACAGCGGAAAAATTCAAGCAGAACGAAATGATAATCCGCGCGTGGAGATATTCCATCTGGATCACCTCATTCATCATGAACCCTGGACTTGGCTTCACTACAACCGCCGGGGTGCTGCTCATAACCGGGCAAAAGATTATTTGACCGCAATCCCCGATGGCATCCGTTCCGTTTCCCTGCTCACTTTTGACATCCTCTCTCGAGCCGCAGTTGGGATTAAGTTTCCGGCGGACAGGCTGAATGAATGGTCAAGAGGAGAGTGAATATAGGGGACTAATCGGCAGGGTTGCATCTTGGTTTTCTCAAAGTTTAGAGAGTACTCAATTTCCTCTCAGTTGCTCCAATGCAGACTCGAGCCAAGTGTCTGTCTTTCCGATCAAACCAGATGTTTTATATTCTAACTCATCGATATTGAATCACGACCACTTCGTGAATGTCTTCCACCTGTACGGTCAATCGTTGCTTCGTTCGTTTGAGCTTAGTGGTCTCATTGAGAACTTTTACTTCGACAATTTCAGGTTGCACATCGATCTTAGCTCGAAAAATCGGAGCGTCTTCGATGAGCGCGGGTAAGGTAAAGGGTCGATTTTTAGGTGGAGTGGTGGTGGGGGGTGCTAGGTAACCCAAGAGATGGACGCGAATCGTTTTTGTTTCTTTGTCGTGAGTGATAACCGCTTCGACATTCTTCGGAGCATCGATAGAAACCAAAGGGGTTGGTCTAAAACTCTCAATGGCGTTTCTTAGAAGTAAACGTGCTTCAACGATTCGGTGTTCGCTCGTCGTAGCGTAGTCAGGAGAGGCAGCGAGTGTCAGTACGGATCCTTTTCCTCTTTGATTAAGAATTGCAGCTGGGCCTACCGGGTCTGCCGCGCTGAGAGGCCAATCGAATCCGACGCGACCTTCCTTTTGTAGATTACTTCGGTCGGGTTGTAAGAGTTCACCAACCGGCTTGCCTGTCGTCGGCTTCCATACTACCGCTGGTCCTTTAACTAAGAATGGCCAGTTCTTTCGAATGTCAGTGGATAATGTTGGAAGTGTAGCGTTTCCTTTACCGAGCCGAACGTGGTTGTCGAGGGACTCCATTCTTCTTACGAACTTCGCACCCACAAGGTTTTCGATCATTGAAGAATCAAGTGCGTTCCCCATCTGATCGAAGAGGCCCGTGAAGCCCGTAAGGATTAGACGGCCACCACCTTCGACGTACTTTTCAAAGAGTTCGACTTCGTTCTTGTTAAGAATGTTAGCGTTTGGAAGAACGATAACTGGAAAGCGCTTTAGGGATTTAAGAGAAATACTCTCATCGAGAACGACTCCCCAAGGAATGTGCTCGTAAACCATCGTGAGGTGAGCCCCTTGGAATGAGCGAAAGTATTTCCCTTGTTCGTTACGACCATACCAATCGCGAGTTCGATGTGAAAAATAGATTCCAACATCTTCAACGACGGGTTGCCCAAAGTGCTCTTGGCGAGCCTTAGCATCGGTGAAGGCTTTCCCGAAGCGGTCATAGGCAACGGGGTCGAGCCAACCATCGTAAGCGGTTTTATCCACAATGGTCACAAAAGAGCTATGGGCAAGAAGGGTCAGTAGTTCCCATCGCATATCGATAAGGGGACGAGTGGTTTGATCGTGGTACATGCGGACTCCGCGTTGCATAACCACTTGTACCGGAAGTCCCGGAGTTGCTGCCGCATAGAAGCGAGCGTTGAGTCCAACCCCTAAAGCGCTGAATCCCCATATTCCAGTTTCCCCCGTAATAAAATCTCCGTGGTGACTGTGTTGAACGGGGCGTTGACCCACTCTCCAAGAAAACGGCGGATTGCCATGATAGTTGTAATCTACGGTAACTCCTGGAGCCGTTTTTCGGATAAAGGCAGTTAGACGTTTTTCTAAGCGGGCGCTGGTGTCGTAGCGAAACTCCAGCATACGATCCCAATCTTTATCCCAGGTAATTCCCTTGGGCATCTCCTGGCCGTACTTTTCTTGAAACAGTTTTTTACAGTACTTACACCAGCAGCCGTAGGGCGGGCCAAAGCCTTGGTCGAGCATATCTAAGTGAAGACCATCGACATTATATTTTAGGATTTCAGCGATCACCTTTTCGACATACTCAGGATAGCCGGAGTTGAAACAGTTACGTTCGAAGGGATTGCCCTCACTATCTACCATGCGATAGTCGGGATTTTCACGAGTAGCCCGACTCCCATACTGAACCACACAGTAGGCGATCACGGGTAAGTTATGCTTCTTCGCCTCCTCCATCGTTTCTTTGAGGATGTCTCTTTTTCCCATGCCTTCGGGCTTAGGTAAGATCTTTGAATCGTAATAAGCAAACCAGCCATCTCTCGCCCAGATGACTAAGTAATCGGCATTGGCTTCAATAGTTTTTTGAACGATATCTCGACCGTTGAAATTGGCGGCGTATTTTTTTCCCGTCTCAGGACCACGCTCAGTTCCCGTGGGTCCCACCTCGAGCCCAACGAGTGCTTTTTTAAACCAGGGCGCTTTTTTATTTTCATCTGCGATGCCTGTAGCGCATGCAAAAAAGACCATAAAGACATAGGTGAAGGTAGAGTTTGAGTGAAACATTTTCATGTTTAATGCTTTGGCTGGTTTGTGGGGATTTCTTGAGTTGAATTATTGAGCTTCAGTGAATCGCAATCGTTTAAGCCTTAATGCTCAGATTTAGTTAAAGACTATGAATCATATTACTAAATTTTGCTTAGATTTTCTTAGTTTCTTAGCACTTAACTCTATATGAAGCGAAGGATATAATGGATAGACCTCGACATAAATTCCGTTCAGATTGGTAGAGAGATCAAAATTGCAGTGTAAAAAGCATTATGAAATTAAAGATTACCGTTCTCGCAATTAGTTTATTTATAACGAATAGTCTCTACTCCCAGAAGCTATCAGGAATCTTAACTGATACTCCTATTGGATCTGGGATTGCTATTCACATTGGGACTAGCGATGGAAAACTAGAGCAAGAGTTAGCGAGTGGGGGAAAGTATTTAGTTCAAGGATTGACCTTAAAAAGCACTGTTCGAGATCAAGTTCAAAGGCAGCTTCAACAAAACAAACTTTATGGCTTAGCCTCGATCCAGGCGGTGAGTTCATTCAAGAAGCTTCCTTATGCAGATAATTTAGTCAGCTTAGTGATCATCGACTTCAGCCGACTGAAGGGGCGGGCTTCAGATCTAAAAGAAATCTTAAGAATTTTGCACCCTGGTGGGGTGGCATGTATTAAGAAAAATGGCAATTGGGAGTACCTCAAAAAGCAACGATCACGCGAAATGGATGACTGGTCTCATTACGACCACGGTCCGGGGGGCAATCCCGTTTCTTCCGATTCACTTGTTCAACCCGTGACTTCATTGAGATGGTATGTTCACCCCTCTTTCACCGAGGCTCAAGGGGAGCGTGAAGCGGGGCCGCGTCTCATAAATGGTAAGTTGATTTATGCTCTAAAGAATTATGCCATAAAAGATCGAGTTCATAGAAATGTAGCTCCGCATCACCTGGTTTGTAGAAATGCTTACAACGGAGTGTTTTTATGGGAAAAAGAAATCGCTTCAGATAACTACACTCCTTATCGACATGAACTCATCGGTGATGACCAACACATCTACTTAAAAGTTGATGAAGAGGGCCCGATGGTTGCACTGAATCTCGAAACGGGTGAAGAAGCCATTAGGTATTCGGAGGGAGCACAAATCGATGCTCTCGAGTACGAGAACCGAAAGATCGTTCGCGGGAAACGCCACCTGGTAGCTAGAGTTTATAAGAACTACCTAGTTCAGGCTTATCAATCGAAGCTGTACTGTTTAGATAAAGCTACTGGGAAAAAACTGTGGGAGTACACGGAAGGGCCAGATACACATATCGCCTGGGCCAGTGTTGGGGAGGAAAAGGTCTATCTGACCGTCGGGAAGGGAGAAATGCCTTTATCAATGAGGGGTACTCTGGCCAGCTTGAACCAATCCATCATCGCGTTGAACCTAAAGACGGGGCAGAAACTGTGGGCTAAAGAAGACTTTAAAAATACGTTTTTAGTTCGCTTGGTCTATAAAGACGGCTATCTGCCCATAACTTATTTTCCCGGTGAAGATCGCAAGGATCGAAGGGGGAAGCCGATGCAAGGTTTCGGTCATAAGTTTGGTGTTTCGGCAGTACGTGCCTCCGATGGTGAAATCGTTTGGAAATCTAAAAAACTTCAAAGTGCAGGGGGACACTACGCGATTACCTTTGTAAAAGACGAAAAGGCTTACGTCGCTTGTGAAAGGTATTTCGGCTACGACCTTAAAACTGGGGCTATGGATAAAGGAATTCCGCAACGGACCTTTGTCAACTCCTGCGCCGAAACGCGCGCGACTCCGAACTATATTTTATATGGCATGTCCTTCGCCAATAAGGATCACCTGTTCAGCCCCCGCGCGATTGCGAGAAGCACCTGTGATACTGGTGTGTTCCCCGCTAACGGTATGATCTATTGCACACCTCCAAAATGTACTTGTTTGGATGTCGTTGCTGGTTATACGGCGACCTCTGCTGATCCTCCAATTCAACCCGCGACTAAACGTTTATTTAGTGTTCAAAAAGTTTCATCTCAAAAGTCTCCTAAATGGCCCGCTGATCAAGGTTGGCCGATGTATATGGGAAATCCTCAAAGAGGAAATTGGACTCGTTCTGAGGCGCTTCCCAAATTTGAATCCACCTGGCAAGTCCAAGTGGATTCGCATAAAGATTCCTTGCCCGCTGAGGATTGGCGTATTTCAGAAGTGCCCGGTGGTTTGTTGAGTGCTCCTACAATCAAAGGAGAACTCCTTTATTTTGCCGTCCCTAACCAGCATCGAGTTGAGGCCCGAACATTGAAAGAGGGGCAGCTTGCCTGGGAGTTCACTGCGGGAGCACCGGTAGATACCCCTCCAACCCTATATAGCAATCTCTGTCTCTTCGGTTCCAATGATGGCTGGGTTTATGCTCTTGATGCTAAAACCGGAGACCTTCATTGGAAATATTTAGCAGCTCTCAATGAGAAGACTATTTATGTCAATGGGCATTTAGAATCTCCCTGGCCCGTGATGGGATCCATTATGGTTTTTAATCATCAACTTTGGATCCTTGCTGGACGCCACTCCTCGGTTGATCAAGGCATACAGGTTCATTGCTTAGAACCTTTCACGGGTAAAAAAATCTGGCAAGCCCGAATGTTCAGTGGAAGCTTTGATCATTTAACGCCCAAGGAAATTCCAAATTATCCGAATCACGGAAAAGTGGGAAAATATTATCCACGGAAAACCCATCTATTAGTGAGCGATGGTCAAAAGCTCCATCACTACGTTGAAACATTAAAAGATAAATATGCGGAGGGAGAACTCATCGAACTCCATCCGACCAATGGGCGCTGGGGTAAATTCTTAAACATTCGTGAATCCACTTGGCTCCAACCTAATCTGATGGGTTTTCAGGGAAGAAGAACTGAATCCATCGGTCGTTTTGATCAACAAGGTATCCGTTACAGCAACTTGCAAGCTCATGCCCTCGTATTAACGGATAAAGAAATCTTTTGTGCCTGGGGGAAGCAATCGAAGGTTAAAAATAAATTCGGCCATCTCACCCGCATCCCTTTGAAAGAAAATAAGCAATTAGAGGATCACTCCCTCTGGCGTGCGAAGATCGAACACGTTCGAAGGGATGGAAAAAGTAAGACCGGAGACTTTGCCATTCAGGCGATGATCGTTTCGGGAAAGACTTTGTACTTAGCTGGATACGAAAAAATGAAGCCCGATAGCGCACTCCACGCTTATTCTATTGAGGACGGGAAGAAGATCGCTCAGTGGGATTTACCGAGTCGTCCCCTACGAAACGGTTTGGCAGCAACCACCGGATATGTGATGGTTTCCTGTGAGGGAGGTCAATTACTCGGATTTAAAAATTAAGTTTGGAAAGTCTTTAAAATCTATTTTTGACGGTTTCTTAAGAATCTAAAGAATCAATTGTGCTTGCATCTATTCTAAATTCTTGCCTATTCTAATCTGCTGTAATCTAAAGCAAATAAATTGATTTACCCTTCAGTTACTTACGAAAGTTTTAGCACGATTGATGATGCCTTCGAAAAGAGACTACAAATTGGGAATTCGTATTCTATCTACACTTTATGTTTTTACGGCTCTTTTTATTTTCAATTCCATCAGGGCTGAAGTTCCCGAATTTGAAGTAACGGAGAACGGAGTCCAACTTAAAAATGTTGGCCCTAGCAATCCGATCATTTACGACAATGACTGGTGGTTTGATGTCTTCGATAATAACTACCTTTGGGCTCAAGTGAGTTTAGGGCATGCCGATCTACGAGCCAACATCGTTACCCGGGATATGTGGGATTGGCAAAAGGGCTATCTCTATAAAATGGAAGCTTGCGTCAAAGATGCTAAGAAAGCACTCAAGCTGGCTCGAAACTCTGGTTTAAGAAATATTCCAGATTTAACTTTGGGGTCGGATCGAATCTTAAAACGTCCTGAGAGTGGTCTTATTAAAGACACTAAAACTTACTCGACTGCGGGAAGTCGATTGATCATTAAAGAAGCACTCAAAGCATCACCAAAAAAACCTCTGCTTATTATTTGTGGCGGTCCGTTGACGACTGTTGCCAATGCACTATTAGAAAAGCCTGAGATTTCTCCCAATATTATCGTCTTTAGCCTGACCGTTGCATCTTATGGATATAACGGAAAAGACGCTTGGAGTCCTTACATCGTCGCTAAAAAAGCCAAGCTCGTTGATTGGGCGACCGGAAGCTTTTGGGATAAGAACTCTGTTTTCACTAAAGAACACTTTAAAGGGCTTCCCCAAAATCCTTTTTGTCAGGATATGAAACGACTGATTCAATCCAATTTGGGTCAAGCGAATCAATTGGGGGATGGGGCTCCACTCGTTTGGTTGTGGAAGAATTCGTGTTGGAAGAATGCAGTGCGTCGAAAGGCAGTGTGGGCGGGAAGGTATCCTAAGTTTGAAGTCGTTAAGGCTGGTGAGTCAGCCGATGTTTTAGATATTCCAAAAGCCAAAACCGATTTAGTAGCCAGCCGAAAAGAATTCTTTCGAGTATTAACTCAAAAGGCGGTGTACCAACCGACTCCAAAGAAGAGCAATGATGAAAAGCTGAGAGTGGTCATTCTTACCGATATGAGTAATGAGCCCGACGATCAAATGTCGTTGGTACGGTTTCTTACCTATGCTAATGAATTCGATGTGGAAGGTTTAATTGCCACGACTTCGTGTTGGAAGAAAAAAGATCCTGATATCAAAACGATGTTTAAGGTTCTCGACGCTTATGAGAAAGATTATAAAAATCTAATTCTTCATTCAAAAGATTACCCGACTCCAGCTGAACTCCGAAAGGTCACAAAATCAGGTGTCGATGGTTACGGTATGAAGCCCGTACCGAAACAATTAGATAATGAAGCCGTTCAGCTCATTGTTTCAGCATTACTCAAAGATGATCCTCGCCCGATTTGGTTTTGTGCGTGGGGTGGTGCAAATACATTAGCCGCTGCCGTTATGAAACTGAGTCAAGATCGTCCGAATGAAATTAGGAAGATCGTTTCAAAGATCAGAGGTTACGAAATCGCCTTACAGGATGAGGGCTTCGCCTACATTGCTAAAAAGTTTCCTGAAGTGCCGTTAATTTCTGCTAAGGAACTTTGGAGAGGTATTTCAAGAACAACCAAGAAATTCAACGCTTGGTCGCATTCCTGGGGCGGAGACAACAGTCTATTTAGTGAAGGCTGGGTCTCTAAAAATGTTCAGAAGAACCACGGTGCATTAGGGAAAAATTACCCCAGTGCCGACTATCTTTGGGAAGGGGATACCCCATCGTTTCTCTTCCTTATCCCTAACGGATTAAACTATCCAGAAAAGATTGGTTATGGAGGTTGGGGAGGAAGATTTGAGTACAAGAAGGTCGCGAATGTTAGATCCGGTACGGGCAACAATACGGTTGATCCACTTTTAGATCAGTACAAAAATTATTACCTCTATTCCGATGCTAAGGATTCTTGGTCGTACCAAGGCAAGACTTATAAAAACGAATATGCTTCAGTCTTTCGCTGGCGACAAGCCTTTCAAAATGACTTCGAAGCGCGCATGGATCGTTGTGTGAAACCGTTTGAGGAAGTGAATCATGCTCCTGTTCCAGTAGTCGATGGGGACAGTACGAGAAAGTTAATAAACGTAGTGACATCTGCCAACAAAGAGATTGTTCTCGATGCTTCTAATAGCTCTGACCCCGATGGAAACCAGCTTAAATTTAATTGGTGGATCTATTCTGAGCCGGGGACTTATCAAGGAAAGGTCGAACTTTTTAACAGCAACACACCTAAAGTGAAGATCAAGATCCCACCTGACTCAAAAGGCAAAAACTTTCATGTCATCCTAAACGTAACCGATGATGGAACTCCCAAGCTTACGAGTTACCGTCGAGTATTAGTGACAGTAAATCCTTAGCCTGAATTAAGTAGGTGCTTTAGAATCCATCCCCTTTCACATTCATTTCCACTTGGTAAAGCCCTGTTCGTGCTGTGATAAATAGAGTGCGGCCATTCTTCCCACCGAAGCATACGTTTGAGGGTGTTTCTGGAACAGGGATCATAAGAATTCGGGAAGCGCTTTGATTGAAAACTTCAATTCCTTCCTTAGAAGTCGTATATAAATTCCCGTGCTCATCGAGTGCTAATCCATCCGATCCTTTAGGTGCTGCTATTTTTTTATTTTCTAATTCAGCGTTAGCTTTAATTTTTGCCATCCAGCATCGACCCCGATCAGTGAAATAAAGCCGTTTCCCATCAGAGCTGCCTACAACTCCGTTGGGACCCCGGATTTGAATGTTTTTACCTACATCTTGGGTGGCCTTACCTTTGGGTGGAATGTAAACCACCGTGCCCATCAATCTTCCCTCTTTTTTCAGTCGAGGGATTTTTTTAGCTTTGTTAGGAACTGAAAAATAAATCCCGCCATCAGGAGCAATCCATAGATCATTCGTGTGGCCAAGTAGTTGTTCCTTGACTCGATCCGCTAGCACTGTTTCTTTTCCAGGTTTCTCAATTCTAAGGATGCGACAGCCCCCAACCTCACAAAAGACAATTCGATCTTGGGCATCAATGTAGATACCATTTGAAGCCTGTTTCCCAATTCTGATTTTAGTTACACCTTTTGTCGCTTTCCAACGATGGAGAGTTTTGTTGGGGATATCACTAAAGTAGAGTGCTTCTTTCTTTCGACTCCAAGCGGGCCCTTCGGTAAAGCGAAATCCTTCAGCAAGCTTTTGAACTTTACTTAAGGGCTTGGGGAGTTTGTTATGCTTTTTAACCTCACGATTCTCCTGAGCTTGAAGGCCCACGGACAAAACTGAGAAAAGTGTAGGTATGATTAAAAATTTCATGATAGGCATAGCTCTTTTCCAGCGTATTTGATGCTTTGTTTGACATTTGAATCCTCAAGCTGAACTTGCTTCTCAAGTGACAAGTGACTTACTCTTTGTAATTTTTCCACTGAGTTTCTTCGCACGAATCTCAAGGTCTTGGCTAATTCGCGAGCAGAGACGGTGGGCATCGTCGAGTAAAATTCTCGAGTTAAACAGGGCACTTTAAGCGGGTCTCGAGTGATCAGTTCCAAAGAGAATTTTATCTTCGGTTTTGATTTTTTAATGATCTGAACCATACGTTTTAAATCAAAACTTCCTTGCCCTAAGGGGGTATCCCCCAGAAGAAAACCGTCCTTGTAATCCTTCAAGGCTTGATCTTTGAGATGGACGCTAAAAGTGTAAGGAGCTAAAGCTTCTATGGGTTCATACGCGCCATCGATGAGGGCAAAGCTATTTCCGGTGTCGAGGCAGGCACCTATGTATTCACTATCCAGGTGCTTAAATAGTGCCAATCTTTCTTCCATACGTTGATCTTTGTGGTTTTCAACGGCAAATGGAAGTCGATGTTTTTTAACAATGGGAGCGGCTCGCTCCAGCATCTCACGGCCTCGTTTTTCGAATTGCCTGAATTCAGCTAAGGTCTTAAATCGTTCGTACCGTCGACCAGGAATGATGGTGGTTCGTGCTGCTTGTACATTGACTTCGCGTGCGGTTTTAACTTCTGCTTCAAATCGACCAAGATCATTTTTATTCTTTGGGGGCTTAATAATGGCATCGATAAAAAGATCATGCTCTTCAGCGAAAGTTCTCAGCTTTCGTATTTCCTCTAGCATTAAAACTCCAAGGCTTGCCTGCATTCCCCCTGCGCCTTGGGCATGACAGTGTTTTAAAAAAGTTAATGGGCGAAATAAGTCATAATTTTGATTCTGAGAATGTAACCACCTTCGACGTAGATTGTAGTCGTACATCACCAAGCCCATGGTTGTCAGCCGGGGTTTTTGATTGACTGGGTTGGCATTAATTTGAGGAAGGAGAGTTGCGCCTGCTATTACACCTAATCGACCGAGCGTAGTACGACGATTGATGACGTTTTGATCCTCTTTCATTTTAAGCTCTGCTCTAAGTTTTCTGCTTAAACTCATATAGAACTGGAGTCTTGCTTTAGTTATTTCCGCCTAGGATGGGGGCCACAGATCTCCAAGTTGGGCCAATCCGAAGTTCATCAACAATACGTTCTTTATGGCCAACCGATGTCAAAATAACCAAGTTGAGTTGGGCTGAAAGATCGAGGTCGCGGCAAACGACATCCCAGTCCCGGGGTTCGATACAATTCAATTCATCGAACTCGGAGAATATTCGAAACTGTACTCGGTCCTCTCCGTATTCTTGGGCTTCAATTTTTCCGATGCACAAGAGTGATTGATCTTTTGGGATTGAAAACCTTCCTCGACTACCTACGCCAAGTCCCGTTTGGATTCGAGGGCCATGATTTCGAGGTACCCCGAAACTCAACGACTCACCGAAATAGTCATCGCTTGATCTTAAGGTGAGCCGAAAATCATCGAATGTGTGATGCTGGGCGGGCTCTGGTGCCTTAAGCATGAAACTTAGGTAGTAGGTGGCGTTTTTAGCTAGTTGGATGGGGTGTTTCATTTGGCGAATTTGAACAATGAACCCGGGCGGCATTCGTAACATTCCTAGGCGACCTCCAGGAACGGGCCAAGTGACATTGAGCTTGCCGTGGACGATATCGAGTGAATCCAACACGGTTTGTCCTTGTCGATAACCTTCTTTAAGGGTTCGAGCGCGCCAGGGTCCCAACCAACCTTTTCCTCGAGTGCTATCTTCAAGAGCTATTTTCCCTTCCTTATAGTAAAAACCTTCGTAAGCGTAGGTTAAATCCCAACGAGAAGAGGGTTTTAAATCTTTGACTAAGGTTGCGAGCCGTTTGCTCTTGACGGCAATTTTTCTGAGACTCGAGCGAGCACTGTCTACGGCCACGGCTTCACCCGCCTTAAGAATCTTAGAAGTCTCAGTGGGGGAATCCAAGGGACGAATAGAAACCTCTCCCTCGAGTACATCGAGTTCCGTTGCACCACTTGAGTCTACTCTGACCGAAAACTCTGTTCCTAAATCTAAGAGTTCGCTGGCCGGAGTCATCACCGTGAATCCCACTGCTTCTTCAGGGGCTCGGATTACCGCGTCGCCGAAGTGAATGCGCGCTGCCCCTTTCGACAAGAGTTCCATTGAAACATTGTCTTTAATAGCGACTTCTGCTCCTCCATCGAACCTCAGGACGGCGAATCCTGAGGTCAATCGTAAGGGCCCGGTCGGAATTCGATGGCCCTCAGAGAGTGACGGAAAATCCTCCCATTCACAGGCTTCACATAATAATAAGGTTGCAACTGGAGTGGAGAGGGGTTGAAAGCTCCCTTTCACGGTGTTGTTATTATTATTGCTCTGAGAATCGAATAAATAAGGCCAGGCGATGACCACTGCAAACATTGCGGCTATACTCGCGGCCCAGATTCCCAATTTATATATTTTGAATTGACGAATGGATTGTCGCTTCTGAGTTTGAGCTAAAATGGAATCGATTTGCTGACTCTTTTGGATGGAAACCTCTGAGAGGATGGCTTCTACGGCTTCTTCACTGCAAGGTTCTCGATGGATGAAACCGAGAATTCGATGCTCGGCGAGTCGTTCGCAAGCTTCCTTTCGAAATTCAGTACTTTGAGATAGGAGAGCCTCTAATTCGTCGATTTCGCCGGGAGAGAGTTCGCTTTCAAGCAAAGATTCCATCAGTTCATCGAAGCGATTCCTGTTCATGAGTGATCCTCCTTAGCGAGTCGGATACTTACACACTCGTGAAGTTGTTTTCTAAGCTTATAAAGCTGTTTCCGGATACTACCGGCAGAGCGTCCCATTTCTTCAGAAATTTGGGCGATGGATTTCGTGCTCTCATAGCGCTCTTTCAATATTCCTCTTCCTTTCTGAGGAATTTCCTTCAGGCATTCTTTCAAGAATTGCATTCGACTTTCTTCAATCTCATTCCCAGCGTGCAGCTGAGCTTCCATTTCGTTAGCTAATGCGATTGGAACATATTTACTATGGTAATCTGCGAGGCGTCTTAACCGGGATGATTCCTGAAGAAGTTGATAACGAGAAATAGTGATGACCCAAGCAGCGAAATCCGTTCCGAGTTTGTAATCTTTGATGCTCGTATAGGCTTCGACAAAAGCTTGTTGAACGATGTCATCCACGTCAATGCCAGGGATGCTTCTTCCGGCGACGAATATTCGGACTCGGGATATCAATTGTTCAACCACAAACCGGTAAGCATCACCATCACCATTTTGTACGGCTTCGACATGCTGGTCTATTTTGTCGAGATTGGAGTTTTTCATTTTAGTCATAAACCCGGAAAATAGCCTGAGAGACAATGCGATTACTATTATCCCATTGGGGATAGCAGGACGGAGCTATTTGTTACCTTAAATTTTATAAAATATTGTACTCTCCTTTTGGAAACCGGTTCAGTTTCGAAAGGATTTAGTCAAAACTTAAAATGAGGTTTTTAAGCAAGCTTAGCTTAAGAGGGCGAGGGGATAAAATGTGTTGCTTGATCACAGAATTTTAAATTTAGATTCAGATTTATTTCGGAATCTTGGTAACGAATCGGAGTCAGCTGCTATTAATATTATAACTAAAGGAGATACAGCTTGACTCGATATACAGAACTATACAGAGCGGCGTTCCATGTCGTAAGTTTTTTATTCTTTATGACTACCTTTGTCGTGGGTGAGGAGACTGCAGCGAATGGCGATAATGAGATTAAAGACTTTGTTGCCGAAAATTGTGAGCGTTGTCACAATTCAAAACGCAATAAAGGAAACCTCGACTTAACAACCTTAACCCTTGATTTCTCTCAAGATGATCAACTTAGCCGCTGGGTCCGAATCCATGACCGCGTTGAGCGAGGTGAGATGCCTCCGGGGAAAAAAGATCGAATAGAAGCTGAAGAGCGATCGTTGTTTGTCAGCCAGCTTTCCAAGCCATTACACAATGCCATTTCTAATCGACAGGAAAAATATGGAAGATCTCGTTTACGTCGATTAGGGAGGGCCGAATTTTCAAACTCACTTATTGATCTGCTTGCCCTTCCCCATTTGGAGCTTGTCGATAGGTTGCCACCCGATGGTATTGCCTATGGCTTCGATAAGAGTTCGAATGCTTTAGATTTTTCTCATGTTCAGGTGATGCGATATCTTGAGGTTATCGATTTTGCCTTAAGCCAGGCGATAGTACCTCGATTGAAGGGGAAGCAAAGTCAACTTATTCGTAGTGAATTAAAAAGTATAGAAGGAGTTAATAAGACTCTTCAAACTCTACGAGTTCAACTAAAGCATGGTACGGGTATACCTCTCATCGGAACTCAGAAAGATCCAACACTCGACGTGTGGACGGGGAATTTTGCTAAAAGAGAACCGGGTTATGTGCGCGACCCAAAGCCTTACTTTAACGGGGTCGCCACCTTTATGAACAGTCGTGATAATCACAATATCACCCTCAAGCCATTCAGAGTGAAGCAAAGTGGTTATTACAAGATACGAGTGAAGGGTTTTTCGCTTTTAAATGACCACGGTAAGGTACTTCCCAGTGATCGAGTAGAAACCGTTTCTTTTTATGCTAAGAGCGGGCGTTTATTGGGTCGCTGCGATCTTCAACCGGGCCAACCCAATACGAGTGAAGTTCAAGTTTGGTTAGAAGAGGGCGAGCCCATCGAATACCTTGCCAGTTCAGCGCCGAATAAACATTTCAAGCTTCCCAACAAGCTTAAGCCCTTCAAATACCATCATTTTAAGTCACATGGAATAGGCCTGCAGGCCTTCGAGCTTGAAGGGCCTCTCAACGCCCATTGGCCGCCAGAAAGTCATAAGCGCTTATTTGGAGAATTAAAACTTAGCCCATCTAATGAACTCATCGAGGGGCGGAATTATCAGATCGAACCCCGTGAGGCCAAAAAATCGGCCCAGGCACTGATAAAATCCTTTGTCTCTCGGGCACTTCGTCGGCCTGTTCGGGAAACTGATTTAGAAATACCCTTCAAAATTGCTGACGAAAAACTCAAACAAGGAAAGCCTTTTATCGAGGCGGTTTTAAGCAGTTATCGAGCTGTCTTGAGCTCTCCTTCCTTTCTGTTGCTCGAGGACAAACCCGGTAAACTTGGTTCTTGGGCATTAGCTTCTCGCTTGTCGTTCTTTTTAACAAACTCACCTCCTGATGAAGAGCTACGTCGTTCAGCAGCTAGTGGAAAGCTTTTAGAAGATAAAGAACTTCGGGCGCAAACCGACCGTTTGTTAAACAGCGCCAAGAGTTCTCGCTTCGTTTCCCATTTTTTAGACTATTGGATGGACCTTAGAAAACTGCGATTAACTGAGCCCGATGTGAATCTCTATCCCGAGTACAATGCTCTTCTTGTAGATTCTATGTACGAAGAGACTCTCGCTTATTTCACTGAACTTATTCGTGAAGACTTAGGAGCCGAGTATCTCATCGATTCCGATTTTTTGATGATCAATCAACGCTTGGCTGAACTTTATGGAATTTCAGGAGTTCAGGGATACAAGATTCGCAAAGTTAAGATTCCGAATGACAGTGTCCGTGGTGGAATGCTGACCCAAGCAAGTATTCTTAAGTTAACCGCTAATGGGACAACAACCTCTCCCGTAGTTCGAGGCACTTTTGTCTTGGATCGTTTTTTAGGTGATCCTGCGCCACCTCCTCCGCCAAGTGTCCCTGCCGTAGAACCTGATATTAGTGGGGCTACAACTATTCGCGAACAACTCGACAAGCATCGCGAGGATCCAAGCTGTTCCTCGTGTCATGAAAAGATCGACCCACCGGGTTTCGCGCTTGAGAGCTTTGATGTGATGGGAACCTATCGTAAAAATTACCGTGCATTAATCGGTCGACGTGAAAAAGGGGTCGACTTAGCCTTCAACGGAAAGCCAGTTCGGTACAAGCTGGGGCAGAGTGTGGATAGCGCGGGTCATTTACCGACGGGTGAAAAATTTTCGGACATCAAAGAATTTCGAGAACTCTTAAAGGGTCAAGTCCCGCAGATCGCCCGCCATTTGTTGGATCAATTGATCGTGTATAGCACTGGGGCCCCGGTAAGTTTTGTCGATCGTCCCCAGGTAAAATCGATGCTGGCTCGACTGCAGCCTAAGAAGTTCGGGGTGCGCTCGATGATTCACGAAATTGTTCAAAGTGACTTGTTCCGTAAGAAATAAGAGAAACCATGAAATCGATTTCTGTAGTTAAAAATAAAACTCTCGATCGTCGTTCGTTCCTGAAGGCAGCAGGGGTGTCGATGGGACTTCCTTTTTTAGACGCCATGGTCCCCACTTTCGCCAGTGAAAAAGGGCTCAAGGTTGAAATCCCTCGCCGCATGATTGCTATCAATATAGATCTTGGATTTATGCCGGAGGAATTCTTTCCTTCTGAGGGTGGTCGAAAATACAAATTGTCTCCTTATCTAGAAACTCTTCGTGACTTTCGTAAAGACTTTACGGTCTTTAGCGGTGTATCCCATCCCGAAGTCGATGGTGGCCATCAGGCGGATGTTTCATTTCTGACCGGAGCTCCTCATCCGAATTCACCGGGTTTCAAAAATACAATTTCACTCGATCAGTACGCAGCTAACTATATTGGCCACCGAACACGGTTTCCCACCCTAAACTTGAGAGTGGGACCTGGGAATGCATCCATGGCTTACACTTCGGATGGGGTTCGAATCCCTTCTGAAATGCGTCCTTCAAATGTTTATCGAGCCCTTTTCGTTCAAGGTTCTCAAGACGAAATTAAGGCGCAAATTCAACGCTTACGAGAAGGGCAAAGCTTGATGGATGCTTTCGCTGACCGTATCAAGAAGCTTGAGCGAGAAGTGAACAAAGCCGATCGACAGCGCTTGGATCAATACTTTACTTCCGTGCGAGAAGTGGAGAGACGATTGAAGCTCAACGAAGCCTGGGAGAAGAAGCCTAAACCGAAAGTGAATGTGAAATCGCCCCGTGATGTCCTGGATCCGGGTGAATTGATTCGTCGAACTCGCACCATGTATGACCTTGCTCGTCTGGCGCTTGAAACCGATTCAACCCGACTTATAACAATCCTCGTAACTCAGTCGTTTAATCCGAAAGTCAATCTTCCAGAAGTAACCTTGCCTCATCATGCCTTGACTCATCAAAGTCAACGTGATGATTCAAGGAAACAGCTTCATAAAATCGAAAAGGCTCAAATGCAAGAACTCGCGCGACTACTGGCGGGGCTTCGCGATTCTAAAGAATCGGGTCAGAAGTTGCTCGATAGAACCATGGTTTTACAGGGAAGTAACCTTGGACATGCGAATCGCCATGACAATAGTAATTTGCCCGTGTTGCTAGCCGGTGGGGGATTTCAACACGGGCAGCATCTCATGTTTGATAAAAAACACAATTATCCATTAGCCAATATCTATGTATCCATGCTTCAAAGATTAGGGATAGAAACAAGTAGCTTTGCCAGTGGAAAGGGCACGGCCAGAGGACTTGAAATGAGTTAGAGATGAAAAAGAGATTATCGAGGCGAACATTCCTTAAGAGTGGATTAAAAAAAGGAGCCTTCATTTCAGCTCCTGCTTTTGTTCCTGCGGTCGTCCTCGGTGTGGGTGATAAGCCCGGTGCTAACGAGCGGATTCAAATTGGGGTCGTCGGGATGGGGGCCAGGGGACAGAATCTCGTGGGTAATCTCCCTGACTCCGCCCAAGCCGTTGCCATTTGTGATTGTTCTAAGTCTCGGTTGAGAAGATTTTTTAAACCCAAAGGTAAGTTTAAAAAAATACTTGCTCCGTTCCTATCAGGAGATGACGCCCAAAAGCTAACTCAGTATCAAGATGTAAGAGATCTTTTAGAGCATCAAAAGCTTGATGGCATGATGATCGCCACTCCCGATCATAATCATGCGTGGATTGCACTTAGAGCCCTTACCAAAGGGCTCGATCTTTACCTTGAGAAGCCTCTAACGACCACGATTGCCGATGGAAGGAAAGTAGTTGAAGCTACTAAGCTTTATAAACGGATTGTTCAGGTTGGAAGCCAGCAGCGCTCGATGGAGCTGAATCGCTTTGCTTGCGAGTTTATTCGATCTGGAATAACCCAGGGGCAGGGGCTCGGAAAAATCAGCCACATCGATGCTCGCAACCTACCTGGGCCATTGATTTATCACTCTTTTCCAAAAGAGGATCAACCCGATGACCTCGATTGGAATTTGTTTTGTGGTCCCACGCCATTGAGACCCTACAACAAAGCGTTTTGGATTAAAGACGAGTATAAGGTCGGCAAGATACTTTGGCGGGGTTGGGATTTCTGGAAAGATTACTCGGGGCATCTCGTGACGAATTGGGGAGCTCATTCCTTCGACATGGTTCAGTATGCCCTTGGGGAAGATAGATCAGGTCCCGTTGAAATTGAAGTTCAAAAGCCAACTCAAAAAGAACTTCAAAAAATGGCTTTAGAGTGGGCTAATAAAACTCCAGTCGATCCTCATCTCGGATTGGCTTCAGAAAATCAAAGGCGATTTTGGCCGGTTACACTGCGCTATAGGAGTGGTATCGAACTTCGATTGCGCTCAGAAATTAAACGCATGTGTTTTCACGGTGAGAACGGTAAGCTCTTTATTTCCCGAAACAAATTCTCGGTGGATCCACCAGAGTTAGTTCGTGATCCTCCTGACCCCAGTTTAGCAAAGAGATGGCAAGGAGTGGGCATTGTGGCCAGGCCCCACATTCAAAATTGGCTTGATTGTATCAAGACCAGAAGTCAACCTCATGCGCCGGTTGAAGTGGGGCATCGATCGAACACCGTTTGTCTGCTGATCAACATTGCACGAGAGTTGGGAAAAAATCTTCGATGGAATCCAAAAACCGAACAATTCGTCGGCGATGAGAAAGCGAATCTACTCCTTCAACGGACGCAAAGAAAAGAATTTAGAATTTAAACATTAACAGGAAACAAAGATTCAAAAATGAATTCATCTGATTCACCACTGGTCCTAATCACTGGCGGTTCAAGCGGTATCGGTCAAGCTATCGCTGAAGCACTGGTTAAAGAGGATTATACGGTTGTCATCATCGGTAGGAATGAAAATACTCTTCGTGAAGCGGCGGACTCTATACAAGGAAACGTTCATTTCAAAAAATGTGATGTGGCTGACCGCTCACAGGTTGAAGATGTTTTTGGTTGGCTCGCTCAAGAACACCGTTCACCCGATGTACTCGTGAACAGCGCCGGTATCAATGTTCGTGATCGCATGATGGCGAATATTAACCCAAACGAGTTCGATGAAGTCATGGCGGTTAATGTCACGGGTACGTTTAATTGTATTCATAACGCGCTCCCCGCGATGCGGGAACGGGGAAAGGGAACGATTATCAATATCGTTTCGGTAGCTGGAAGGCGAGCTATGCTTTTAGCCGGCATGCCGTACTGCGTTTCTAAATCAGCGCAAAGTACTCTTGGTACCTTCGTGAATCTCGAAGAGGCAAAAAACGGAATTAAATTAACAAATATCTATCCGGGTGAAACCAACACTCCTTTAGTCGACCAACGCCCCGTTGTACCTCCGGAAGAAAAGCGGGCGGCGATGCTCCAACCTGAAGACGTTGCTGCCAGTGTGCTCTCCATCCTTCGATTACCCCCTCGTGCGGTCGTTCCCGAACTTATCTTGACTCCGCCCTATATGATGTTGGACTAAGACTAAGCACGATGATCCGAAAATTATCTTCAACTCTGTTTTTAGCTTACTTCTTTGCACTCATTCATTCTAGGGATTTAGTAGCTGAAGAAGAAAAAATTAACTTAAGTTCGGCTGAGCATTTTGAGAAGCAAATTGCACCCCTCATAAAAGAGAAGTGTAGTCGTTGTCACAGTCACGCCGCTAAGAAATCTAAGAATGGATTGATGTTAGACTCGCGTGATTCGATGTTAAAGGGAGGGGATTCAGGACCAGCGATCATTCCAGGGGATCCAGATAAAAGTCTTCTGATTCAAGCCATCCGTTATACGGGTGAGCTTCAGATGCCACCAGAGGGAAAGCTTTCAAAGAGAGATATTAAATTACTTGAGGATTGGATTCAGGCGGGTGCAGTGGCGCCAGCCTCTCGATTCGAAGGTCAAGCTTCCTCCGCCATCGATCCTGGAAAGCTTTGGTCCTTTCAATCGGTTAAGAATGTTGCAGTACCCAAAATTCATTCAAATTGGCCGCGAACTGCGATCGACCATTTTATCCTTAAAAAATTAAAACAAGAAAAATTAGCTTGGGTTGAGGACGCCAAGCCTTCTGTGCTTTGTCGAAGGATCTATATTGATTTGGTCGGTTTACCTCCGACACTAAAACAGCAAGATGAATTTATAAGCGCATATTCTGAAAATCCTCAAAAGGCGATCGATCAAACGGTCACTAAGCTCCTTCAAACTAATCAATTTGGAGAGCGTTGGGCTCGCCATTGGTTGGATACCGCACGGTACGCGGAGTCGAATGGAAATAATCGAAATCGTGTTTTGCGTTATGCCTGGCGTTACCGAAACTGGGTGATCGATTCTTTGAACGCCGACCTTCCTTATGACCAATTTTTAAAAGCACAAATCGCTGGAGATTTATTGCCTTACCAAAATCGGAAGCAACGAAACCGACAACGCATTGCGACGGGTTTCTTAGCGGTGGGCTCAAAGCCTTATTACCCCACTATTGTACCTTTTGATCCCAACGAGCCCGACCGAGCTCGATTCGATTGGGCTGCCGAGCAAATCGACGCCACATTTAAGGGCATGATGGGGTTGACGGTTGGCTGTGCGCGTTGCCATGACCATAAGTCGGATCCTATTCCCACGAAAGATTACTATGCTCTTATGGGGATATTTCGCAGTACCAATCCAAAGTTTGGAATGTACTGGGATCTCTTTGGGGTCGACGAAGGACAAGCCCAGCGGGACTTCCTTTTTGATTTCAATTTGCTTGTCCTTAATGATGAAATCCTCCCAGTGATCAAGCCCCTTCAGGATCAGTATAAACCCCTGGTCATCGAGCAGAATCGCATCAACTTGAGAAAGCGTCACTGGCCGCAGCAAGTTGAGCGTATGCAGAAAAAGTTGAAAGATAATAAAAACCTAAGTGAGCAACAAGTTACTCAAATTCAAGCCCACATCGAGACGCGTCTCAAAAAATTAGCTGAAGACAAAGAACGACTCAAGGTCGTACTAAAACTGAAAAAACAACTTCAGGATTCGTTCAACTATGCGGTTGACCATGCGATGGGAGTCGAAGATAGTCCGAATCCTAGTGATGTTCATATTCGTTTAGCGGGAGAACATGCCAAGAAATCCGATTTAGTTAAACGTGGATTTTTAACCAAAATTGAATTTAAAGATGAATCCTCTCTGATCAATCAAAAACAAAGTGGTCGACTGGAACTAGCTCATTGGATTGCTCATCCCAAGAACCCTCTTACGGCTCGAGTAGCGGTGAACCGGATTTGGCACCACCTTTTTGGAAGAGGAATCGTTGAATCTTTAGATAATTTCGGGGTGGCTGGAGAGTTGCCTACTCACCCGGAGCTTCTTGATCATTTAAGTTACAAGTTCATTCACGATTTTAATTGGTCACAAAAGAAGATGATTCGATATCTGATGACCAGTCGAGTCTATCAATTGAGTTCTTCAGAAAATCTTACAACTAAGAACCATTTAGATCGAGACCCAGATGCAAAGCTATACTGGAGAAGGAATCCACGTCGATTAGAAGCGGAAGCGCTTCGTGACAGTATGCTTGCTGTTTCTGGTCTTCTTGACCCTCGTCGCCCAGTGGGATCACCCGTTGTAGACTTTGAGTACTATGCAGATATTCGACATACTGATCGGCAAAGAGCTTTCGATTTACTTAAGGGAAACTATCGAACGATTTATGTCCCTACACTTAGGGGGCATCGTAATAAACTTTATGAACTCTTCAATTATCCCGATGACGAGGCCGTCAACAGTGCTCGATCCAGTGGTAGCGTACCTACTCAAGCCCTCTACTTATTAAATAATCCATTAATCATGAACTTCGCTAAAAACTTAGCTGAGAGATTGATAAACCAACAGCCCGATGATCCAGCTCAACGAGTTCTTCAACTTTATCGACTTTGCTATAATCGATTGCCCGTTGAACAAGAGCTTAAAGAAGATTTAAAATTTATTGAGAAGCAGTCCCAGATAGGAAATGAAATGCAGGCTTGGAGTCTGCTTTCACACTCCTTTTTAATAAGTGGTGAATTTTTGTATCGATTTTAAAAATGAATAAAAGCCAAAAACTCAACAGTCGTCGAAGTGTATTAAAGGGAGTTGCTTCTGGATTAGGCGCTCTCGCCTTTCAGGTGATGTTGACTAAAGAGGCGCTTTCACAAAATGGAACCAATAAAAACCCATTGGCCCCTCGAGATGCTCATCACAAAGCAAAAGCTCAAAGGATCATTTTTCTCAACATGGAAGGTGGGCCAAGCGCTCAGGAAACTTTCAATCCGAAGCCAGGGCGTTCCCTTTTTAAGTTTAAAAAGCATGGAGAAAACGGTTTACCGGTGAGTGAATGCTTGCCTCATTTAGCAACGCAGGTTGACAAACTTTGTATGATGAACGGTATGTACAGCGATAGCGCTGAGCATATTAATGCTTCGATTCAACTGCATTGCGGAAAGTCTTTATCATCCCGTCCTTCCATGGGTTCATGGGTGACCTATGGTTTGGGAAGCGAGAATGAGGATTTACCGGGTTTTATTATATTAAATCCTTCCACTGTGGGGGCGGGATCCAAGCTCTTTGGAAATGCCTTCCTTCCCGGTATATTTGCGGGGACGGCTATTGGTCGAAATCTGGAGCTATCCGATGCAAAAAATTCGGCTTTAGATAAATCTTCTCAAAGAATACTTTTGGATAGAGCTCAAGAGCGAACTCGGAAGAAGAGCCTTTTGCATTCTCACAATGGCCAATTGGATGCTTTGATAAATTCTTTCGAATTGGGCTTTCGAATGCAGAGTGTTCTTCCAGACCTTCTAAATATTTCTAATGAACCGAAACATATTCTCGATTCCTACGGAGTGGGGAAAAGGCCGACCGATGATTTTGGGCGACAGTGTTTAGCTGCGCGACGCATGTCCGAAGCCGGTGTACGGTTTATCGAATTGGTTCATAAATCTTGGGATCATCACAGTGAAATCGGAAGACTCCTGCCCGACCGCTGTCGAGAAATTGACCAACCTATCGCAGCATTATTGAAAGACTTAGCTCAAAGGGGTTTGCTTGAGGATACTTTAGTTCTTTGGGGCGGGGAGTTTGGGCGAACCGCCTCGGCACATCATAAAGGAGGAGGATCCGGCCACAACAACAAGGGGTATACCATGTGGATGGCCGGAGGAGGGGTAAAGCCTGGTTTTTCTTATGGACAAACCGATGGAGATGGTTGGGAAGCCATCGAGGGAAAGATCCATACTCATGATCTCCATGCTACGTTACTTCATCTTTTGGGCTTAGATCACACTCAGCTTACTTATAGGTACAGTGGGCGAGACTTTCGATTGACGGATGTTCATGGCCAAGTGGTAAAGGATATTTTGGCGTGAAGCACATTCGAAGAACATTCATCCTCGGTTTGCTTCTTATTCAAATCGGAGCCTTGAACGTATGGGCCCAGCCTGAAGCGGCCAGATTTTTTCGAGTTAAGAAAATTGATGGCAAATGGCATGTTTTAAGTCCAGAGGGAAACAAATTTTATCTCCGAGGGCTTAATCATTATGGTGATGGAACGGGCATGCCATGGGTCCTGAAGGAAAAATTTAAAACTAAAAAGGCTTGGCGAGAATCCATTCGGAATCGCGTTAAGAACTGGGGGTTCAATTACCTTCCACCTTCAATTGGGCCCACGGCTCTCGATCCAAAGCGAAAAGATCTTAAAAATAAAAACCGGCCGGTCATTCGAACTAAAGAATGGCTTCCTCAACACTACGCTGAGCTTCAATATCCGTTCACCATCTTTTTGGAGTATCCCAAGCAATACATGGCGGGTACTGGAATGCCCGATGTGTTTTCTAAAGAATTTGAGAAACAGGTGGATGCTCGAACGAGGGAAGTCTGTGGAGCCCTAAAAGATAATAAATATTTAATCGGATATCATTTTTGTCACAATCCCCCTTGGCATCCTCGTACAAAAAGTTTTGATCAATGGATTGATGATGCGACTAAGCCAGGAACTGAAGGAAGAAAAGCTTGGGTTCGTCTCATGAGGCAAATTTATGGTTCCTTAGATCGATGGCGTCGAACTTATGGAATTCCCGTTCAATCTTGGGAAGAGATTGAGTCACTCGATCGGCCCCTTCGTGGTTTCGTGAACGTACGGCGACATTTGCGAGATCGAGAAGCTTTTATGGCGAGGATTTGTGAACGTTGGTACAAAGTTTATCACGACGCGATTCGCCGTTACGATAAAAACCATCTGATACTTGGGGATCGTAATACACTCCATCTTCAGCCGCTCCCAGAATACGCGATTCGGATTATGAGTCAGTACATCGATGTGCTTTCGGTCAATGTCATGGGGCCTCCCGATGTCGTTTACGAAGTTCTCGAGGATGTTACTCGCTATTGGGATGGACCGATTCACCTTGCCGATACCGGCGCCGGGATCTATTCAGGCTCACCTGCAAAATCTGCATTCACCTCTAAGGATCTTGAAGAGTTTGAAAAGGTCTATGCTGGAATGATGACGATGGGAGTTGAGCACCCACAGATCATTGGTTTCGGCTGGTGTGGTTTCTATGAAACTCCTCACCCCGGTGGGCGAAGCGGAATTGTCGATGTCAAGACGGGGCAGCCTTTACCCCGTCGCCTTGAGATTATTAAAAAATGGAATCAATGGATGTCGAATAAGGGCGTTAAATGAGTAGGCACATTTTCAGTTGGTATATTTTGGTATTGGTAATCTCTCTTTTTCTTGATCCCTTCATAGAGCTTGATGCTGATGAACTCAGTTTTCAAGTTAGGGTAAATGCAGGAAGCAAAGAGCGGATATTAACTCCTGTATTTATTGATTTAGAAATCCCCTCTGGGTTTCAAGCAAACAATGCTCAACTCGAATATGGTGGGGATCTGATTTCGGGTCAAGTTGAAGTCTTATCCCCTGAAGTCATTCGAGTTTGGTGGATTGTGGATGGTTTAGAAGCTCATCAAAACCGGGTTTATGATTTATCCCTTAACGATGAAGTTATAGAAAATTATCGTTTTCGTTGGGAGGACTCTTCGGTCCTTAATGTTCAGTCTACTGACTTAAAGTATGATGATCGGTCAGTACTTCGATACATGCATACCGCCTTTGATGGTAACGATATAGAGTCGACTAAAAAACCTTTCCATCATGTGTTTGATGTTCATGGTGAGACTTTTATTACCAAGGGAGTGGGGGGGAGGTTTTCTCATCACCGTGGAATCTTTTTTGGATACCAAGAGTGTCAGGTTGGAAATCGTTCTTTTGATACTTGGCACGCTCGAGATGGAGAGCACCAAGAACATATCGAATTTAAATCGACTCAACAGGGAGATGTATTCGGTGAACAGACTTCTATCATCTCCTGGAATGATCGCCAAGGCCAGCCGTTTGCCTTAGAAGAACGCCAATTTCGAGTCTTTGATCAAGCAGACAATCAGTTGCTTATCGACATTACATCAGTCTTAGTTACCACGGGCTCTCAAGTGGAACTCGCTGGGGATCGCCAGCATGCCGGGTTACAATTTCGCGCCGCCCAAGAAGTCGCTGAGAATGAGTCGGCCACTCAATTTTTACGCCCGGCGGGTTGGTCACATCTATCCGCTAGCCAAGAAGTCAATAATAGTGCTCATAAAGATCTTCCTTGGAATGCCATGCAGTTTGAAATTGGTGGAGAAACGTACACAATCACTTATTTAAGCCATCTTGACAATCCTAATGATGCTGAATTCTCGGAGCGACGTTATGGAAGATTTGGAGAATACTTTCCTTGGTCGCTCCGTCAGGACAATCCGCTCACTTTAAAGTACCGTTTTTGGATAACTACTCATGGGGAAGTCAGTCGAAGCGAGGTTCAACAAAAGTATGAGGATTACATCAATCCCCCAGAGGTGACCATCGTAAAGAATCAATTTATTCGAGGCGATGTCGATCGAAATGGATCACCTGGTTTTTCAGATGCGATTCATTTATTAAGGGCTATGTTCGGCGAGCCGTTGACCAGTGTTCCTGATTGCTGGGATTCTGCCGATATTAATGATGACGGAAGAGTGAATTTATCCGATGCAATGTTCAGTCTGTTTTCAATTTTCGTCCCCAAGTTCAGCGAGATTCCTGCTCCTTATCCTTCCTGTGGAATTGATCCCACTGAAGATTCTCTGAGTTGTAGTCATCTCACTTGTTCTTAAAATTGAATTACGACCGATGCCTTTAAAGAAATGACCTTCATTTAAATCGACGCGTTCAGGATGCCGAACGCTGCTCCGTTGCTACCGCCGGGGCGGCTTCACGGTGGACCCGGCCTTCCAGTCCACGCCCTGGAATTCATAGGCTCCCAGGTCGGGGGCATCGATTTTATACCCATCGTTGAGGCCATCAATGATTACTCCGGCGTCAATCGATGCCGAACTAGCCTTCTTGATCCGGAAATTCATCTTCTCCACGTTCACCAGTTCTGACGCCGGCACGTTCTCCCGATTGTGATCCTCCGTCACCCATGTTTTCACCCCCTTCTGACTGTACCCCCTTCCTCCCGAGTGATTGTTCCGAAAGATCATCGTTGCCGTATCCCTCGTCCCTTTCCACACCGACGACGACCACGCGGACTGGGTGTAGCCCCAACAGGAATTGTGGTAGACGTAAATGTCCTTATCGCCCCGGTGGGTGAAAATGCCCGACCGACAGTGTCCGCCACCATCGATCACGTTGTGGTGAATGGTCGCGTTGCGCGCTCCGTCGTCCAGGTAAATGCCAGTGGAGACGCGGTCGTTCTTCGTGTGATTGCCGGATATGACGTTGTAAGCAAATTCCCCGCCCTTCATATCGCTGTTGGCATTGTAGTAGATGGCCGCCGTTCCCCCGTCCAACATGACGTAGCCGTAATCTCGGCAGTCATTGTATTTGATCTTTGGAGCAATCAGGGATTGGCGGGCAATGTCCCGCAGGGAGATGAGCATGGAGTTGGACTTGCGCAGAGTGTTGCGTAACACCTTTTGGTTCGCCCCGCACACTGTGATGCACACCGCATCCTGCCGGCATTGCCAGTTGGCTTCCTCCACATAGTTGTTCTCAGCCGTGTTGTTGTTACCGCGCAACGAAATGAGCGCACCCCAACCGTAGGCCACATACGAGTTCTTGATCGTGTTGCCCGTACCAGATATATGAATTCCCGATGTGCCGTCCTTGGTGTCGCCGTAGTTGTAATGGGCCAGGTCCGGACTGCGCCCCCGCCGATAGGAGTAATACTCATTGCCCCAGGGCGACACGTAGCGAAACACGCATCCGTCAATAGTGCTGTTCTCTGAGTCCTTCATTAGCACCGACGCCCCTTTGAAATGTAAACCGACGAGCTCCACATCGCTCTTGCCCGAACAGTCAAATCCCCACAAACGTACCCGTGCTTCGACCCGCTTGGAGGATGGTTTGGCTCCACCCGGCGCATACAGATACAAGGTGCCGTCCTGCCAGTGCCATTCCTTTGGGCTGGTCAGGCAGTTGAGATGATCGGTGATGTAACCTACCCCGGGCCCGTCGAATTTCTTGGGCGGGCTGTTGTTCCAACGGTGATTGGTGCGAATCACTCTCAACCGGTCGCCGTCCTGCTCGCTGATCTCCCCCATGTTAGCCTGGTAACAGTTATCACCGTTGAGCCCCGTGAAAAAGCCTCCCACATAATCCTGGTCCAATCCATCGGTGAAGGTCACAAACCCCGTTTGTCCTCCGCCCTTCTCCACCTTCGTTGGCAGCCACTCGGTCTTGTTGAACCGGTTGCCATCCTCGTCCGGGAAACGCGCCTTGTCCATGTTCTTCCCGTCCACAAACACATCGACCACCTTCTGTTTCACACCTGCCTTATGAATCTGTCCCGTATGCGCCGTCCAGCCGCTCACCACCTCACAGCCCGTGATCAGGGGCTTCTCGTTCTGGAAAGGCTCAAACCGTTGCCCGTCTTTAGGAATAACGGTTTCCCGGTAGGTTCCGGCCCGGATCACACAAGTGTCGCCCGGGCTCATCGTGCTGGCGGCTTTCTGGATGGTCTTCCATGGCGTGGCAATCTTCTGTGCCTGGGCCGCCGTGCGCGAATCGTCGCCGGTCGAGTCCGACACGTAAAATGTCGCTGCCCGGCCCAGTGGCACAGACATCAGTACGATTCCCAGAATCATGGCGCCGAGACGACCTTTCCTTATATTTATTTGTGTTCTCATGGTCATTGTTCCAGTTCCTGAATCGACCGGCTCGATCTCTTAAGCGTTGGGTCCTGGCTTTAGTAAAGGTTCCAGCTGTCGAAAGATGTTAATCAAGTCGATAAGGGTGCTGCCAACCGGTGCGATAGTTGCGCTTCAAGAGCTTCGTCGCTTCCTCGTCACCGCTCACTACTTTTTGTTTGGGATCGTAACGCAAGGGTCTGCCACCCAGTTGCATCGACAAGTTCGCCAAAATGCAACTGGCAGTTGAGATGTGCCCTTCTTCAATATCAGCAATGGGGCGGGTACGTTTTTCAACCGCAGCTAAAAAATCTAACATGTGCAATCGGGTTGCCGGTGCTGCGTTCAGTTCGATGTCTTTCTCTTTAACATCTTCTGGGTACTTTTCTCGTTCGAAAACGCAATCAAACCGAATGGATTTCGCTTTCTTGTTGCGCGGGAAGAATTCAGCACGCATGGTGCTCGCCTTTAGCGTTCCTTTGTCACCGTAGATGAATACGGCCCAAGGGTAATTAGGATCGGGTGGGGATCCCCACGATCGGTGTTGCCATTCAGCACTAAAATCGTCAAACTCAAAAGTTGCATTCTGGGTATCGGCGATGTTCGACTTTCCGCCCTTCTGCACGAGGATTCCGCCGGTCGAAGTGATCTGATTCGGCCATCCAAGCCCCAACATCCACCGAGCGGTGTCCAGCATATGAACGCACATGTCGCCCATGATCCCGTTTCCGTATTCCATGAAGGTCCGCCACCATCGTCGATGGGGCAAGCCGTCGTAGGGCCGAAGCGGTGCGGGACCGGTCCACATTTCATAATCCAGAAAATCGGGTACTGGTTTTACCGGTGGGTTTCCATTGGCCCGCATGTGATAATAGCAACACATTTCGACATGCCCGACTTTACCTAACAACCCCGCGTCCACGACTTTCTTCTTGGCTTCAATCAAATGCGGTGTGCTTTTTCTTTGGGTACCAATTTGAACCACGCGTTTTAGACGACGAGCCGTAGCAAGTAACGCTTCGCCCTCAAGGACGTCGACGCTGATTGGTTTTTGTAAATACACATCCGCACCCGCCTCCATCGCCGCGATTCCTTGCAATGCGTGCCAATGATCAGGCGAACCGATGACGACGATGTCGAGGTCTTTCTCAGATAGCATCTTGCGGTAGTCTCCGTAGGCACGAGGCTTGCCTTTAGATTTCTGACGTTCGCTAGCAATCTGAATTGCCCCAGCCAACATGTTTTGATCTGGATCGGAGATAGATACCACTTCGACAGGTGCGACTTGAATCAACCGCCAAAGATCACTTTTACCGTACCAACCTGCTCCAATCAGACCCACGCGTTTCGGCTTGATGTCCTGAGCGCAGAATGCACTTGAAGAAACTAGAGCTGCCCCTGCTACCGAGAGACCGAGTCGTAACGCTTCGCGACGAGTGAGCTTGTTGGGATTCATCTTTATCTCCAAGAGTGAGGGGGAATATTACGTGATCAGATGGTCAGTTAAATTTTAACGCCAAACGGATTCCATCGTTTTAATCAATTTTTCAAAATTTCTACTAGAAATGATAGATGTTGTGAGCCGCGTATTAACACAAGGCGTTAGAGCCCGTCAGAGTCTCGCTACCCGCGCCATAGCACTGGGATTCTGCCGATATAAATGATGGTGGAAGAGTGAATTTTTCCGATGCGATGTTCAGTCTGTTTTCAATTTTCATCCCCAACTTCAGTGAGATCCCTGATCCCTACCCTTCCTGTGGAGTTGATCCCACTGAAGATTCATTGGACTGTAGTCATCTCACTTGCTCTTGAGAATAAAAACGCTTATTGCTTTAAGACAAGATGCCTTTAAAGAAATGACCTTCATTTAAGTCGACGCGTTCAGGACGCCCCTTGTGCATGTAGATCAACTTCGTATGATCGATACCCAATAGTCCCATGATCGTTGCGTGAATGTCGTGAACATGAAGCTTGTCTTCTACGGCGTAGAGTCCGAGTTCATCGGTGGCTCCGATCGTATGTCCCGCCTTGACGCCTCCACCGGCCATCCACATGGTGAAGCCTGTTGGATTGTGGTCTCGGCCATTGCCCTTTTCACTCATCGGAGTTCGGCCAAATTCTCCTCCCCAAATAACGAGAGTTTCGTCGAGTAAGCCTCGTTGCTTAAGATCGGTAATCAATCCCGCGATAGGACGATCCACATTTTTACATAGACGAGAATGATTCGATTCGATGTTGCTATGGCTATCCCACTTACTTCCTGCTCCCGAATAGAGTTGGACGAATCGAACCCCTCGTTCAATCAACCTTCGAGCCAATAGACATTGTCGGCCGTAAACCTGAGTCTCTTTTTTATCAAGACCATAAAGTTGTTTTATGTGTTCGGGCTCTTGGTCGAGGTTGATCGATTCGGGGGCTTCCGCTTGCATTTTAGCGGCGAGTTCATAGCTTCTAATTCGGGCTTCAAGTTCAGTGTTTGATTCTCTATTTCTCTGATGTTGATTATTGAGGTGTTGAATGAAATCTAATTTATTCTTCTGTTGCTGAGGCGAGATTCCATTCGGGACGTTTAGATTACGAAGAGGTTCAGTTCCCGTTTCAAATAACACACCCTGGTGAACCGATGGCATGAATCCCGATCCCCAAGTTCGGGCGCCATTGACGACCATTTGAGTGCTATCTTTCATAACAACAAACTTGGGTAGGCTCTCAGACAGACTTCCCAATCCATAAGACACCCAGGAACCTAACGATGGTCGGCCACCAAAAACGGCTCCAGTGTTCATTTGACAGACTCCTCCGGCGTGGTTGATGCCATCGGAGACACAAGATCGAAGTACACAAAGTTCGTCGGCGATCCCGTGGTGATGGGGGAGCCAGTCTGAAATCGAAAGGCCACTTTCCCCACATTTTGACCACTTCCGTTTGCTTTCTAAGATTGGAGAATTGGCCTCTCCCATCGCGGTGACCGGTTTTTCGAAGCTCTCTGGAAGTGACTTCCCGGCAAGCTTGTTGACTAGAGGTTTGGGGTCAAATAAATCGAGGTGACTGGGTCCACCTTCCATAAACAACCAAATGATATTTTTAGCTTTTCCACGGTTCTGATGGATCTTACTCGCTGCTACCTGGTTCTTAGCTTGACCTAAAAGTGAATATCCACTCAATAGTGAAAAAGCTAAGGCACCAAAGCCTCCACCAGCTTTTTGCAGGAAATCCCGTCGAGATTGAGATGGTTCAATATTATTGCAGCTCATGAGGTCGCTCAATGTTGATAGAGGAATTCATTGGAGTTAAAGAGAGCGTGACAGAAATCCGTTACTGCTCGGTGTAATTTACTGGTGGGTAAGGTTGCATTATTTTTTAGTTCCCGTTTAACCCAAGAACTTTGAGGTTTCGATGATGGAGGGAAAGGACTATTAAACTTCCAATCGAGGACCGGAGTGGTGATCAAGGATTGCTTTTGAGTTAATAGTTGATCCTGCTTCAGTATACCTCGACTCATTCTTAAGCGAGCGAGTTGACCATCCCACTGGTGGCCCCGTCCATCTCGCCCTCCGATGAGTAATTTTGATTTTAGGTTTTGGATGTCGCTCACAACGGAAGTTTGAACTTTAACCGACTCCAATTTCGCCTTTGGATCAGAGAGATCTTTCATATAAAAGGTGATCTCTCCACTTGTGGGATTTTTGGAGGAAGTGGTTGCGGAAATCGTAACCGCGATATACATGGGTTTGCCTAGAGGGAAGCGCAAACCTGAAGCTACGACCTCATAAGTCGGTTCATCCTGAAACGTTCTTCCCACCAGTTGGACAATAAAATTTCTTGGCTGATAGGCCGATCTTTGACTAGTGATTCCGATGCTCCAACCCATGCTGCCTTTGTTCCCATTCCATTGTGAGATAAGGGTATTCACACTCGCATTCGAATAAATTCGATCAAGGTTGACGATGGCTTCTACGGTGAATACATCGCCAAGTGGCTGGGTTTCACGAATGTGCAATTTTTCAAATCGACTTCCGGGTTGAATCCAAAGGGCATTCGAACCCAGGCCAAATCCTTTAATGTTTTTAAAATGTTGAGAGATAGGGCGTAAACCCGTTTCGTTAGGAAAAGGATCGGCGCTTTTTGTTAAGTTTGTTCCATTGAGATTATTTGTTTGTTGTTCGATGAACTTTAATGCCGCTTGAACTTCTCGAGGCTGAGCTTCGCGGGCGTAAACGAGTTGATAGGCTTTGCGGATGTCCTCTTCACTAATATGTTTTTTATTGGCGATCAATCTCTTCGCAAATGCTCGTGATCTTTCTAAGCTCCAGGGGCCATTAATGAGTAAAAGAGATTGAATCGGAGTCGTTGTCGAAATGCGATCCGGTGAAGATTCAAAGCCCAAGGGAGCGTCGAATCCTTTCAGTATTTCGTCGGGCTTGTTCCTGAATTTTTTTACGTACACGCTTCGATAAGATGAATTGCCCGCTACCGATGGTCCGCCTTGACGATGTTGAAGTTCTCCTGAAACACTGAGCATCGCATCGCGAACTTGTTCTGCATCTAATCGCTGGGGGTGAAATCTCCATAGCAATCGATTATTAGGGTCGATATTTCGTTCCAGCTCTTTGGGTTCTCGCCGGGCTGTTTGCCTGTAGGTTGCACTCATCATAATCAATTTATGAATTGGCTTCATTTTCCATCCACCTTCAAGAAATTGGTGGGTCAACCAATCAAGAAGCTCGGGGTGGCTGGGTGGTTCTCCTAAGGTTCCAAAGTCATTGGGAGTGGATACGATTCCTCTTCCAAAGTGTCGTTGCCAAAGTCGATTGACGATGACTCTTGTTGAAAGAGGATTCTCTTTGCTCGCGATCCATTTCGCTAGGGCTCGCCGACGACCGGTGGAAGATGCCGTGGGAGTTATTTTTGGTGGATCTAATCCCAAAAGAGTTAGATACGATGGTTGGATCTGTGTTTTAGAAGTTCGAGTATATAAATACGTGGGGGCTGGGTCCGAAGAAATGTCGGTAGCGATAAATGCTTTCGGCAATGGGGAAGGTTTTAGAGAATCAAATGTATTAAGCTTGTCTTTGAGTTCTAAGTAACGCTTCAATTTTTCAGAGTCATTTTTTAATGCTTTCTCATAGTCAAATCGCCGGCCCGCTCGTTGAGCTTGGCGATCGACTAAATAAGAGAGCTGCTTTTCGTAGGATGTCTTTTTAAGTTTTGGTTTGTAGTAGATGGCCTGGATGTCTTCAGGGAATTGTTGAACTGTGAATTTTTGATTACTTTGGAAGGCAGCTTCAGCCAAATGATGCATTTCTTGACGAATGCTCTTAGTTTTTGATTCCCAGAGTGTTTGCTTTTTCCGGTGCGCCTTAATTTCTTCAGGGCTTGCTAAAGCTCGATCCATAGGCCACGCAATCGATGACAAGAATGCCTGTAAACCGTAATAATCTTTCTGGAGTATCGGATCAAATTTATGATCGTGACATTGTGCACAGCCAATGCCAAGTCCTAAAAACGCTTCCCCGGTCACCCTCGTTACTTCATTGACAATAATATCCCAGTGCATACGGGCGTTACGTTGATTCCATTCATAAACTCCTTGTCTTAAAAAAGAAGTTCCGATGAAGACTGTGGGATCGTCGGGTGCGATCTCATCCCCAGCTAATTGCTCTTGAACGAATTGATCGTAGGGTTTGTCTTGATTAAATGAACGAATCACATAATTTCTATAAGCACTTGCGCCCGGCCTAAAAGCATCCTCTCTATATCCATCGCTTTCCGAAAATCGAACGACATCGAGCCAATGTTGAGCCCAGCGTTCTCCGTAGCGGGGGCTCTCAAGTAATTCGTCAATTAATCTTGGCCAGGCATCATTTGTTTTATCATTGATGAACTTATCAATTTGCTCAGGAGTTGGAGGTAAGCCGTGAAGATCAAAATAGGCTCGGCGAACTAATTCATACCGATCGGCTTCTCTTGCGGGAGTTAGTTTTGAATCTTGAAGCTTCTCTTGAATAAAGTGATCAATCTCGTTGCGGTCCCAATTATTTCCAGCCTTGGGAACTTGGGGGAGACGTACCGGTTGGATGGCCCACCATTTTCGATCTTCGTCAGTAAAGTTCCCCTCTTTAGATCGAATCAACTTTGGATTGGATTCAGGCCAAGGTGCTCCTATTTTTACCCACTGCGTGAGGGTTTTAATCGCTTTTGGGCTTAGCTTTTTCGTGGGAGGCATCTCCAAGGATTCGTAGTTGATAGCTTTGATGAGCAAGCTTTTCTCAGGGTGGAATGGGACGATGGCGGGGCCGTTCTTGCCGCCTTTGATCATTGTCGTTCGTGAATCAAGGCGAAGCTTATTCTTTTGTTTTTCCGGACCGTGGCACGAGATGCATTTTGAAAGAAATAAAGGCCGTACTTTGGATTCGAAGAATTTGAGTTGATCTTTGGTGATGGTGTCCTGGCCGGTCACCCCGTTAATAAAAATAAAAAACGCCAGGACCGAGTACAGTTTAAAAGTTAACGAGCTCATTTTTAGTTTATTAATCTTTAAGGGGATAATTATTCACGGTGAGTCATAACCAGGTAAGTCTGGTGGCTCTCAGCTTTGCCTTACTTTGTTATTATCCCTCTCATTGTTCCCAATATAGTCCGGCTGATAACCCCTGGTGTGGATATCGATACATAATGCTCAATTATCGCAGCGATGGGAAAAAAGTTCCTCTCTATTCTTTAAGACTGAGAGGGATTTTTCAGTATTAATCAACTGTGTAAATAATGTCGATGAGGTCCGTTAGATCTAGGAAATAATTTTGAAAATTTAGATTTTAACTTCAGATTATTTTGCTTCATTTTTGTTCAGCAATAGCTCTATAGAGCTTTCTTAAAATTTGAGCAGCTGTGGTCACCAATTTTTCACCCGATCCAGCGGCTACTCGAGCAGTAATGACTTCGTATTGCCCTTGAGTGTAGGCCTGACGAGTGGGTACATACCCCACGGAGCCTCCCGAGAGAGTTGATATTATCGTGTGCTTAAAAGGTGAGGCTTTTTTTATGGCGATTCCTAATTCCACGAAGATCTCACCAGGGAGTCCAACCTAGGCAATATCTTTCCCAAGAGTGATCACTTGGACTTCGGCGTCGAGGAGCTGCCCGTTTCTTGCGTGAACATTAAGAACTTGGCATCAGGGTCCTTCTTTCGATTTATGAATTCATGACTGGAGTTAAGAAAACAGCATTGATTCATATGTTTCTTTATGACCTTTGATGATTTTCGATGAGGAGTGCCTGATAGATCGATCCAACGAGTGTGACAGAGTCGTTGCTTGTTCGGTGCGGGTCATTTCCTCGGCTCTTCTCTTACAAACTTCCTTTGATAATTCATACTGAATAGCTTCTATTCATGAAATTCAAGATTTCTGTATGTAGAATGAGGACTGTAAAACTTCTGAATCATAAGAATGACAGAGTACTTCGAATTGGGGCATCGCAGATGGACTCTGTGGTCTAGAAAGCGCGGGGGCTAAAAAGTGCAAGGACGATCAGTAACCTTGGGCTTCACGAAGTCACCCTTTGTAGGCGGAGAGTCCTCGTCGTTTTAGGGATGGTCTGATCGTCTATCTGGAGAGAGAGTCATGACAATATCTAGGCGGCGTTTTCTCGCCGCGACTACTCTGGCAATTGTGCCTGCTGTTCCAACTTTCGGAAAAGACAATAGCGAGCCACGTTCGTTTCCGTCTCCGGAGGATTTTAAGCAAGTTCTCTCGAGCCCCGTCTTACGCCTCGATTCCCCGAAGTCTCCGGTGACCTTAGAGTCGATTGAGCTTCTGCGAAATGGTAAAGAGTATCTTGTCCGCGCGCGGTCGACCGATGGAACTGAGGGCGTAGTTGTTGCTAACTCAGCACGGCTACGCGATGCCTATCCGATCTTCTTGCGGAGGGTGGCTCCGTTCTTTACCGGCAAGGACGCCCGTCATATCGAGACACTACTCGACGACGTCTACCGCCACTCGAGCAACTACAAGTGGCAAGGGCTCGCATTCTGGTGTTGTGTTGCTGCTGCTGAGTTAGCGATCCTTGAGCTCCTAGGTAAGGTCACCAAAAAATCTATCGGAGAAATGTTCGGAGGTATCGTAAGACGAGATATCGCGGTCTACCGAGCTAGTAGCAATCGCGGGAACAAACCGGAGGAGGAGGTCGAACATCTGAAACGACTGATCGCGGAGACAGGCGCGAAAGCTGTGAAGTTCCGACTTGGTGGGCGCATGAGCCGAAATCGCGACTCACGGCCGGGTCGTTCGGAGGCATTGATCCCGCTCGTACGAAAGGCACTTGGAGACGACGTCACGCTCTACGCCGACTCGAATAGTTCATACGACGTCCCCAACGCAATTCGCATCGGTCGCCTCATGGAGGATCATGGTTACGGCTTCTTTGAGGAACCGTGTCGATTCGACCATTTATGGGAAACCAAAAAAGTTGCCGATGCCTTGAAAATTCCGGTAGCGGGTGGCGAACAAGAGTTTAGTTTTCGCCGCTTCCGCTGGACCATCGAGAATCGCGGCGTCGACATTGTACAGCCGGATCTACACTACTTTGGTGGCTTTATCCGTTGTACTAAAGTTGCACGCATGGCCGCGCTTGCCAAAATACCGTGTACGGTCCACATGTCGGGTGCGGGTCTGGGCTACCTCTACACTCTGCATTTTGCTTCGTACGTTAAAAACGCCGGAGCCCATCAAGAATTTAAGGGGACGAGTAAGATTCCAATCGAATGTGATACTTCTAACCTGAAGTGCAAAGAGGGGGTGATGCGTGTTCCCACCGGCCCTGGTTTTGGCATCCGAATCGATCCGGATTTCGTCCAAAGAGCGAAGCGGGTAGTGCTATGAATTTTATTCCGACTTACTTTAGGAGGATTCCGTAAGGGCTAACGGGATCAGCAATGATAGAGCTGACGTTCTTCATTAATGGGGATTAAGAAATAAAACACAAGTGGGGTTTTTAATATCGAGAGCTTGCGATGTATCGCGAAGTCGACCGGAGTCGGGATCGATCGAGAAGAGTTTCACTTGGTGGCTTGATTGATTGGCGATGAGGAGCCAGCGGTCGTTGGGGCTGGCTTTTATTGAACGAGTTGATTTTCCGCCTGAGGAAATGTGCCCAATAAGTGTGAGTTGCCCGGTGTTTTGATCGACTTTAAAGGCCACGAGAGTATCCTCACCCCGGTTGCTACCGTAGACGTACTGACCCTTGGAATCGATTTGAATGTCAGCGCCACCACCGCCTTTGGCTTGAATGCGTTTGGTGTGTTGAATGAATTTTCCGCTTTGTTTTTTACGATCAAATTGAAGGACTGAAACCGTGGGCGCCGCTTCATTCATACAGTAGATAAAATCTTTTTTGGGATGCCAAGCCAAGTGACGGGGTTGCTGCCCGGGTCGCCCGCTGATTTCGGTGGTTAGTTTTAAGCCTTTTGATTTATCGAGAATCCTATAAATAAAAACCTTATCGACTCCGAGATCACCCACTGCTGCATACTTACCTTGAGGGTCGATGATAATGGAGTGGGGATGAGACGCAAGTTGTCGATTCGATGAACTACCTCCCTTACCGGGATGCTCAAAGCGGTTAAGAAGACTTCCGATCTTTCCATTAGATTGAAGCTCAAAGGCAACGACACTTCCTCGACTGACGTAGGTATCTTTTCTGAAATTAACCGCAAACACCATTTTTTTGTGGGGATCTAAAGCTAGGTGGATTGTGGTTTTTCCCCTTGCCGGCTTTTGGTGAATAAAGTTAAGTGTTTGATCCGGTTGAATGTGAAATGTACTTAATGCGCCATCTGTTTTTGATTTAACTTTTTTTAGAGTCGAACCTCCGACAAGCAAGTGGTTTGAAGAAACCATCCAGGTCAGTGAATGATCGGAAACTTTCTTGATCTCTTTTAGCTTCCCCTCTTTTTCATCGATAGCGGCAAGCGTTACTCCTTCCGATCCCGATACCCAAAAGTAAATGGGTTTTCCTAAGGAGTCAGCGGTAGAGACAAAAACCAATCCAATGGTGAAGGAAAGAACTTGAACTAGCTTCAAGGAATGCTCCTGAATGTTGAAGGTTAATTTTGGGTCTGAATGAGTGGAAGTGTTGATCCTCGTCGCGCTCAAGACTGCATCAATGTTTGAGGATTCTTAGTGATCATTTTCTTCAGGTCGGAAGGCGGTATGCCTAAACTTATCAAGCGATTAAGGTATTTTGAAAAACTTTGAAGGGGCAATTTATTATCCAATTGCCCGAAATCGGAAGAAAGGATCACTCGATCAGTTCCGGTTGCTTGGATTTGTTGAACCAAGGTTTCTATTTCAATCTGCCCGGGGCAACAAGGAGTTACAGCTAAAAAGCTGTGCTCAATCCACGCTCCTAACTCGATAGCGGTCTTCTGATCTTGGATCGACATATTCGGTACGGATTCGGAGGCGTGAGTGACAATCTTCCGGTGAACTCCAAGTTTGTTGGCTTCAGTTAACAAGCTCATCGATTCTTCAGGTGATATATGACCGGTTGCTAGTACGGCATCAAACTCGGCGATGAGTTTTAATATCGAAATGACTTGAGGCTTCAGCTTTTTATTCGCATCGAAGACAGAGAGGCTCCACACCCCGCCACGAGGATGGGGCACAGGGCTGCAATCAATGCCTAAGGTTTCAATGTGATGTTGGGCTGAATAAGTAGGGAAGTAAATGATGTCAACCCCAGAAGCCAGCGCAGCTTCAACGGAGGCTGGCTCCAATCCACCAACGGGAGGATTGAGAACTAGAGAGCTATAAAATCTTGGTCCTTGGGGATAAATTTTGTTGAGAACAAAGCAGCGACCTACAGTAGAGGTCGTGTGGTCTTTGAGCCCAACTCCAGCCATGCCCAATTCAGCGGCTGTCTTTGCTAGTTGATACGCATCCTGGGATCGAGGAACGACATCGGGAGAGCAGTGGACGTGCAAGTCATACGCACCCTCTAATAAGCTTAAAGCTTCTTCGGGATCTAAACCATCGAGTTGAGAATCTTCATCCGTAGGTATCAAAGATTTGTTTTCCTGAGTGGGTTATGATTTATGAAGCTCACGAATGGTATTCCCGAAGACCTTTAAAGACTTATAGGTCATCTCGTCGTACTCTCTTGAAGCTAAAATACCATCAGCGCCGGCATCGTAGGCACGTTGAACTGATTTTTCAATTTGCTCTTTTTTACTTAGTCGCGCTTGCATGCCACCAGGTATATGCCACGGTACATCGATGCCGATTCCGGAGTAAACTTTTGCTTGGCTTTTAACGGCTAATTTACATCTTCGAGTTTCTTGATAGACGTACTCCGGACTGAGACCCAGCTTTTCCAAATCTTCAAGTGAGGGCTGGCTTTTCTTATTGTGGTTAAAGATGGAATAGAAGAGATCCAAAGATTGCTCTAAGCTAAGTTCATGAAAAATTCGGGATTTCATTCTTTCTAATACCCACCATCTCAACCGAGGTCCCAATATTTCGTGATAGAGAATGGGTTTAATGAAGTCGGCTTGTTCCGTCATATCCTTGTAGGATACCGCTGAACGATAGAAGACATCCCAACTCGACTTTTGGTGATCGACATGTCTCCCTGATTCGATATTTGGATTTATTCCCTTGGCGATTTTATGAACTTGAGAACAGATTTCTTCATCTGCTTGAAACCACTGATAATCCCAAGTTAAGACTTCAGGGTACTTGTGGAACACGCGGAGTACATTAGTAAAAACGCCATCGGAAGGAGGTTTTTTTCCTTGTTCGAGCCCTCGAATGAGATTGTAGAGTTGTCTAAAACCCTCTTTGGCTCGCTCAATATTCGTTCCTGATTTTTTATGCCGCATCTGGCAGTGTTCACAAAAACAAGTTGGGATTAAACCTCTGAACAGGAGGTAAGACAGTGGCCCGGTTCGTTCGGCTCCGTACTGAAGTCCATCGAGGGGGTTGTTTTTCACTAAGTCGTAAACGGTGTTGTAAACCCATTCTCGATAGGCTGGATGGTTCCAACACGGACCCCGACCCGGATTTCCATTAATATCGACTGTCAATACATTGGAGTAGCCGGGGATATGAGCTTTCCTTCGCGCACCCGCCTCTAAGATTCGAGCGTAAACTTTCATTTTACGATCTTTGGCCGGTTTGTCGATTTCATGAAAGATGTTGTGCTTGGAATACTCAAAATTGGAGTCGACAACTTGATGTTTAACGGTCGCGTTTTTGAATAATTTCTCTGAATGTCGAATCCAGGATCGAGGAAGATTCCTCTTATTCTCATCGATGACTTTAACCCCGTGATCCTTAGCCATCACATTTGGTGGTCGATAGCCCATGTGGTAGGTATGGGAATAGAGAAAAAGCGTATTCACGCTCGCTTTTTCTTTTAATTGATCCAAGCAATTGTCGATGCCTTCATCGAGTAAGGAATGGGGCGAGATCTGGACGCCGACCATAGATTCTTTCTTCTTCGCTTCAAGAGCAGAAAGTAAATTCGGCGCAACCATCGCGGGGAGACCCACCGACAAACTCGTTTTTAAAAATTCGCGTCGCTTCATTTTCTTATGCTTTCTTTTGACTCGAATTGAGAGCGAAGTTTTTTGTCTGTTTTTTTCCAGGTCTCCCAGGCGACTTTTTCTAAGTATGCCGCCGTCTTCTCATCAATTTTTGCTCGAACTCCACTACCAGCATTTTTTTGCATCCACGTCGGCAAACTCTTTTGGTAGGGCGTGGGAACAAATTTTTCGAATTGCTTCTCTAAGGCTTCTTTATTCTTCTCTCGTTCCTCTTTTGTGAAATGAGGCCAGACATGAAAGTCACGCGGGATTTTTCCTTGGGGAGAGTTTCGTGTAAAAGCGGCATAAAAACAGGCCAGGTTTAAAAAATGGCCCAAATCACCGGGGTGAACTCGATCGTTCTTGTGTTGAAGGTCGAGTTGCGGGCGTTCCTTGTTTACTCGCATCCAGGCAGTGGAACAGGGGGCGTAAAGCTTAACTTTATTTTTTACGGCAGATTCAAAGAGTTTTTTTCTTCCGACATTAGAAACTTCGTCGTTTCTCCAACCCATCTCATAGTAAACGGGTTCACCGCCGGCCTTCCGGATCGCTTTACAATACACATCCAGTGCCTTAGCGTGTTCAGTACCTTCTTTTCCATTAATAAACTGAGCCACTGCCATCAATACGACATAGTCATTCTTTTGTTTTTTGACTTCTTTAAGGAAGGTCGAGCCCTTAGGAACTCCATACTGGTACCGGTCGAAATCGGGTCGAAGATAGACGTGAATGCCATCACCACTTCGACCGATTAATTTCGCTTGAGTCACACGGTTTAATTGATTGTAAATTTTCTTCGAAACGAGCTGAGAGACTCCATCGGGTAGATCATTCCAATAAGTGCTGCTGCTTCCAGCAAAGAGTAATTGGAGCTCTTTCGGGTTTGCTTTAGCTTGTTTTTCGTCTGCAAAACTAACTGAGGAAAATAAGGTAACAATAAGAATGAAGGAGAAGAGTGATTTCATGTTGAAGTAGCATCCGAATTAAGTGAGGAGTGATCCAATTGTGGATTGACCATCGGCAAAAGATTCACTCTGAGCACCTGCTGCCTGGAGTTGAGTTAACCAAAGGTTGGCCAAAGGAACATAGCCCTTAAATTTATGGTGTTCCCCAGTTTTTAGTTTGCCTCCTAAGGACCCTGCAGTAATCAGGGGCAAGTCACCGTAGTCATGAATTCTCCCGTCTCCCATCCCAGAGCCGAACGAGAGCAAGCTCTGATCTAAGAGGGATTTTCCGCCTTCAGAAATGGAGTCTAATTTCTTAACTAAATAAGCAAATTGCTCAACATGGAATCGATCAATTTTCTTTAGTTTTTCCAGTGCTTCTTCTCCCTTAGTGTGAGTGAGCACATGGTGGTTCTGGGGGGAAGAGAAGACTCCGTGGTAGGACCGAGGCGTATCCCAACGTTCAGGGTCGATGACTAAGGTGGTAACTCGAGTTAAATCTTGTTGAAAAGCGATGGCAATCAAGTCTGCCATCAACTGAAGGTACGCTCCTCGTTCTTCAGGAATGCTTTGAGGGCGCTGAAGCTTCGTTTGACGTTGGGATGAGAATCCTTCTGCTTTTTCAATTCGAGTTTCAATTTCGCGTACTGAATCTAGGTACTCGGTGATTTTGGATTGATCACTTTTCCCCACTCTCTTAAGTAAATTTTTTGCATCCTGAGAAATGAGGTCGAGAACACCTTTTTGATTCTTTTTAGTCACCTCGAATAGACGCGAGAAGATAGCCCGAGGATCTTTTTGAACTTCAGAAGCATAACCCGGACTTTTCCAGGATATTGTTTCAAAGTAACGCGTTTCTTTTTGATTGGTGAAATCGTTGCAACTCAATTCCATCGAAGGTAAGTAAGTCTCTTGTCCGATTTGCTTGGCGATGAGCTGATCTAAAGTTGTGTTCGTAGGGAATCCACCATCTAATGCTTCACTTGGAGGTGAGCTGGTCAACCAGCAACAACCCGCTTGGGCGTGGACTCCAGTGCCCCCTCGGAATTTCCGATCTAATCCAGTAAAGACGTTTACCTTCGAACGGAATTCCTTGAGGGGAGTGAGCGAAGGAGTGACCTCCCAGTCCAGTCCCGTTTTTTTAGGATGCCAAGCTTCCTGAACGACTCCATTGGGGATATAAATCCAGGCAAATCTCTGAGGAGTTTTTGGGCCTCGACTCACCTCCTTTGCGGGGAGCATACAATCGAGAAAAGGAAGAGCTACGCTTGCTCCGATTCCTTTTAATACCGACCGTCTTGAAATAGATCTTTGAGAGAGAATGTTCATCGTTTAGCTCCAGTTTTGAGATCTGGATTTCTGATATTTTGAAAGCTCGAACTTTTAACAATTTCTAAAATGATGGATTGAAGCCGATAGTCATCAGCTCGGGTGGTTTCCATTATTTTTTCGACGACAGAATCATCCGAGTATTCCAGTTTTCGTCCTAAGGCGTAACTCAATAAATGTTCAATAAAACCGCGGGCAAATCGATGCTTGTTTTTTAGTATCGCCTGTTTGAAGGATTGGGGCCCTGAAAACGAAGATCCTTCTAACAAAGTACCGCTCGCATCAATTGCCTTTCCATTCTGTTGGGTTCGAGATCTTCCAACGGCATCGAAAGACTCAAGGGCAAATCCGGGCGGATCAATTCGATCGTGACAAACACTACAAGCCTTCTTCGCTCGATGGAGTTCCACCTTTTTCCGTAGGGGTAAGTTGGGATCGATGTTTTCTTGTTCATCGATGTCAGCTACTGCAATTTTAGGTGGTGGGGGAGGGCGATTGTAAATGGTTTCCAAGAACCAAGCGCCTCTTCGAATAGGGCTGGTGCGTTCAGGGAAAGACGTCAACGTGAGGACGGATGCCATTGTTAAGATCCCACCTCGTTGACGGTCAGATAATTTCACTCGATGCCAGAAACGATCATCGGTATCGGGAACGTTTTTTAGACCGTAATGATTAGCGAGCCGTTTATTCACCCAGGTTTCATCGTGATCAAGCATCTCTAAAATAGAGCGATTCTCGATAAGCAACGTTTCAAAGAAAAGAAGCGCTTCACCGAACATGTCCGACGCCAAGGTGCGTTTCCCCGAGGCTCCGGAATAAAAGTTCTTAAATTTTCTCCTGTTGGGTTGAGCTGACCAAAGTTCTCTTAGCTTCATCCATTCGACGAAATAGTTTTCTGAGAACTCACGGACTTTAGGATGTTTGAGCATGCGCTCAACTTGCTCTTCTAATGTCGCGCTGTTCTTTAGCTGATTGGAAGTTGCTAATTGGAAAAGCTGGTCATCGGGCATCGTGCTCCAAAGGAAATAGCTGAGCTTATTAGCCAGTTCATAAGAGCTCAGCTCTTTGATTCCTCCACTGGGCTTTTCCGTGAGAAACAAGAAACTAGGGGAGGCGATGGTCGCTTTAAAAACCTCACGCATCGCGGCTTCATCGGTTCCTTTTTCACTCTTTACTTTTTCGTAGAAGGATAAGTAGGCCGTCAATTCTTGATCGGATAATGGGCGCCTAAAAGCTCTGTTTAAAAAATGCTGAATTCGCGCTTTAACACTCTTTTGAGCTATCGAACGATCTAATGGGGTTAGAGTCACGACCTCAATTTTTTCTACTGTAGGTTCTGTCTCGTTGGTGGGAACCTCACGGCCGGTGACGTCTGCTTTCTTTAACTTCGGGTCTCGAGTGATAAAGGCTAAATCATCGAGAAGAACGTAGTCTCCACTGAATTCGGAACCATCAAAATAAAGCCTTTGAATCGACTTTCCTTCGGGAGCGATAAACGAAACGAAGGTGTTATTTTTACCGGCGCCTTCGGTGAGTTTTATGCTGATCGTCTCATCGGATTGATCCTGGTAACCGACTCGAACTTTGACCAATCCTTGTTGCCCTCTACGGCTTAACAGAATGATGGCAATTTCAGAAACTTCTAAATTTCTTCGATTCTCACTTTTTTGAATCGCGAAGAAAAACTTTTTGAGCATCTTCTGTCTATTCGTGAAGAGAATATCACCCGAGCTTTCATCGGCAGTTGAAAACGCCGCGCTCCAAATATCTTCGCTGGGATTGAAGACGAGCTCTCGGAGTTCATCTTGACCGTAGCTAACTTTTAAAATGCCCCCCTTACCGGGAATTGTTGTATTGTTTTCAGTCCCGCTGAAAACTCCTCCGCGGTTCTCTTTAAATGCTTGATTCAATACTTTATTGAATTCTTGGAAAGTTCGAGAGCTGCCCTCAGCGGTTACCAATGGGACAGAGTTAGTAGCAACCAAGCCAGCCCCTTTTGTATCTAAATTGGTTTTTCCAGGGGGTCTTCTTCTCGCTAATGATTCAAATTTCGCTTGAGGGAAAAGTTCTTCAAGGCGCCTTGCTCTTTTTAAAAGATCCTCATGGTATGCAATTTTCTCGGCCAGGCTAAGATACTGCTCTAATCTCACGGATGTTAAATTTTGATGGTCCCCTCGATTGGTAAATCCATGTTCCGCGCGACTGTCTCCCGGCATACCGGCATCGGGAAGGAAGACGGGATATTTAGAACCGTACTCTCTCGCCCGCATATCGATACGGGGAGGTAGCTTGGTGGCGGCTGGGTTGAAGTAAGATTTATCGAAGGGAAGGCGTTCGGGAAAAGGGAAGAGATCGACGTCGAAGCCGAACAAGTCCCTCAAGGTATTATTGTATTCAAGTCGAGTCAGGCGCCTCATCAGAGGAGGGCCAGGATCCTTTTGCTCGCCGAATTCAGGTTGCGCGATAGCTTTTCTAATCCAGGAAATGAATTTTTTTCGTTCAGCAGGAGATGGCTTCTCACTCTCTTTAGGAGGCATCTCATAACCTTCAACGGCATCGAGAACAACTTTCCAGAGTTTCCTCTCTTTTAATACTTCTTCATGAGACTTAAATCGAGTTAGAGAAAGATCACCTTTAAAGTTCCGATTCCCATGACACTTCTTACAGAAGTCTTCGATGAAATAGTTGACCGACTCTTCAAACGAATCTTTTAGTTCATCATTAGCTTCGAGGATGGAGGGAAGCCAAAGTAGGGTCGCTAACACGAATAAAAATTTACTCAAGTTCATGAAATTACGATCCTATATTGGGAGCAGAAGTGAGGGCCCAATCTTGTTCATCGGTAAAGCTTAGAAAGAAACTGTCTAATGCTTCGATGATGATACGATTTTCTCCGGATTTTAATTGTACTGGAACTCTCTCTTTACCAGCGTGCCAGCCCGACCATTTAGTTTTATTGTCGTAAACTTTCTCACCATTCAACCAAACGGTCCATAAAGTAGCTCCCGTATTGAGCCACACGGATCGTTCCTTATCAGAATGGAGCACGGTTCGCCCCTGAACAAATAACTTTGAATCTCTAACTAAATGGGTGGCAAATCCTCTCAAGCGATCTCGGTACATAATCGTATGCCCGGGGTTGCTGATGCGTTTTGAAAAGGAGTCCTGAATGGGTAAACGTAAAGTTTCCCAAGCTTCTTCTGACTCAAAGATCTTATCCGGCAGAGAGTTCAAGCGCTCGCTTCGAGTTAGAGTTCTAATTTCCCAACGAGGAACGATTCCTGGTAAAGCATTAAACCTTAACGACTCTGGTAAATAGGATCTCTGGATATTAAAACTTTCTAAAAAGCATGCGGCCATTTCACGATGGGCTTCGTAGGTAGGAGTGTTGCCATCGGGGGCTAAGATTTGTAGCCCCTCTTCATTCTTAGAAAGTAAATGCTGGTGAATGTCGATGAGCTTAATTTTGTTTTTGAATGAGAAATCTCGTAAGAAGAGATTGTAATTTCGTAATCGACTCAGGGCGTCCTTAAATGGAGTTCCCAAAGGATGGCCTGTTTGGATGATGATGTTTATGTTTTTCTCGTCGAGTTGATTAACAAGCTTTTGAATATCTGACTCAAACTTTTCTTGTGATCTCGGCTTAGGTTCGATCGCAATTTCTGCACCAAAGCTCAAAACGACATGGCTGGGATTAAAGGTTCGAATCAGCTCTTTGAATTCAGCCTCAGTGTAGCTAAGGGGGAATGAAACTCCGGCATTAAAGAAATAGAGAGGATAATCTGTTCTGGCTAAAGCTTTCTCAAGTAACAGAATGTGAGTCTCTCTATCTGTGGTTTTATCCCCTAAAAATAGAATTCGACTGGAGGGTGGAAAGGGTTTTGATGCGAGGGGGATCTTAGCTGGTTTTGTGGCTATATTTTCTAAGCCGAATTTTTGGGGATCGATGCGGATAGATAAAAGAGAGCTGGCTTCTTGATCTACCTGACCGGCCTCCATTTTTAAAATGGGAAGGACTTCTGTTCCAATTTTGGGTCTGGCGAGCACCGTACCGTCAAACACGTGGACCTCAGTTCCTGATCCCGGCTGAGCCAGCAACCCAAAGGAAGTTCCGACATCGATAAAGTCAGCATCTTGAGTTTTAATACTAAAGCTCTGAAAGTCTGAGTTTGCTTCAACTAAGACTTTCCCTTCATTTAACTTCACTTGGCTGGAAGAGATGATTTCAAGTTGCGTTTTCCCTTGTAGAGTAATTTTTGTGTCGTTTTTGAACCTAAGAGTCGCTGTGCCCGAAACCAGCTCTATTTGTCCCTTGGAAATTGAATCACCCTTTTTGTAATTCTTTCCACTTTTGAAAACTGTATTCAAACCTTGGACTAAAGTTGCAGGATCATCTTGATGGGAAACCTTTGGATACAAAAGAATTCCTAGTAAAACAAGGATGATCAAAGAACTTGCAATACTGAAAAACTTTAACCGAAGAAATCTAGAGTTGGTTCTTTGGGGATCTTCCTTTGGTTCATAGTCTGGATTTAGCTTTCCCACTAAACCTGTGGAGGTCGTGTGCTCTTCAAGAAAGTGTTCTAAATCATTAAATTCGAACCAAAGTTGGCGAGCTTCGGAGGACTCATTAAGTAGGATTTCTAAATCCTTAAACTCTTCTGAGTTTAATTCACCATCTTTATACCTTTGAAATAGCTCGATAATGTCTTTATTCATTTTGTCTTTCATATCCCGATCTCCCCATCGAGTTGCTTCCTCACGCAAGTTAACAGTTTTTGTTTGATGGTGACAATTCGGTTGTAAAGTGACTGAGGGGCTTTTCCGAGCTCCGTCGCTAATTCCTTAATGGTTTTTGAATTTTGATAGAGCGTTCTGATTAAAGACTCATTCTCTCGGTTTAGTTTTTTCAGGCAAAGTTCGAGAGCTGCCTGTTTTGTTTGGCTCGCTTTAAGATCTTGAGATCTTTCTTTTGAAAGAGTGCCTAAAAGCTCTTCATTAAAATAATGACGGTCGCGACTTCGAATACGTATGAAGTTCCTGGCTTCGTAAAAGGCAATTGTGCTCGCCCATGAAAAGAAATCGGACTCCGGGTCAAACTGATCGAATTTCTGCCAAATGACTAAATTAGTCTTTTGCAACACATCCTCAGCATCTTCGCGTTGTCCAAGCAGCGATCGAAGGTAACCCAATAATTGAGAATGGTATTGGGTCAGGTACTTGACTAAGACCTCTTGGCTATTCTTTTCCATTTCTGATGCAGTTTTAAAACAGCTAATTTAAAAGATTTACAGAAGGATCTGCGCAGTTATAAGGATACGTACGGTCAACCCGAGGATTTACCTGTGTTTTTAAGAAATTTTATCACTATTGAGTCTAATGGTAGGAGTCGGGTGACAATTTGAATAGTCAGTTAAATTAGGGAGAAAACCTCACCAAAGACTCGAAGGCTAAGTTTTTAAATGTGCAGTCTGCTGATCGGAATCTTCGATGAAACAGATGAGGTTCGTGTAGTCAAGTCATTTAGAAGTAGGGCTTTAGGGCTTGTGTGTCGAATTGATCACTGAGTCTAAGAGGCTGATTTAATTTTATAGAGTTTTATCGGGAAACCGGCTTTGCTTCATTAAAGCCAGCGCTTCTTTTTGAAGTAGAAACAGAGTCCAACTCCACTCAAGCTCATTAAGCCCAATACGATGAAATAAGCATGTTTGCATTGGAGCTTTGGTATGTAGTCGAAATTCATGCCGAAGACACCATCGACAAAGGTTAATGGTAAGAAGAGAGTCGGAATTGAAGGATCCAAGTCAGTCTTATAACGAGTGTTTGGGCTGTTTCAGTCCCCTTAAACGTAGACTCTCCGAGCCTACGTTCGCGGCCGAGTTGATCCCAACTAGGTTTAGTTCCTATTTAATCAACAGGAACTAATTAGTTTCTGTTGAAACAAACTCCTTCGGAGTGCGTTTCAACCGTTTCGACAATTCTTCGAATTGTCTGCACTCCGCTAAACATAGGCTC
>JANQLS010000126.1 GCA_028280485.1 Planctomycetota bacterium
TTGACGTTTTTATAAGTCTTAATGTAGACAAGGTCTAAGGCTGTACCTTGGAGACCTTGAAAGTGTGGGGCAAAGATGGGATGCCTACCGATTGAAGCTTTAGTTGCATCGATTGAGTGTATAGAGTTTTGACGACCAAAATGAAATTTAGAATTTGGTCACTCGGAGGACTAATTTAGAACGTTTGATTTCTTCTAAGCTCATTAATAATTATTTCAATATTTAGCCTCAGAGGATTGCTGAGAAGGGGAGTTGTAAGCATTGTGGGCCAATATAAACGAATAACAATGGCATCAACTAACCCAAAGCGCTAATGGGGGTCATAGAATGAAACGGCATTAAAGTACTTAAATCGTAAGTTTGAGTACTTTCTACTTTGCGTAGATGGATGGTATTTGCGGGTAACTCTAAGCGTTGTGCCCTCGCTCGTGCTTCGGGCTCGTTAATAGGACTTCTCAGAAGACAAGAACATATTAATGTCAGCAACGAGTCCGTTAGATTCTTTGTTTATAAGTTTAACTGGGGATGGTCACCGTCCAGAGTTTCTTGACCGTTGAGTGGTGGAAAGGGACGACCTAATTCGCTTTCCTGGTGATGTAGAGTTGGCTGAAGATCAAATGAATGAAGTGACTGAGGCGCAATCCATAAAAAAAAGGTTAAGCAGAACGTTGTCTGCTTAACCTTTTTAAACGCTTGGTAAAGTGATTTTATGAGGAGTCGTCTTTAAAGATTAAAGGCCTTAACTCCTTTTGGATCAGGAGTAGAGATTATCGTCTCCACCACCAGTAATGGCGTTTGCCTTTACCTTTTCCTTTTCCCTTACCTTTACCTTTGCCACCGGAACTGCAAGTGCCTTTTCCTTTGCCCTTGCCTTTTCCTTTTCCCATACTGCCTTTTCCCTTACCCTTGCCCTTACCTTTACCCATGCTGCCTTTTCCTTTACCTTTGCCTTTACCCATGGGGCGATCAGGCTTGATTCGGCGGAGGGGACAACCGTCTGAGTTCAGTTGTTGGAGGTCTTCTTTGAGGGCATTGTAATCAGCTGAGTTCGTTGAAGGATAAACGTCGTTGAAGTCAGAGATAACGTCATTGACGGTAAGGCCAAAGTCGACGTCTTCGTGAGCAGCATTGAGAAGAGCAGCAACAGTGTGGGCACCGAGTCGGCCGAGAGCTGTGCAAGATCTTTTCATGCGGAGAACTTGGTAGAGAGTTTTGCCGGGGAAGGCATCATCAAAGACGTCTGAGAAACGAGTTCGAGGGGTGTAAGGTGCAGGCCAGTTTCTGAAGCTACGACAGCGTGACCAGTAACAAGGAGTACAGCCTTCGCCACCCGTAGGAGGAGCGATACACTCGACAGGCTCGGTACCAGGAGGAGTTGAGGAAGCACAACGATTAGGAATAGTGTTGTCAGCTAAACGGTGATCGTTAGGATCTTCACAACCATTGTCGTAACGAGCGCGAAGGTAAGCTTCGTCGGCCGTTCCGTTCGTCGAGTAGAAACGAGTGTGAGTCGTCGCTTGGTAGGTTCCGTCGGGAAGGTCGGTTCCCCAAGAACCCACGATACTGTAAGCAGAGTTACCAGCTTCTACTAATGCGCAACCGGTCGATTCGAGGAAAGGCTCGAAATCGCCAGCGTCGTTCATTTTGTGAAGAGTGGTATTCGTGATGATGTAGGTCAATGCACCTGCGCAGTTGGGATGGAGGTCTTGTGAAAAGACTTCCCAACCGTCGCAATCTGCAGTGAGTTCATTCGCTGACAATGAACTTGTGATTGCCAGTAGGCAGACAAATCCAAATGTAGAAATAGATCTTGTTAAACCTTTTAACATTTTTTCTCCTCTAAAATATATGAGGTTACCCAGTTACTTGAGATCGAGGAAAGTACACCCTAACCAAGATCTGCAAATTTTAGTTTTCCAGTTTTGTTTAAAAGCAGGGGAGAGAATTCTTGAAGTAGAGTTCTTCCAGTGGGAGGGAATGCAATAGGAATGCCTAAATTGAAGGCTTAGGCAGGAGAGACTAAGAAGTTAGGAAATAATTAAAAGAATTGATAAAAAGACCGATTCCGGAATTGGAACACTAATTGTAAGTGTCAAAAGTTTTAGGTTTTATGATGCTAAGCGATGATTTTGAGTACGGTTCAAGTTGGATTTTGAAATTTGATGTTCTCTCACTGGAAAACGAACTCAATAAACAGGGCAGGTAGAACCTGTCGAATTTATAGATAGGTTTACTTTTGCAAGGAATGGATTAAGGACAGCAAGGCCTCAAGGATTACCTTTGGAGTTCACTATAGGTAGGGACCAGGGCCTGGGATTCATAGTGTTGAGCGGGGAAAGCATCGGGACAGCCAACATTGCGGTTTTGAGTTTTAACCCATTCGAAGATGGCATTGCCCGAGCCAGGCTCGGGAGTATCGTAGGTAACAAACCGATAGTGAACGGCTTTTTGATCCCTTAGAATTTTCAGTACTTCTAAGGCATTCGCCATCGTTGCCTGACTATGCCCTAACTTTCCTTTAGCTAACTGATAAGCGGAGTATTGAATGAAGAAATTGTAGTTAGCTTCATTCTCAAAAAACTTGGTATAAAAAACACGAGCCAAGCAGTTTAAATAAGATTTATTGATATTGGGGCGCGCAACTTGCAAGTAGAAATCCTTATTTTCTAACACCGTGTCGTAAAGACCGCAGCAGAGTTCGATCTCTTTGACTCTCGCATCCGGCGAGGCGGGTTTAAAGTTTTTGATATAGGCGATAGCTTCTTTGCCGTCGAAATGACCGGTGACTCGAGTTAAGGGGTTTCCACCTGAGCTTCCCTTGTAATTGGAGAAGAATTCGGTGAGTTGGCTCAAGACCTCAGGGGCTGCATCCAAGGATTGTAATCCAGCTAATGATTTCTCTTCGACATCTACCGCGACGACTTTCCAATCGTCTAACCAGCTTTCTTCGGTTTCACAGGGGACGGTCTCGCACTCCTGCATTTTGATCGCACCGATGACTCGAACTTTTCTAAGAGTTACGGTGTTCGTTTCAACTTGCTTCTTATAGACGTCATCCTTACCGATGACGAGCAAATCTAAGGGATCACCATCCACATTGAATCTTCCGGGCGAGATACCGTAGTTTACCGGATACTTTTCGATTGTGCGATCCGTGCCTAAGACCGATCTCGGGCACAACACTCGATCCATGATCACTTGCCCCGTCGCCGTTCGTAGTTCGGTTTTCAAATTCGATCCCGTGGGAATCTCAACAGCGAATGCGAGTTCATTCTCTTTTAGTTCTGCGGCCCAATTATGGAAGACGACATTTTTCAAGGGATCAAAGGTGATGTCCGTAATGAATGCCGGGATCGGGGGAGGAGCTTGCCCTTGTGTGGGCAGGATTCTTCGAGCGAAGATCATCGCCAAGTCGAAAATGTCTTTCTTTAATTGTTGGATATTTTCTAAGGCTAAGCTCGATTTCAAGTGGTAAGCAATCTCGACGAGCGTCTCTTCCTTCTGAGTTTTCAAAATCGCTCGCTGAGCTGGATCTTTTTCAGCTAACTCAAATTGACTAAACAAGGCGTGTTTAGTGATGAGGTCGTTGATATCTCCAAAGAGACTCACTGTATTTGAGAGGTTCTTGAAGCTCGTACTCTCAATATCTTCAAGGAGTAAGAGGCTTTCAAATCCCGCTAAGTTAGGGATTTGAATCACGGAGCGGATTCGTTTTCTTAAGTCATGGAAGATTTCTTGTTCAAGAATGATGTTTTCGATCTCAGAGACTTCATCGATGATGCCGCTCAGTAAGACGTCGGTGAGGAGCAAGAAGCAGAGTCGACGAATGTTATCCAATCCCGACAGTCGAGTGTCGGGGGCAGCGTGGATCGATCCCCAGAAGAGCTTAGAGTATTTCTTACGGCTTCTTCTCGTTTCGATGGCATTGTTTTCGAGGGGCTTTAAATTCCCTGCCTTCAATGAAGTCAGGTAGGCTTGAAAATCAAAGCCTTGAATCCAATCTAAAACAAGTTTTCTTCGCTGGTTGATCTCTTGAGCTAACCAACTCGATTCCAAGAGATTGGGATGGACGTGATAAGCCTGTCCGTAGTCCTCCAGAAGTATATTCTGAGGTAATTTCTCACCCTTGATCTGGGTTCCCAAGATGTCATAAAGATCTTTGAAATCTCCCATATAGTCGTAGCCGTCATCGAGGTGAGATCGCAACTCTCGCCACGGGTCTTGGAATTTCCCTTGTTCTTCTTGAGAGGGTTTAAGAGAAAAGCTGTGACCAAAAAGATCGATGTAAGTTCTTAAATAAAGAATCTGTTTTCGAAGTTTACGATCTTTGTATTTCACCTGATGGGGGAGGATGTCAGGGGTGAACAGAGTCATTTTATCTTTTAAATTGAGCAGACCTCCCTCGATCAATTGAGACGCGAATTTCCCACTCTCAAACGGAGGTGGTGGGGGAGCTAGCGGGGCTTCTTGTGCTTGTGTGTTGAGTGACAAGCAAAAAAGTACGGTGACTAAGAAGCAGGTAAAGGTCTTTTCAAGAAATGATCGCATAGTGTCTTAAATCCTTAAAACAACGATTGTTTAAGGCTTGGCTTTCGGTCTTGGTTATGGGCGCTAATCCAGTTTATCAAGAGGGGGATGGAGTGAGAACTCGAATCTTTCCATCATATCACTTGGCACGATCGTGATCCGTCGCCTATTAAGATTTGTAATGAATTCCCGGGGATTGGGTTGCCAAATATAGGGATCTTCCTATTTTACGCATAAGAACTGGTCAATTTAGAATAGGGTTCAGTGGTTTTTCCACTCGTATCTGTGCGAAATATTTCCCTCAACACATGAACTATACAAATAGGAGTGAGGGAAAGTCTCATAAATATTTCTTAACGGAGAGCGATCCCTTGCCCCATGAAAATGATCGCTGCGCTCCTGCGTGGAAGTAAGCCTTCGGCTTACGCACTCTCCCTAAAGGTACGGGCTTGAAAAGCGAGAAATGCCTTCCAAGCCCGAAGCTTTAGTGAGGGATCAAGAATTAGAGGGAAAGCCTTTGCTATTTACTTCCCACCTGCGGGAGCCTGAAACGGGGCTCCGCCTTCGCCGGCATGGTGGTGAACGTGAATGTCTTGTTGGGGATAAGGAATAGAGATGTCATTCGCATCGAATTCCTCTTTGACCTTTCGGGTCAGGTCCCAATAGACATCCCAGTAGTCGGCTGTTTTTACCCAGGGGCGACAAACGAAGTTCACTGAAGAATCGGCTAACTCGTTCACTTTGATCGTTGGAGCGGGGTCTTTGAGGATGCGTTCATCCGCTTCGACCAGTTTTTCCATGATCGCCTGGGCTTGGGCGATGTCGTCTTCATAGCCGATACCGAACACCAAATCGACTCGGCGACGACTGGTGCTGGTGGCATTGGTGATCACTCCACCCCAGATCGCATTGTTAGGGACGATCAGGGCTTTGTTGTCGGGAGTTCGAATGTGGGTGGTGAACAAACTCGTAGATTCAACTTTTCCCGCGACGCCTCCGGCTTCCACTACATCACCGACATCGAAGGGGCGGTACATCAGGATCATGATTCCGGAGGCGAAGTTTGAAAGGGATCCCTGTAAGGCGAACCCGATGACGAAACCAGCAGCTCCCATTGCGGCCAATAATGGACCGATGTCGACTCCTAATGCAGAAAGCCCGATCACGAATCCGATGAGAAGCACGATGCGCCGGACAAATTTGTTAAGGAAATCGCCTAAAAGGTTAGAGACCTTTTTAGACATTTTGATCGCACGTTGAGTGATACGGCCGAGGATGATCGCTGCCAACCAAAAGCCGATCAAAATCGCTATGAATTTTCCGATGTTGATCGCCCACTTGATTCCACCATCTTCACTGGCTATCCACGTTTTGATGAGAGTGTAAGTCGCTGAGGCATCGGTCACATCAATATTGATGCCCTTTACAGCGTCGATATAGAGTTGATGGGGAGCGGGGTCTCCTCCTTTGAGAGCGTAGGCATCTAAGACAATTTGAACTCTTTCGATAAGCCCACCCCGAGCAATCGTTTTCTCGGTTTTCACCTCGGTGAGGGTGTCTTTAGCTTCGGCCTTCTTTTGGGCATCTTCTTTTTTAGCTTCAGCGCTAGCGTTATCAGAGTTATTAGGTGCGTTGCCCTGAGCTGCTTCTTGAGCTTTCTGAGCTTCTTCTTGGGCTTTTTGAGCATCCTCGGAATTACCCGTTTGTTGCGCCTCCTCCGCTTTCTTTTGTGCTTCTTCAGCTTTTTCGTTCAATGCCGACTGAGCTGCTTCTTTCACTTCATTGCTTTGACTCTCAGCAGCTTGCTTGGCTTCTTCGACGGCCTTTTGAGCGTCAGCCTGAGCTTGGGTTGCTTCTTGAAGCTTCTGATTAGCTGCTTCGATGGCTTGAGCATCGTTCGACTCATTTGCCTTAGTTAGAGCTTCTTGAGCCTCCTTCAGCGCTTGATTCGCATCTTCAAGCTTACTCGCAGCAGTTTCATCCTTAGCGATCGCAGTCTTCTGCTGCTTGATGGCGATTTCAAGGTTGCTGATTTCAGTGGCTAACTTTTGTAGCTCACCCATCCACGCTCCCACTTCGATTTCGAGTTCCTCTAAGGTCAGCGGTTTGACCATGAGTCCGAGCTCGTCGGTGGGAATCTCTAAGTTTTTGGTGGTCTTGGGTTCTTTTTTCTCTTCAGCTGGCTTCTCTTGGGCAGGTGAAAGAGGAAGGAAAGAGAAGCTCGAGATCCCACATAAAAGTACAACTAATACAAATTGACTTCTTTTGGGAAACCATTTAAGGGCACAGTCCATTAGGAAAACCTTTTCAATACTAACGAGAGATTCGTTCAGTCGATTTCTCTTTTCCGAGAAGAGCAGGAAGTATCGGAAGCCCCTTCCTATTGCGCGCGCCAAACTGGAAAAGAAATGTTTTGAACTCATCCTCGAGGGGAACCAGAGTTCTTCAGAAAGAAAAAATGTATCTTCTGGTCTACTGTTCTCTCGGAGAGCTGTAGATATAGGAAGCATCTCTAACTTCTGAAGAAGGCTTGAAAAATCCCGCTCTTACGAATGGATTTGAATGAACGTTTTAATAATTTAGGGCTCTTTTATCCAGCCCTTATCAAAAGAAGATTTAGAAACTCGCTTCTCCTGTTCTTTATTTAGAAAAGCTATGGCGATTGAAGTTATGGAGCTTGGGAATGAAGTCTGGGCCATCGAGAAGCTCTTGGATGCTTCAGATGGAGCTTCATGAGGATTTGCTTCGGAGGGATTTTTTGTAGAAATTTGCTTTGGTACGAAGAAAAAAAAGGGATCTGCCGTTAAAATAAAGAGTCTATATTAATTCGTTTGGTGGCCTTCAATCTGAAGAATTCCTTGAAGAGAACTCTCCTTGCTGAGGAGAGGGTCGACCGGAAGGTGAGCTGAGGTTTCAGCCTGGAATTTACCCTCCTTGAAGACATTAATCTTGTTTGTGTGAAACTGATGAAAAACCGATTGAGCTCAGGTTCTCTCCAGCAAAAACTGACCTTATTACTTCTCGCTCTGACCCTCCTCGGTCCGATCGGGTGGGATGAAACACTTTTTAGTGACCAACCGAGTGCAGTACCCGTTTCGAGCCAAAGTAAAAAGAAGGTCAGAAAAGGGAAAACGTGGTGGTCTCTACGCGCACTCGAGCGACCCGCACTTCCAGCCACGCCTAAGGACTTTCCCTCACCACAAAATTTTCTCGATAGTTTCGTTTTCGAAAAACTGAATGAGAAGAACCTCAAACCCTCTTCATTAGCAACTCCAGAGCAACTCCTCCGGCGAGTCTATTTCGACCTCATCGGCCTACCTCCTTCTGAGGAAGAACTCGACGCCTTTCTGAAAGATCCCACCTTTGAAGCCTATCAACAGGTTGTGGATCGATTGTTAGCTTCTCCTCAATACGGAGAACGGTGGGCTCGACACTGGTTAGACCTCGTTCGCTTCGGAGAATCTCATGGCTTTGAATACAACCAGCCGCGGAATAACGCTTGGCCCTATCGTAACTGGGTGATTAAAGCCTTTAACGAAGACATGCCCTATGACGATTTCACGCGCTACCAGTTAGCCGGCGATCTTCTCGCTCCCAACGATCCCGATGGTGTCGTCGCGGCCGCCTTTTTAGTGGCTGGTCCTCACAACACCACGCGTCCCAGCAACGATAAAATGCGAAAGACCATGCTTCAAGATGAGATGGAAGACTTGGTCGGTACGGTGGGGCAAGGCTTCCTCGGTCTCACGATTCACTGTGGGCGCTGTCACGATCACAAATTTGATCCGATCTCGCAAAAAGATTATTACAGCGTCGTTTCGGCGTTAGCGGGAGTTCGGCCTGGGGACCGTTCGATTCCTGATCCAGGACAAAAGGGTCGAGAAGCCCAAAAGGATATTTACCGCCGGCAAATCGATACCGCTAATAAAGAGATTCAAGAAATCGAATCGAAGGTAAGAGAAGAGCTTCTCTCAAAGAAGAAGAAAGATAAGCCCTCCCCTAAGACCCTTAAAGTGCCTACTCCTTTTCTTCATTGGGATTTTACCGAGTCACTCAAAGACAGCCTCTACGGGCTTGAAGTTCAGTTAAGAAACGGAGCCAAGCGAGATTCAAAAGGGCTTCATTTGGACGGCCGAGCCGCCTACGGGGTTTCTGGGAAGCTCCCTGAAGATCTCGGTGAGAAAACGCTGATGACTTGGGTCAAGTTGGCTCACTTGAACCATCGGGGTGGATCTTCGATCACGATTCAAACTCTCGGTGGAAATCTATTCGATGCCATCGTGTTCGGAGAGCGAAGTCCTAAACGTTGGATGGCCGGAAGTAATAGTTTCAGACGAACCCAATCTTTCGGGGGGCCGGAAGAATCGAACGCGGGTGGCTTGGTTCATATGGCTATCGTCTACAAGGCCGATGGGACGATTCAGGCCTATCGAAACGGTGTTCCTTACGGAAAGCCGTATAAAACCGGGGTTCAACGGTTCAAAAAGAATGAAGCCGAGTTCCTTTTCGGTCTACGTCACGCTAGTGTCGGTGGAGGGAAGATGTTGGCGGGGACAGTCCTTAAAGCGAGTGTATTCAACCGTGCACTCACCCAAAAAGAAGTTGCAGCTTCATCGGGTAAGGCCGTCTGGTTCGTTTCTCACCCCGAATTACTCGCTGCACTGAGTTTAGAACAAAAGAATCACATCCAGGGTTTGAAAGAAAAGATTAAGTCTTGGGAAGCGAGCCTCAAATCGATCAAAGATGTTCAACAGGCGAAAGTCTTCTCAGTTCGACCTACCAATCCCGGGGAGACCCGAGTTTTACTTCGCGGGGATGTTTACAGCCCTGCCGATGTGGTGAAGCCGGGAGGGGTTCAAGCTCTTGTCACTCTTAAATCCGACTTTGGACTTCCCGCCAACGCTCAAGAGCGCGACCGCCGCCTCGCCCTGAGTCAATGGGTGAGTTCGGAAAAGAATCCCCTATTCTCACGGGTGATCGTGAATCGAATTTGGCTCTACCATTTCGGAGCCGGGATAGTGAATACTCCCAGCGACTTTGGAGCCAACGGTACTTCTCCCAGCCATCCCAAGCTTCTAGAAGCCTTGGCATTGGAATTGAGAGAGCAAGATTACAGTCTCAAGGCTCTCCATCGTCTGATTCTCACTTCCTACACCTACCGCCAATCCTCACTGCCTTCGGCCAAAGCAAGTGCCATCGATGCCGATAATCGACTCCTTTGGAGGATGTCTCCCAAGCGCCTTGAAGCCGAAGCGATTCGAGACAGCTTGATCTACATTTCGAATAAAATGAATTTCGAATTAGGAGGACAGGGTTATCGAGATATGCGTCACTACGGTCACAAGGGAAGTAACTTTTACGATCCCATCGAAGTGGATGGAAAGAACGGTTATCGAAGAACGATCTACCGATTCAGTCCTCGAGGAGCTAAAAAGACGATCTTAGAAACCTTCGATTGTCCCGATCCCTCTGCGGCCACTCCTCAGCGAGCTGTGACGACCACTCCACTCCAAGCCTTAGCTCTTTTGAACAATGGCTTCATGCTGAAAATGGCGGAAGACCTGGCGGAGTTGCTCAAGCGATCTTCTGGAGAATCAGTAGAGAGGGGAGTCCAAAAGGCCTACAGGCTTTTGTATTCTCGTCTTCCCGATCACGAAGAGGTCGAATTGGCTAAGAGTTTTATCCAAAAGAATGATTGGGTGGCCTACACGCGCGTGCTCATCAATACGAATGAACTCCTTTACGTCCGGTGAGAGATATGACCGATTACAGAGAAGTTAAAAACAGTTCTGAAAACTCTATCTCTCGACGGGAACTCATCCAGTGGACGAGTGGAGGATTAACCGCTGCGGCATTAGCGAGTTTGTTGAGTCGCGAGCGTCCATTGAAGGCAGCTCAAGCTGGATCAGAACACTCTCACCTCAAACAACGCGCAAAGCGAGTGATTCACGTTTGCTTGTGTGGAGGATTGAGCCATCTCGACAGTTTCGACTACAAGCCAAAGTTGGCTCAGTTTCACGGTAAGCCCTTAAAGTATTCGGAGCGTCCCGCGACCTTTTTTAATCAAGTCGGTCTCATTCGAAAAAACGATTGGGATTTTAAGCGGCGGGGGAAGAGCGGTCTTTGGGTTTCGGATCTCTTTCCACATCTGAGTCAAGTTGCCGATGACTTGAATGTAATTAAATCGATGGTAGCCGATTCGGCGAACCATACTCCTGCTACCTTTCAGCAAAACACCGGTTTTCAGTTGAATGGCTTTCCAGTGATGGGGTCGTGGATTTCCTACGGTCTCGGAGTAGCTACTGAAGAATTGCCAGCCTATATCGTATTGCCGGATACTCGAGGATTCCCCGCTGGGGGAACGATCAACTGGAGTAATGGCTTTTTACCCTCTCAACATCAAGGTGTAGCCTTCGCTACTAAGGGACCGGCGATTCAAGATCTCTTCCCCAAAAAAGAGATCCAACCTGAAGTCGAGGAACAAAGCCGCACCTTACTTTCGAAGCTCAATTCAAAAGATGCTAAACGATTCGGTTCGGAAGACGCTCTGATGGCTCGGATGAAGAGCTACGAGTTGGCCGCTCGAATGCAGATCGTCGTTCCCGAAATCAGCAACTTAGATCTTGAGCCTGAAAGAATTCGTGAGCTCTACGGGATGATGGGGAAAGAGACTCACGACTTTGGGCGCAGTTGCCTGATGGCGCGACGGCTGCTTGAGAAGGGGGTGCGTTTCGTTCAGATTTTCTCTGGAGGATCTTTCGGTTCTCCAAGGATCAATTGGGACGGCCATGAAGATATGCGCCGAAATCACAACCGTGAAGCCAAGCGAATCGATCAACCCGTGGCCGCTTTAATTCGTGATCTAAAAGAACGAGGGATGTTGGACGACACCTTGGTGGTCTTTACCAGCGAATTTGGCCGAACTCCCTTCTCTCAAACTTCCAGTAACAAAGTTGGGACCGGGCGCGATCACAATATGTATGGTTTTTCTGTTTGGCTCGCCGGAGCGGGATTACCCGGCGGGATCGCTTACGGGGAGACCGATGATGTCGGGTGGAAAGCGATCGATAAACCCGTGACTTGGCCCGATTTTCATGCCACCGTACTCCATCTCCTCGGCTTGGATCACGAGAAGCTCACCTTCTATCACAACGGTATCGAACGTCGTCTTACGAACGTTCACGGCCACGTGTTGAAGAAGTTCATCGGTTAGCTTCAACCGTATATTATGCTGTAACCAAATGCGCCAGAATTTGGACGCGAGAAAACTTTAAAGATTGGTGACGCCCAAAGACTGGCGTCTTTGGCTACAACCTGAAATTGAATGGCTGCGCTTTAAAACGGAATCACCTAAATTCTGGCGAATTTGGCTACAATTCCTCCCCTCCTCCCGTTAGAGTTTCTCTCTCAATAAATTCCTACCATTCGATCGAGACGCAGATCTAACTCCCGTCTCAAACAGTGAGAAGTGCTCCATGAAAATTACTAAAATCAGTGCGTATCAAGTCGACCTTCCCCTTCACGAAGTTACCTACAAATGGTCGGGTGGCAAATCCGTCACGGTCTTCGATAGTACCGTCGTCATCATTGAAACGGATGAAGGGATCGAAGGAGTGGGGGAAGTGTGTCCTCTTGGCCCGTTCTATCTCCCTGCTTACGCAAAAGGAGTACGCTCGGGGATCGAGGAGCTTGGGCCTCACCTCATCGGTCAAGATCCTCGACAACTTGGTAAGATCAATCGAGTGATGGATGCCGCGCTGAAAGGCCATGCTTATGTGAAATCTGTTTTAGATATCGCTTGTTGGGATATTTTAGGGAAAGCCTGTGGGCAGCCGGTATGCACCCTCTTGGGAGGGCGTTATGAAGATGATTTCGTTCTTTACCGTGCGATCTCTCAAGAATCTCCCGAAGAAATGGCCGGGAAGGTCAAGGGCTATCGCGACGAAGGCTATCGAAGATTTCAACTTAAAGTGGGGGGGGATCCCGATGTCGATATCGAACGCATCAAAGCCGTCTCTCAACAACTACAGCCGGGGGATAAACTCGTTGCGGATGCGAATACCGGTTGGCTTCCTCACGAAGCGATGCGAGTCGTTAGAGCCGTCCGTGATATTGATGTTTATATCGAACAGCCTTGCTTGAGCTACGAGGAATGCCTCTCGATTCGCCGACATACCGATCACCCCTTCGTCTTAGATGAAAATATCGACGGCATGGATGTTCTCTTGAAGGGAAGGAAAGATCTCGCCATGGATGTCGTCAACATCAAGATCAGTAAATTTGGTGGATTGACGAAGGCGAAGCAAGCCCGAGATCTCTGTGTTGATTTGGGAATTGCGATGACTCTTGAGGACAGTTGGGGCGGAGATATCACCACTGCTGCGATCGCTCACTTAGCGCACAGTACACCTACGGAATTCCTCTTCACGTCGACGGACTTCAACAGTTACGTCACCGTTTCCAATGCTGAAAACGCTCCTCAACGCAACAGTGGAAGAATGGCAGCTTCCACCGAGCCGGGTTTAGGTGTAAAGCCTCGAATGGATGTCTTAGGCGATCCTTTAGTGGTCGTCAGTTAAAATCGGTATCCCGCGGTCAGTGAGATGATGTGAAGTTCGTTCGTGCCGAAGTCTCCGCTCAAGGTGCCTGAAAGCGGACCGTTGCTGTCGCTTTTAAGCTCACCTTTTCCACTCAGAATATAAACGTATGAAGCCCCGATTCTAAACCCGAGGATGCCATCGATCTCTAATCCGAAAGCGAATCGGTATTGCTCATCGAGGGGAAGATCGGCGGTACGGTTGTTCTCTGAAACAGGAGAACTGTCGTAAGCTGCCCCCGCTTGAAAAATTAAAAAATCGGCCAGCTTGTAACGGAAGCCAATTCCGATGTGGTAGGTGTCTTGCCAACTCCTTGAGATCGTAGCGTTCGAGAGTTCGAGCGAAGTGGGATTACGGTCGAAAGCACTCCAATCGGACCACGCCAAATCAGCGAGTACGGCGAGTTGAGCGCTGAGTTCGTAGTAGAGCCCTAAGTTGACCGAACGGGGAAGGACCACATCTTCATCGAAGCGAGCATTGCTTACCGAACCACTCAAACTGGGGCCGAGGCGATCAAAATTCACACTAGAGCTGAGATCAAAAGTCGCTTCAGACTTATAAGTTAATCCTGCCCTTAAACCATCCCAAGGTTCGATGAGAACTCCGAGCTGATAACCAAAACTCCAGGCATCTCCTTCGAAGGTCGCTTTTCCATCGAGGTTGCTCGCATCGAGGGTGTTATTGATTGCGAGTTCTTCTTCGTAGGAGAGGAACTGCCCGTTGATCCCAGCTCCGATATGAACCCAGGGCAAAATTTGGTATGAAGCTGAGGGCCCGATCTGAAGGGTGTTGATGTTGAGGTCGGTTCGAAAGTAACGCCCGACCCAATCGGGATCCTCTTGAAGGTTGGCTTGGAAGGGGGAGTTGAGAGAGAAGCCTAAAGCTAATTTGTCTCCCACGGGAAGAGCAAAGTAAAGCGCTCCCGAAACGGAGAACGATTCGCTTTCGCCGTCGATCGAACCATTCAAATTTGAATTGATGGTGTCGAAATCAAACTGCGAATGAGTCACATCTAGTTGTAATCCGACAAGAGCTTCGATCGTTCCCACTCGAGTTAAGCCTGCGGGATTGTGATAAGCAGTCGAAGCATCATCCGCAAAGGCTGATGCTCCCGCACTCGCACGAGCCGAGTCAGGGCTTGCCACTTCGGGGGAACCGAATCCACCGGATTGCGCGTGGAGGAGTCCGGTAAGGGTGAATGCACAGAAGAGAGCTGTTAAGAGATTCGTAACCTTGAGTCGGGTCATCGATCGTTCGCTCGTTTTCATGGGTTTCTTTCACTTTTAAAATGTTTGCCCCGTTTTGGGCGAAGGCCTGGCCAGATCCTGGCGTAAGCCATTACTGGGCCCAGGCGCTCCAGATGGCTATTTTAAATTCGCAATGAATTTATTCCTGTAGCGCCATCCCAGATACGTTAAATGTGTAGCCGAATTTATAAAAATTGGGCCAGCTAACGTATTCAGCCAAACTTTGACAAGTTCGGCTACGGGTACCCCTTGTGGGTGGCCGTTCCTTAAGTATTTATAAGACTTCCTACTAATATCGGCCTAAAAGATGAGGGGCTTGAAGTTTGAACGATAGAGTTGAACTCGGTGGGAATATTATCTGAACTTGCGAGTGCTGATCGCTTTTTAATCTGAGGAAACTTTGTTTCTAAATGGAATTCTTAGAATCAACATCAAAGGCAATCCGGCCAGGATGATCCCAAGGGAAATGAGACTTCCCCAGGGTTTGTAATCGATAGCGCTGTAGATCATTACGAGGCTTGTTAGACAAAAGAGAATGGGAGTTAAAGGGTACAAAGGAACTTTAAAGGGCCTCGGGCGATCACGATCTTTCTGTCTCAAGATAAAGACTGAAATTCCAGTGAGTAAAAAGAATCCCCATAAAGTTGTCGCCGCGTAAACGACTGAGTTTTGGAACGATTTTAAATAGATGACCAATCCAATTCCCAAAGCACCTTGCAAGCATAAGGCTCGCACGGGTGTTCCGAGCTTTGGATGCCAATGACCTAAAAACTTTAATCCTTTGTACCGAGAGCCGAGTGCGTAGGTGATCCTTGCACCCGTCATGAAGAAGCCGTTGAGAGCTCCCAGGGCGGAAATACAGATTAAGGCGCTGATCCCGATTGCGGGCCAATTACTCCACTGAGCTTGAGTGCTAAATTTTTCTAAGACCTGAGTTGCCGGAGTCTCACCCGATTGAGCTAATCCATCGTGACCGAGAGCATTGAGGAAGCCTAAATTTAAAAGGACATAGATCAGGGTAATGACGAGAGTGCCGAGAAAGAGTGATCGAACGATGTTGCGCTCTGGATTTTTGACCTCTTGAGCGACGTAAGCCATTTCATTCCATCCTCCGAAGGTGAATAAAATGAGAATGATGGCTAAGGCCATACTCGGAGTGTTTTCCGATTGGACCTTTTCTTGCGTATTGGAAGTTGTACTAACCCAACAGGCACAAGCGATGACGAGAAGGATTCCAAAGATTTTAAGGAAGGTGAGAATATTTTGTGTCCACTTACCCTCACGAATACCTAGGGAGTTGATCGTCGTCACAAAAATCACAGCTGAGGAAGCGATGATAATTTCTAACGTCGTGTTACTCGTGACCCCGAAACCCTGTTCTAAGAAAGCGATGAAGTATTTTGAACATGCGAAGGAGATGGCTGCGATCGTCGCGGGTCGAATGATAGAGAGGTGGGCCCAAGCAAAGAGAAATGAAGCTACTGGACCGAGAGCCCGATTGAGGTAGACAAAGTCACCTCCCTCTTTAGGATAACAGCTGGCGAGTTCGGCGTAGCACAGGGCTCCGGCCAAAGAGATAATCCCACCTAAAATCCAAAAGCAAACCACTTGGAAGCCACTATTTAAACTCGCGGCGATAGGCCCAGAACTCGTGAACACTCCCACTCCGATGACGATACCCACGACGAGGCTCGTTGAATCGAGAAGGCTTAAAGCTTTTTTGGGTTGAGCGGATTGGGGGGGAGAGGCATCAGAGCTCAAGGGAGGAAACCTCCACTGAACTCTGATGCATTTGACTTAAACTCAACGACGAATCTCCGCTTTAGAAGCGCCTTGAATGCGGTAGATCGCCTTATCGGTTCTTACGATAAGAGATGATTGTAAAGCGATGATCGAAGCGAAGTGAGCTCCATCGAGTTCATTCGTGGAGAGCAGTTTAAATTCCTTACCGGGTTGAATCACAAACGTTTTTCCCTCTCGATTGGAAAAGAAGAGTTTCCCGTCGGCATAGAGGGGAGAGGCACTGAAGTTTCCTCCTAAGCGTTCTTTGAAATGAACATCACCCGTTTTTGCGTTGAGGCAAGTGAGGATTCCCCCTTTGTCATTGGTGAAATAGATCTCATCGCCCACCAGGATGGGAGAGGGCATATTGGGAACACCTCTCTTGTGACGCCAGGCAATTTTGGGAGGGCTCGATTGAAGGTCGATAGCTAGGAGCTGAGAGCGCATGAAGCTCGTACACATGTAAGCCTTGCCGTGACCTAAGACAGGTCGAGGAACGATGGAAAATCCCAAGGTTTCATAATTGAGTTTCCATAGCTCATCTCCATTATCAGGATTGTAAGCGTAGAGCCAGTCTGAAGCCGGGGAGAGCAGGTGGGGCTTTCCATTTATTTTGGTGACGATCGGAGTACCGTAAGCTTTCTTCAATTGAGGATTCGGATGCATCTTTCCCGAGCGATCCGTCTTCCAAGCTTGCTCCCCATTCTTTTTGTATAAGGCAAGGATGTATTGTTTGTCGCTTCCATCGCAGTGAAAGATCAACTTATCTTTCCAAAGAGTAGGGGAGCTCCCCGGTCCGTTCTCGTGATTGATTTTGACATCGTCATTAATCCAGACGACTTCTTTTTTCTGAGTATCTAAGCAAGCCGTACCATTTGTTCCAAAGTGACAGTAGAGTTTACCGTCTTCGATGATAGGAGTGGGGGAGGCGAAGCTATTCAAGGTGTGAACGGGATCGGGGCTTTTTCTAGAAAAGAGTTTGATCTCATGAACCAATTTTCCCGACTTGAATTCAACCCCCAAGGCCCAGAAGGTGACTTCGCCCACGATCGTCAGAGGTTGGCTTCCAGTATTCTTGGCGAGTTTTTTATCGATCTCTTCCTTAGTAGCAGCTTTTTGAGTGGAGCTTGTCATCCAGATCATTCCGTTCTCGATAACGGGGGATGACCAACCTTGGCCGGGGAGTGGTGTCTTCCAAGAAACGTTTTGTTTCTCGTTCCAGGATTTTGGAAGAAGGATCGCATCGGAGTGACCCTGTCCTCCGGGACCTCTAAATTGTGGCCATTTCTGGGTCAACTTGATGGATTTGGGAGAGGGCTCTCCCCCTGTGGCAAATTGACTCTGAAGACTGATAATGAGAGCGGTGAGAATCAGGCTCTTCAATAGGACAGCAATTTTTTTAGACAAAGATTGGGGCATGGTCATTTTGCACACTCGATGGCTAATTTATTAACTTGTGTAAAGAAATATCCTTAAAGGATTCTGACGTGAACGATTTTATTTTCTCGGAAGTTTGCTCTGAATGGAAGGGCGCCGAGGAGAAAGAAAGTCATTTTTTTCGTCTTTCCTAGGTCCGTTTTAACTTCGGTCGCTTATGGCAAGAATGAGGATTGAGGGCTATCATTCATTGATACCTTCTTTTCGGTCATTTCCGACGGCTCTCTAATCGATCACTTGTAGATCTCATTATCGATCCATGTTCCAGAAAACAACTCTATCCACCACTCTCCTGTCTCTGCTTGTCCTCGCAGTGTTCTCCGGCTGTACACCTCGTTCAGAGACCCCGGATGGGGGAATCGGGTATTCAGAGGCCTACCTTCCCAAATCGATCGAATCCAAAATTCTCGAGTTAGAAGAAGTTGAAAACTTGAGTGAAACCGTCGCTAACCGATTGATCGACTTTTCTGATTCGGTTCGTAAGCGCGATTTTCATCAAGCCAGCACTTTTCTTAGCGATGATTTCAGGGGATCGAGCTTTGAATCTTTAGATTTAAATAAGGCTCAATCCGTACCGGGTGGTGCCCTGAAGGTCGTTAAAACATATACGATTGAAAAAAACGATCAGGGGATCGATACGAAGAAATTCATCGAATCGCTCGAGGCTTTGATAGCCCCCTTAGAATCCATCGACTATGTCTTTTTTAAAACGCGTGGAGCTGAGTTTGAAAAAGATAAATCGCGGGGTGTTCTGAAGATGACGGTCAATATCATCGGTAAGGCTGCCAATCAAACTCCTCAGTCTCTTTACGGCTGGGCTCAAGCCGAAGTGGTTAAAAGTGCAAACGATTGGAAGCTTCGTCGATTTATCCTCAATAAATTCCAAGTTCTCACCCGGCCTCGAACTCTATTTACCGATGTGGCACCTTCGGCTGGCTTAGCTGTCTTAGGAGGGCGCTTAGGCGGTGATGGAAATAGAAGTTTTTACTGGAGAGGGGCTGCGACCTCCGATTTCGACAATGATGGTGACTTCGATATCTTTACTTCGGGTCCACTGAAAAATTATCTCTATCAAAATCAAGGGGACGGTACCTTTAAAGAGGTGATCGCAAATTCGGGGATCAAAGCTCAACCGGGAGTCACGGGTCCTTTATTTTTCGATTACGATCGGGATGGCGATGCCGATTTATTTTTAGGCTACGTGGGTTGGTATCAAGACCAAGTACCGGCAGGCTATCCCCTCAAACTCTTCCGTAATGATGGTGGGGGAAAGTTTACTGACGTCAGCTTTGAAATGGGCTTAAGTGAAATCTACGCTTGCGCGTTCACGGCTTCAGCGGCTGACATCGATCAGGATGGTTATCTCGATCTTCATATCTCCTGCTACAATCGCCTCGATACGATCGCTCCCGATTCTTGGTACAAGGCTACGAATGGAACTAAAAACCTTCTCTTAAAGAATCAACAAGGTAAGAAGTTTGTCGACATCGCTGAGAAAGCGGGGGTGGCCAATCCCGGCTGGAGCTACGCAGCCAGTTTTTGTGATTTTGACGAAGACGGAGACCAAGACTTCTATTTGGCCAATGATTACGGTGATAACGCCCTCTATCAGAACCAAGGGGATGGCACGTTCAAAGATGTCGCCAAGGAGTATGGGGTTTTAGATACTGGAAACGGTATGGCGGTCACTTGGGGGGACATGAACAATGACGGGAGATTAGATCTCTACGTCTCTAATATGAGCTCCTCTGCAGGGAATAGAATCCTAAGACGCTTTACCAAAAAAGACTCGAAGTCGAGTGGTGAGGAAGTTTCAAATCTTCACCAAACACTGCTTAAGTTGGCAGCAGGAAATACGATCTTCCAACACAACGGTAAGAAGTTTGAACTGATACCCCCTGAGTACGGAGGAATTGGCGCCTCCTGGGCGTGGAGTGCCTCTATTTTAGATATCAATTTGGACGGCCTCCTCGATGTTTACGTTGCTAACGGATTTATTTCGGGCGACTCGCTCAAGGACACATGAAGCGTTTACTGGCGACAGGTCGTGTCGCAAGAACTTTGTAGCTCCCAGGATGAAGGCGACTCTTATATCGTTAAAAAAGCGGATGTCATTAAATCTCGTGCAGAGACTGTCGATTATCAAATGGAGCACGCCCGGTTGATTTTCGATGAAGGTCTCTCGTTTAGTGGCTTTGAGCGGAATAAAGTTTTTATCAATCAAGAGGGCATGAGATTCGCCGACATCTCGGATGTCTCCGGAGCCGATTCTGAGCTAGATTGCCGAGCAACTTTAGTAGCGGACTACGATGATGATGGAGACCCCGACATCTTCGTCAATTCGATTCAAAGAGAGTTGCATCTCCTTTACAGAAATGATGTCCAACACGGTCCGAAGACCCAATTTGTTAAAGTTCAATTAAAAGCGACGACGGGACATCCGGATGCGATCGGAGCCACCGTTCGGGTACGAACGAAAAAGGGAGTTCAGGCTCAAGTCTTGAGTTGTGGTAGTGGGTTTGAATCCCAAAACTCCTTAGAGTTGATTTTTGGCTTAGGTGAAGAAAATTCAGCCTCTCTCTTGGTCACTTGGCCCGGAGGAAAAGAAGAGGATTTTGGTCGCGTCGAGGCTGGGCAACGCTGCCTCCTCGTAGAAGGAACAAAAAAAGTTCAATTTTATAAGGCACAGACTTTCACCTTTAAAGAGCCTTTACCTCCTGGAATCAAAGTCACTTTGGGCGCAACGCTCGAAAACCTCGATGCCATCGATTTGGAGGGGAAAGAGCATAAGTATTCCTTAAAGGGAGAAAAGCCCATCCTGCTCAACTTTTGGGCGACGACCTGTATTTCCTGCGTTCAAGAGATGCCCCTTTTGGAAAAACTGCATCAAGAAGGTAAATATAAAGTGGTCGGTGTCAGTCTAGATCCACCGACAGCTACCGATCGTATTCAGGGTCTTAAAAAGAAACTCAACCTTACCCTGCCTCTCATTCGGGTCACTGGGAAGCAGGCGGATACCCTCTTCGATTTATCGCGCCTTCCTATCCCTTTAACTCTGATCCTTACGGCTGATGGCAAAATTGAAAAAATGATCCAAGGTAAGCTCCGTGAGGGGCAACTGTAGCCACATTTTAGCTGTAAGATTCCACCCGCCACCTCGTCATCCCTCCTGAAAACTGAGAATCAGGATCTGGTTCTCGTTTCGATGTATTGCTAAACTATTGGTTTAACAGGGTTAATAAGCGTTTCCTGTATATTTCAAAATATGGCTCGCATCTTTTCTCTACCCAGGAGGAGATCAAAAGAATGACTATTTCAAGATTCGGTCAGTGCATGAAGAATTCAGCTCTTCAAGGAACTTCAGTGGGTTTGGTTCTTTTAACCATCATCTGTCTCTCCTGGGGTTGTACCGAAAGGCAGGCCCAGCCCACTTCGTCTCAATTGAAAACAGATTCCTCTTCTGAAACCACAAAATCAGAAACTGCAACTAAAACTGAAGATCAGACGACAGAAGAGAGCGCTGAGAAAATCAGCACTGCCTCGAAGGAGAAAACCAAGATGAACACTTCGAACGAAAACAAGCTAGAAGTCGCTACCTTAGGAGCCGGTTGTTTTTGGTGCATCGAGGCCGTTCTCGAGCAAGTCGACGGTGTAAAGGATGTGGTGTCGGGGTATATGGGGGGAACCAAAGAAACGGCCAATTATGAGATGGTCTGCAGTAAGTTAACGAAGCACATCGAAGTGGTCCAAGTGACTTTCGACCCGGCTGTGATCAAGTTCGACAAGGTCTTAGAGTATTTTTGGAAGAGCCACGATCCCACGAGTAAAGATAAGCAAGGTGCGGATGAAGGGCCTCAGTATCGTTCAGCGGTGTTCTATCATTCTGAAGAACAAAAAACAGCCACTGAAGCCTCGATGAAAAAGTTTCAAGAATACTTTGCTAAGCCGATCGTTACTCAGGTTTCACCTGCAGTGGAATTCTATAAAGCGGAAGAGTATCACCAAGATTACTACCGCGGAAATAAGAACACGAATGGCTACTGCCAATTCGTCATCGCCCCCAAGCTTAGAAAATTGGGCTTAGAAGAATAGCTATAATTTCAAGCCCGAAGCGTTAGCGAGGGACGGAAACTAAAAACGTAAATGATAGCGATTACCTTTTAAAAAGATGCCTCGCTAAGCTGGAATCTGAATCAAGACCGTAATTAAGCAGAGAGAATCTTAGATTTCGATTCCAGCCAAGGGCTGAAAGCCCGTCACTTTATTTGATAGCCCAGGGCAGAGCGAAGCGTCGCCCTGGGTTGAATGGAATTCCTCACCCTGCCCTGTAAGGGCGTCACTCAATTATCGTTTGAGATTGGGCGAATAACTCACTCGATTGAGCGCAGTGGAAAGAACTTAAACGTTTACTCGGAGAAGTTAGGAGCCGCCCCGCGGAGCGGGACGACAGCTGTTTATTTCCCATCCGGTAAGCTTCCAGCCGGGCGTTTGTTCTTCTTAATCTCCTCATCGAAGGCGCGCGCCTTTAGAATCAGGCCTTCAACTAAAGCAGCATTTTTGGAAGCGACATCCTGCTTTTCAGAAATATCATCTCTGAGGTTATAAAGCTGAGCCTTTTTAGTACCTTTCTTTGGATTGTTTTTATTTCTTCGATTAGGAACTCCAGGCAGGCGTAGTTTCCAGGGACCCGATCGAATGGCTTCTAAGCGCGTGCCTCGATAAAAGCAGTACATTTCATGTGGAGTCGGTGCTGTTTCCGGTGCGTAAAATAAAGGGCTGATATCTTTTCCATCGATCTTTCGGTCCTTCGGGAGTTGGGCTCCAATCAGCTTGGCGAAAGTGGGTAAAAGATCGATTGTTGCCGCGATTTCATCGCAAGTTTTTCCCTGAGGCATCTTCGCGGGCCAAGACATGACACAGGGCACTCTCATCCCGCCTTCATAAGTGGTGAACTTCCCGTCGCGTAATGGCAGAGCCGAACCACCGTGATGTTTTTTCCCGAGCCAGGGACCATTATCAGTAGTGTAAATGATTAAAGTATTCTTTCGGAGTTTGAGCTTTTCTAGAAGCTTAACGATCTGTCCCACTCCGTGATCGATTTCTTCGATTGTCGCTTTATAAGCTAACTTGGGATCATCGACATAGAATCCATCCGAAACGAAAAGTGGAATGTGAGGCATCGTGTGAGGGAGGTAAACAAAGAATGGTTTTTCCTTGTTCTTTTCGATGAAGGCCATCGCTTCTTCAGTATAACGTTTTGTTAGAGTCGTTTGGTCAGCTGGACGTTCGATTTCTTTTTCATCGCGTATGACAGGAACATCCCAAAATTTGTTCGCCTCTTTTTTGAGCTTCCAGGCTCGATCTAATCCATTAACGGAATTGATTCCCCGCTCCTTGGCATCCATGTCATTGGAGTAAGGGACTCCAAAATACGTATCGAAGCCGTGTCGAGTAGGAAGAAAGTTGGGGAGGTGTCCCAAGTGCCATTTTCCGAAAGCTCCAGTGGCGTAGCCTTTTGACTTAAAGGCATCCCCGAGAGTGAACTCTTCGGGATTCAAGCCGATCTTGGCTCGGGGAAAAAGGACTCCAGTAATCCCTACTCGTACGGGATAACTCCCGGTTTGAAGTGCGGCTCGAGAAGCGGAGCACACGGGTGAAGCCGAGTAAAAGCTTGTAAACTTCACTCCTTCTTTAGCTAATTGATCGATGTGTGGAGTTTTGATGTTTGGAGAACCGAAGCAACCTAGATCTTGATAACCTTGATCATCGATAAAGATCAGGATCACATTGGGGGTATCCGCTGCCTTGAGAGTTGAAGTCAGGGCGAAGCTCAAGCCTACGAACAGAAGGAGAGCATAAAATGGAATACGATTGAGAATAGACATCGATTCTGAATCCTTTGTTAGGTCAGTCTGCTAGGTGAGAATATCGTCGATAACGTGACCGTGAACATCGGTCAAACGTCGTTCGAAGCCGTTGTGGTAGTAAGTTAATCTTTCGTGATCTAAGCCTAAAAGATGGAGGATCGTGGCGTGAAGATCATGAACCGTTGCGATATCGATGGCCGCTTTGTGCCCGAAGGTATCCGTCGCTCCGTAGCTGTGACCACCTTTGACTCCCGCGCCGGCTAACCATGCGGTGAAGCCGTCGGGATTGTGGTCTCGGCCTTGAGCGCCCTTTTGGAATGTGGGCATGCGACCGAATTCTGTACACCAAACCACTAAGGTCTCTTTAAGAAGCCCGCGCTGTTTGAGATCTTTCAAGAGACCCGCCACGGGTTGATCGAGGATGGGCCCGTGAACATCGTACTGCTTCTTTAAGACCTTGTGACCATCCCAGTTGCTCACTCCCTCTCCACCTGTTTGGTACGAACCATTGAAGAGTTGAATAAAACGAACTCCTTGTTCGACCAATCTCCGAGCTAAGATACAGTTTTTAGCAAACTCGCGTTTCAGCTTGTTCTGTGAATCATCGGCACCGTACAGCTTGAAAATATGTTCAGGTTCGGATTCTACCTGGCTGACTTGAGGGACACTCAACTGCATGCGAGCGGCTAACTCGTAGGATGAAATTCGGGCTTGGAGTTCACCGTCACCCGGGAATTGTTGAAGATGTTGCTCGTTGAGGAATTTTAAGAAGGATCTCGATTCTCTATCTTGAAGTTCAGTGAGTTGAGAGGGGCGGCTGAGATTGCGTACGGGCTTTGAAGCATTGAAATCTGTGCCCTGGAAGGCCGCGGGAAGGAATCCCGGACCCCAGTTGTTCACACTCGATTGGGGTTTTCCGCGAGGATCGGGAATAGCAACGAATGCTGGGAGTTCGTCGTTATCACTGCCTAAGGCATAAGTCACCCAGGCTCCCATGCTGGGGAATCCCTCTAACGTGAAGCCCGTTGACAGCACATTTTCTGCGGGACCATGAGTGTTCGTTTTGCTTTTTAGAGAGTGAACAAAACAAAGATCGTCGGCCAGCGCCCCGATATGGGGGACGAGATCTGAAATCATCTTCCCGCACTGCCCTCTCGGGCGAAACTTGTAAAGCGGTTGAGTTAAATTCCCTTGAGCCCCCTGGAAGGTGATGATGTTTTTACCTGGTAGAGGTTGACCATGCCGCTTGACGAGTTCCGGTTTATATTCAAAGGTGTCTAGGTGGCTCACTCCTCCCGAGCAAAAGATGAAGATCACATTCTTCGCTTTAGCTTTAAATTCTGGTGCTCTCTGCTTGAGGGGATGCGCTTGCGAAATCTGCGGTCGAAAAGGACCTTTTTTCGGCGTTGGTGAAGCTAAGAGCATGCCTTCTCGCTGGAGCAAGCTCGTGAGTGCGATACCTGATAATCCCGTAGCCATCTGAGAGAAGAATCGTCTTCGATCTAAGAGGGGGTGCGTTGGTGGTTGTGAGTTTTCAGGTTTCATAAATTTTGAGTAGAACAATCAAGGGATGAATAAGAACTCACTTGAATTGAGAAGAGCTCGAGTGAAGACTAACCAGCCATTATTTTCGATGAGTGCTTTTGCGGATTGTTGTTCGTTATCTTTTGGATTTCGACCCATCGTGAGCTTAAACGCATGTTGAATTTTTTCTTCAGTAGAACGATCTGGGAGTTCACGGTGGAGGCGCTCAGCAAAGATCTCAGCTTGCTGAAGCATGAATTTACTGTTGAATAAATTTAACGCGTGAAGAGGGGTGTTCGAGCGACTCCGATTCGGGACGACTTGATTTCCATCCGGGCAGTCAAAGGCTCCGAAGACCGCATCTTGTTCTTGGCGATACTTCGTCATGTAGACCATGCGACGCCATTCGGAGGGGCCCCAGGATTCACGGGGGAAGTAGTGATTGACGTTTTCTAAAAGAATTTTAAAAGCTTTAAAGCCCTTGCCGCCCATCTGATAATTCAAGGCTCCTGTCGTGGCGAGGATGCTGTCCCGCAGGGGTTCTGCTTCCAAACGTCGAGGAGTAAACCGCCAGTAGAGTCGCCCGCTGGCGTCTCGATCCAAGCCCTTTTGATGGGGCCGATTTGATTGTTGGTAAGTATGCGAGAGTAAGATGGTCTTGTGAATGCTTTTCAACGACCATTCCTTATCTAATACCTCGCTCGCCAACCAATCTAAAAGCTGAGGGTGACTGGGGGCCACACCTCCCCGACCAAAGTCACTAGGAGTTGGTACAAGGCCCTGGCCGAAATGATAATGCCAAAGGCGATTCACGATCACTCGGGGAGTGAGTGGATTCTTTTTATCCGCGATCCACTTTGCTAAGGCGAGTCGGCGTTTCGATTCTCTCGTGGCTTCTGGTAAAGAATCAGCTTTTAAAACCGAGATGAAACCGGGATTGACTTTTTCTTTGGGAAGAAGGGGATCCCCTCGGTGGAGTAGGTGAGTCGGGCCCGCATTGACAAACCGCCCGGCGTAAGCCGTGCGTTGTTGAGTCAGAGCCTTTAGGCGGTTTTGTAAAGCTTCATACTCCTCGTATATTTTTTGAGCTTCGGGCGATTTGAATTTCGGTTTCCGATTCGAGTTACGAGCTAATCGATACTCACTCGAAGCGACGATTTTCATTTTGTCTTCTGTGGGTCCCGCTTCGATTCGGTAGCGAGTGGGTAGTCGGTCACGGAACTTACCGAGACGGTCTCTTCCCCACTCCACTCGATCGATGGTGTAGACCTTATCGAGCTTGATTTGTACCCAAGAGTTTTTAATCGAGTTGGCAATCCAACTTTTGGCGTTTCCATATTTACCGTCATTGATATGCTTCAATTGATGAATGGCATATCCGGGAAGGTCTCCCGAAGATTTGAGCTCAACCGCATTCGGGGCGACGTTGACTCGCTTACCCTGCGTAAAGATTTCAATTTCATCGATACAAGGCTCTCCTCCCGTTGTGCTATCGATCGAGAATCTCACATACTGAGCCTGAATAGGTTCGATTGGATCTATATTATGATCAAATTCAACCGGAGGAAGGATGCGGTAATTTTTTAAACTCTTTTTGATCACCTGGAGACGTTCATTCAACTCCAGAGCCTCTTTGCGATCGTCAGCATTTAAACTCACCCTCACGTTACGTTCACCGTGTTGAACTCCCTTGAAGATGGCTTGAAGCTGATAGAAGTCTTTTTGATCGATGGGATCAAATTTATGATCGTGACAACGCGCACAACCAGCGGTTAATCCTAAAAACGCAGTCGTGGTAGTGTTGACCATATCGGCGAGTTCATTTTGACGTTGCTCCATCGTCAGTTTCGGGTCGGGGCTCTTCACGAGGTCGAAGGCTCCGCCAACTAAAAAAGAAGTCGCTACGTCGATTCCGAAATCATCTCCGGCCAATTGCTCGAGGATGAAGCGGTTGTAGGGTTTGTCTGAGTTGAGAGCCTCGATCACGTAGTCTCGATAAGGCCAGGCGTTCACTCTCTCTCGGTTCGTTTCGAAGCCGTGAGACTCCGCGAAACGAACGACATCCAGCCAGTGTCTCGCCCAACGTTCCCCGTAATGAGGACTCGAGAGAGCGCGGTCGACCCAACGCTCCCAGGCATCGGGAGTCTCATCTTCTAAAAATTCTGCGATTTCTTCGGGAGTGGGGGGAAGGCCGAGGACATCGTAATAAAGCCTTCGAAGTAGGGTGAGCCGATCAGCTCTAGGAGAAAATGAGAGCCCCGCCTCTTGGAGCCGGTGATGAATGAACCGATCGATGGCATTCTTTTCGAAGGCTGAGCTTGAAGGAGGGATCGATGGTCGAGTTAAAGACTTGAAGGACCACGGGAGGTCTTTGACTTTTTCATTAGCCCCAATTTCCGATGGTACGATCAACCACAATGAAGTCGTGACGTAGATCAGAATCAGAAAGAGATGGGCAGTCTTGATCATCGGTATTTTAAAATCGGCAAGCGCTGGGGCAGCCTTCAATCCTTATACAGCTCGTTCCTAAAGTATGCTCAGGACCATCGAGGAAAAGATAGTTCAAGAAGCCTAAGGCATCCGTGATATCGGCTTCTGAATTTCCATCAAAGTCGACTAAAACTAGGTTCCCTCCGTCGGCAACAGTATTTCCTTCACAGGGTAAGGTGATTTCGTCGCCTCGGAAGAGCCCTAATAATAAACTGACGGCGTCCCCGATGTCTAAATGAGAATCTTGATTGAGGTCTCCTCCTTTTTGAAAACCTCCAGAAGGGGGATCGGCATCGGAATAACCGGGTGTACCGTGAGGAGTAGGACTTGCCATCCAGCCTTCTTGTTGGTTCCAGCGTTCTTTCGGGCCGTAGGGATCGATGATCATAAGTGTATGTCCTTGGTCGTCCGTTGAAGGATACCAAGTATCGAAATATTCAAAGCTATGAATTTCAACTCCCTCGCCGTAGGAAAGAGCAATTCGTTCCATGGAATTGGCGAGGTTCATTTTATATTGGCCCGCAATTTTGATGTCGGGATCCTTATAAAAAGCCTCGAAGGCGACTCGATTATCGACGACCACACAGACTTCGTCGGGAGCTAAGGTGGTGATTTCACTCTCAGAAAAGTCAAATTCAACTCCATCCGAAAATCGCACTTCGGTTAAATCTAGGGGCTCGGGTCCGGTATTTTGAATTTCAATGAATTCGATATCCAATCCTGGCGGAGGGTTGTAGTGGACCTCAGAAACTCGTAGGAAGGCCGCTTGGCTGGGCAAGGTCGTGGGTTCACTCGCGACAAATTCGATGGGCGTCGACCAATGGCTCCAGCGTTGGCTGGAGTCTTTGTGACGAACTCGAACTCGGTAAGTCGCTCCGGGACGAACTTCAGCTAAGGGGAGAGTCATCATTTCATCGAAGGTCGTGATTTCTTCACTTTCCCAAGTTGAAGTGATTTCGTACTTACGAGGTATCGTTCTGTTTTCACCGGGGGGGATCGAGTCGGGGGTGATTTCACTGAGGCGCCATTTGAGGGCTCCGAACGAATTGGATCCTTGAGGATCATCGAAATCACTCGACATAAAGACCAACCCATCAGCGGGATGGTTTTCTAATCCTACGTAAGTAATGGTAGGAGTTTCGGGGATCGCGTTATCGCGGGCATTATTGCCTAAGAAATTTTTTCCGTAACCGGTACTCGTGAAGCTTTCGATCCACTCCGCCATTCCTTCGTGATCAGCGGAGACGAGTCTTCGAGTGATGTTGCCTCCTCGCGCACCGTGATTCGAGGGGTTTCGATAAAACGCACCGACATGGCCTCCACGAGTACGTGGGTGGTGGTTCCACATCGCTTGATCCAAATCGGCAAAGGTAATGTCCCAGCCCGGTGGACTCACAAAGGATTTAAGTTCGCTGGTTAGGAGTTCGGTTTGTTCAACGTTGAAGAGAAGATCAGAAAGCTCTCGTGCGCGATTGCGGTATTCGATGGCTAAGAGTGAATGTTGAGTTAAACAATTTTGAAAGTTCATCACGCCGGACCAGTGAGTGACTGGCATGTAGAGCATGTCGAGGTCCCAGGGGATCACCGACCACTGACCCGTTTCGGGATTATGGTACTGACAGATGTTCCAGCCTTCACGTAGATCCATATTGTTGACGGCTCGATTCACACTTCGAAAGGAGAAGTAAACCGGTAGGTTGACATTAGAGCGCCACCAACTGATGGGTTGCGAACGGCCGTATCCACTTTTCAAACTGTTGTAATCGGCACTTGAAGCGACTTGAGTGGGGCCTTGATTACGCTTATCTCCTCCGCCACCTTCAATTTTGTAGGTATTTCCATCCGGTAAGCCGCGTTCGTCTAGGAAAGCTCCATCGGTGTGTTCGATGGTCATAAATAAGCCCCATAGGTCGCCTTCGTATTGGCTCGAAGTGGATGTTTCAACGGCGTTATCGACAACGCGAAAATGAACGTAATTCGTTTTCGGGCTGGGGACGCCGGCTAATTCGTAAACCTTGAAGGCAAAGGTTTCATCTAACGCTGCCATACCCCGATTGGTAGGCACCCAGGGAGAAGCTGCACAAGCGAAATTCATCGTTCGCCAAGTCGTTCGGTATCGTCTTCCGTAGTTGTCTCGGGCTTTAAACTCGTGGGCTCGGTTGATGTGGAAGCGCCATTTATTTTTTCCCGATTGATACGTCGAAAATTCACCCCGGTTTTCAAATTCGATGTGATCGTAAACTTCGCCATCGTAAACCAGAGTGCCAAACATGTGGCGACCATCAAAGCCACTGTTGTATTGGCTGTTGATGACGTCGGTCTGATTCGCGATGAGATGGTAGATGGGCAAGAGATTTAAGACATCTTGTCCGAAGTCGATATTCGCCGTGACTCCAGGGCGGCTGGCGCCTCTCCAATCAGGAACTCCATCGTAGACGAAGTAAGCGAAGTTGGGTTGAGGGTCATCGCTATAAGGAACACTCACTCGGTTTCCGGTTCCATCTTCAGCTCGAATACGATAACGGATGAGGTTTCTATGATCATTTTCCGCTCCGGGAATGGTCGCGGAGTAAACATCGTCGTTAGCCGTTTCGTCGGGGCCTTGACCGTCATCGCTCATTGGGACTGGAGTCCAGCCCGTCTCGTAGCCGGGATCACTCAATCGAATATAATTTCCGGGCCGCACGACTTGGTACTCGACGACCATCGAAGAGACACCATCTTCATCGGTTGCCTTAGCGGTGATGATGACGTCTTCACCTCCCTTGGGACTCTCGGGAGTGTGGTCGACTTGTCTCAACTGAGGAGGCTCACTTTCATTGAAGACCGAATTGATCCTTCCTGGAGTGGGTCCACTACCTGCAGTCGAGGAAGCGGTGAGACGGGCGTCAAAGAAACCATCGGAGCTTCGATCAAAAGAAGAGTTCAAGATTTGAATCGTGAGGACATTCGTTCCCTGAACCAGGTAGTCGGTGGGTGACGGAAGGGGGAAGGGTTCGAACTCACGAGTTTCGTAAGCTCGACTTGCTGTCGCATCGAAGGGCTGTTCGATGCCATCGACATTATCATTGATCACGAATTCCCCGTTGATCCAGGCATTGAATCCATCGTCATAGATCATCTCTAACACGAGGTGGGGGACTTCCGCTAAATCTTCAATATGAAATTCGTGACGGAAGTAAATGGTGGAATAGCCCCCTCGCATGTCATCGAGTTCAGTGACGATAAATTGTTCTCCGTAACCCATCGGAGTCGGGTCATCCAACCAATCGTCATCATCAAAATTGAGATTTCGCCAGGCGTTCGTAGGGGAGGAAGGCTCTTCGGTTCCTTTGAAGTATTTCCAGGTGGACCCTCCATCGATCAAACGATCGATATCAGCATCTTGCCCGGGATTCGAGATGCGCCAACTCCCGCCGAGATCGTTATCAAGATCTGGGTGAATCAGTTCGATGGAGAAGCCTTCATCTCCACCTGCGATCGGCCAGGGGAATCCTCGCTGATAGTTCACTCGATCGATAACTAAACCATTGTTGTCTCTAAGGGTGATCGTTTCACCAGAATTAGATATACGTCCTTCGAACGGGCCGAGGACCCGAGCCGGGGAGTAAAGATTGGTGATGGTAGCAGGATCTTGACCGATGACTAAATATTCGCCGGCTTCGATCTCAGTCCCATCAGGAAAGGTATAACGCACTCCCTGCAGGCTCCAGCCCGATAAATCGATCGTTTCATCGGAAGTGTTCAGAATTTCGATGAATTCTTCGGGAACGGTTTTATTCGCCGGAGCGTAATGGATTTCGTTGATCAGTATCTGAGCCTGGAGAGCTGACGTACTGAGGACGAAAATCCAAATCATATGGAGGATGAATTTATTCATCTTAAGCCTATAGCGTATACAGTTAACTTTGTGGAATCAGACCCATTGAAACCTTCAATTTTGGAAGACAGGCGGATCTAGGTCAATCTTCAGCTGCGAATCTCTTCTTAATTTCTGTAAAAGATGAATTATTTTCACCAGATGGAGCCTCAAATATTGAATCTGGTGCTCTCGAAAGCCTAAGATGGACGGTTGAGGGTCTCGGAGACGAGACTCAGATCCCAATCAAATTTATTCGTTTAAGTCTGGAGAACAGCCCAATGCTCACGAATTGTCGACGTGGATTATTTACGACTCTCTTCATGGTGGGAGCCCTTTCGATCAGTTTGATTTCAGAGGTCGCCTTAGCTCATCCCAAAAAAGCAAAAAAGGGTGAAATTCATACTCAAAATGTCAAAGAAGCCGGTCCTGATTTTGAATTCCAAGGGGAGTACGTTGGAACTCTCGATTTAGGCGATGAAACTCAAAAAACCGGTCTTCAAGTTCAAGCTTTAGGCAACGGTAAGTTCGACGGCAAAGGCTACAAACATGGGCTTCCTGGCGCTGGTTGGGATAAGTCAAAGATCAGAACTCTCGCAGGGGAACGCAAAGAAGATAAAGTGATTCTCCAAGTCAAAAAACTCTCCGACGATGAACCGGACGCTGTCGTCGTCATCAAAAAAGGAGAGGCCGTCGTCGCTCTCACCGATAGTGGTGAAATTCTCGGCAAACTAAAGAAGGTCATTCGTAAAAGTCCTACCCTCGGAAAGAAACCCCCAAAAGGTGCCGTCATCATCTTTAACGGTAAGCCCGGTCCTGGAGTACCTAAAGAACGTATTACTAAAGAAGGTGAACTCAAAGTGGGTGGCCCCGGTGGTAAAGCGTTTACCAGTGCTCAAAAATTTCAAAGCGCTAAGATCCACATCGAGTTCCGAACTCCATTCCGGCCAAATGCACGGGGCCAAAACCGAGGGAACAGCGGACTTTATGTTCAAGAACGCTATGAAGTTCAGGTTTTAGATTCCTTTAGCTTGAAAGGTACTATGGGCGAAGCGGGCGGTATTTACTCTGTTGCGCCACCTACGATCAATATGTGTTTCCCTCCTCTCAGCTGGCAGACTTACGATATCGACTATACTGCGGCTAAGTTTGATGAAAATGGTAAGATGACCGTTCGTCCCCGAATGACTGTTCGCCACAATGGAGTTCTCATTCATGACGACGTTGAGATCAAAGGGAGAAATCCCAGAAGTAAACCTGCTATTAATGGTACGACCGCAGCTCCTAAAAAAGGCGGCCCGGAGCCCCGAGGCATCTACCTTCAACAACACGGAAGCTCATTGCTTTACCGAAACATTTGGTTTGTTCCTGTGAAGTAATCTTCCTTTAGAAAAAACACTAATTAGTTTTTGTTGAATCTTGCTCCTTCGGAGGAAGATTCAACCGTTTCAGCAAATCACAGATTTGCTTTCACTCCGTTGAACATAGGCTCTACG
>JANQLS010000187.1 GCA_028280485.1 Planctomycetota bacterium
TCGAGGAAAGGAGGAAAGCGTGAGGACTGGCCCTCGGCATCTTCGGCGACGACATACCACCGGGCCACCGATCCCGTTGGAATCTCAAAGGCTTCGACGGCGAAGTGGCGAATGATGAGCGCTAAGATAAAAGCGACGATGACCGCCTCAAAGTTTTCCCTGATCGTATCGTAGAAGGTATTGGGATCTCGATTTGCCGCCGCTTTTTTAGGATCTTCACTTACCTTTTTCTTCGGGGGGTCTTTCGAGCCCCTTTTGTCGGCCTTGGCGTCCTTTTGATTCGAAGCCGATTTGTTCTTCCGCTTGTTTTTACTCATATCGATGCGCTGGAGTTGAAGTCCTATCCCAAGTGATTGATGTGGTTTAGATTGGCTCAGATAGGTGTAAAGACTGTTCCTTGAAAGGGGAACTTACATTTTTCGCTAACATAATATCATTCAAGGGCTTCCGACTCACTTAAGAAGTTCACTTCCAATCCCAACTTTTAGCTTCTCCAGCGCACGGGCTCGGTGGCTGAGTTGATTCTTTAATTCTGCTCCCGCTTCACCAAAGGTGGTACCCAACTCGGGGACCCAAAAGAGAGGATCGTAGCCGAAACCGCCTGCTCCCTGGGTAGACTCGATGATTCGGCCCTCACATTGCCCAGCCGTTTCTAGTAGGATTTCGGCGGCTTGTTCGGGGGATTCGGGGACTTTCACAAGAACTAACGTACAGATAAATCGGGCTGTTCTTTGCTCTTTTTCAATTCCCGATAAAGCTGCGAGGAGCTTTGCGTTGTTCTGGGCGTCGCTGGGATTGGGGCCGTGAATATCTTCAGAATAGCGGGCTGAATGAACCCCGGGCTTGCCCTCGAGGGCATCGACCGCTAAGCCAGAATCGTCGGAGAGGACCCAATGGGGGCGTGAGTCCTCAGCCAACTTTGAGGCCGCTTTAGCAAAGCCCAAAGCCTTGATTCGAGCATTTTCGATGAAAGTTTCTCCGTCTTCGATGATTTCAGGGCTCTCAGGCAGAATTTTCGCACTGGTCACTTCGATTGAGTTTAAGTCAGCGAGTACCTGAGCGATTTCCTCTGTTTTGTGGGCGTTTCCCGTACCCACCATGAGACGTATCGTGGCTTCAGAGTTCATGAGGAATCTTTCTACAATCGAGAAATCGTTGGGATATTTGAGGGCTGGAATCAACTCAGTTCTTGATCCACCTCAATATGCTGGGATTATAGATATTATTAGCGATCGCTGTAGCCCAATTCGTAAGAATTTGGCTAAATACACAACGCACTTGATCCGTTTCAAATTTCATTCGATTCATTTATTTATGAGAACCGTAACTCTCTTCCTCCTCAGCCTTATTTTCCTCACCTCTCCAACCTACGGCGACACCGTCTGGTTGAAGAACGGGAAAAAATTGGAAGGAAAGGTCACGGTCTTAGAAGGGAAAAAGCGGGTACGCATCGAAGTTGAAGAAGGATCGATCACCGAAATTTCCTTGAACGAAGTCGAGAAAATTGAACCAGGGCTCACCCGAGCCGAAAAGTTAGAAAAACAGATTCGAGAGCTCAATAAAAAGGACCCAGAAAATGTTCAGGCCTGGGTTCAGCTAGGAATTAAGGCGCATCGACTCAACCTGAAGAAGAAGGCGAGAGAACTCTTCACTCGAGTATTGAAGCTGGATCCTCACCAAAAAGATGCTCGTGAAGCTTTGGGCTATATCGTTCACAACAATCGTTGGGTTCTCAAAGATGACTTAAAGAAGAATCGAAATCTCACTGAGGTCGACGGCCAGTGGGTGAATGCCGACCAAAAAGCCAAGATCGAACTTGAAAGTCTCAAGAAAAGAATGGCTCAAATATTAGAGGGCGTCGATACCGACAACAAAAAGATTCAATCGTTCGCGATCGAGAGGCTAAAAAATTTGAAAGAGCCGCGCATGCGAGAGGCGCTTTTAAGCTTTTTATCCGATCCCGTGGAGGCTGTGCGAGTGGTCGCCGTTTTAGAGCTAGCAAACCGAGAAAAAAAACACAAAGCTGATTTAGCTTTGAGTCAGAAGAAGAAAAAACAAAAGCTCTCGCCGAAAGAAAAACAAAAACAGATCGCGTTAGAAAAAAAGATGGGTGCGTATTTACTTCAACGAGTGCTCCTGGAGAAGGCTCGAGTCGGTCGTAAAGGGCTGTTACTCGCTTTAGACAAAATGGAGCACGAAGAATTCTTTCGTCAGGCCTTAGCCGCTATCGCCACTGAAGCCTCTAAAGATAAAAGAGCGATGATTGCTGAAGGCATCCTTTTTTCCCTTAAGAAAAGTTGGATGAAGAGGTTGATGGACGCACTCAAGCCAGCTCCTCCCAATGTTAGGGAGCAAGGCAACCCCGAAATTCTCTCGGTCTTAACTCGTATCGCTCGTGATCAAGATTTCGGCTACGATATTGCCAAGTGGAAGAGCTGGTGGGTTAGGCACGCACATTTGTTTGTGGATCAGCAGAAGTAGGGATTAAGGTCAAAAGACTGGCGTCTTTTGCTACAGTTTCACCCCACAAGCTGCCAAGGTCTCTCGTTGACGCTTTTGAATTTCTAAATTCCCTTCGGTCGCAAGATCGAGAAGTTGATTCAGTTGTTCCCGACTGAATGCATCCCCTTCGGCAGTGCCTTGAACCTCGATAAATTTTCCTTCTCCCATCATTGCTACATTCATGTCGACATCGGCCGCTGAATCTTCCTCGTAATTGAGGTCTAAAACGAGATCTTCTTTGAGCACGCCGACACTCACCGCCGAGACGTAGCCAATAAGTGGAGATTTTTCTAATCGGCCATTTTTGATGGCGTCATCGATGGCTAAGGCGCTGGCGATGAAGACTCCTGAGATCGATGCTGTTCGAGTGCCCCCGTCTGCCTCGATGACATCACAATCCAGTTTCAAAGTTTTGCCGGGGAAAGCCGAAAAATCGATCACTGCTCTCAGGGCTCTTCCAATCAATCGTTGAATCTCTTGAGTTCGCCCTGAGATTTTAGAGCGTTCTCGTTTAAATCGAGGGGAGGTCGCCGAGGGCATCATGTTGTACTCAGCGGTTGCCCAACCACTCTTTTCGGGATCAAGGAAACGGGGGACTTCATCTTCCAGTACCGCAGTGCAAAGAACGCGCGTATCTCCCGAGGAGTAGAGGACCGACCCAGGATGCTTCTTGAGAAATCCACACTCGATTTCGATCGGGCGTAGGGTATTGAGAGGATGGTTTCGGTGAGCGGGTTGTTCGGTAGTCACGTTAGATCTCCTTGAATTCGTTTCGGTTGTGGAAGGAGATTGTATTCAATAATCGACCTATTTAGCACAATCAAAGTCGATCAAAATCAACCATTGTTCATTTGTGGTCCGCGGATCGGGAGATTAGAAGATTGTGTATTAAATTATAGAAATTAAATTAACTTATCCTGGGCACTCAACTACTATCTGGGGCGAGTTTCCGTCTTTATCAGAGCTAAATGAACTGAATCCAATCGAGGTAAGAAGTGTTTTTATCCAAAGATAATTTAATGTTTAAAAGCATGAAATCGTCAGATCGACAATCGAATTTAGCGATCTATTGCGCCCTGATCGTACTGAGTCTCTTAACTCTCCCCTCTTGTCAACCTCTCCAAACGGTTAGCGAAGCCCAAGAAGAGAAGCGAGATTTACTCTCTGAAAGTCCTTGGGCAGAGCCGGATGCGGTCGTTGCCGAAGTGAACGGTAAGACGATCACTCAAGCCGATTATTACCGCCTGGTGATGAAAAAGTACGGGACTTGGACCGTGCTCTCGGGGATTGTTAAAGAAGAACTTTTCCTTCAAAAAGCTAATGAGCTAGGAATTACGGTCGATGAGAACATTGTAAAAGCAAGGGTTCGGGATCGTTTGCTCAAAGAGGCTCAATTGCTGGGCGGTTCCAATGGGGAAGATCCAATGAAGGAGTTGGAGAAACTCTTCAAAGAACAGCGCTTAAATCTTCAGGAAGTTGAACGAGATATGGCGGAGACCGTTAGGCCGCAGCTCCTCATCGGCGAAGTCGTCAAACATCTTCGTGTTATCGATGACAAATTGCTTCGTGAAGCTTACCAACAAACCTACGCGGGAAGACAATATCGACTCAGCCACATCGCCTACGGTTACGGGAAAGACCCGAGCCGACGGGTGGAAGCCTTCGAGCGGGCCGTACATTCTGTGGGTCGGTTACGTTCGGATAAGATCGAGTTTGCGACCTTAGCAAAAAATGAATCTGAAGATGGTCTCACCGCTTTACGTGGAGGGGACATGGGGTTTTTACCAAGGGATCAACTTGAAAAGCAGCATCCCAAAGTCAAAGAAGCGATCTTGAAACTCAAGGTCGGGGAGATCAGCGATCCCGTAGATTTTGATCCCCAAGGTTCGATTCATATTTTCAAATTGACAGAAGTCCTAGATCCTAAAAATTTCGATGAAGTTCGGGAGGAGCTTGAGAAACAACTGCGAAGTCGCGAACCGACTCTCGAAGAAATTCAGGCGACCCTCAAACAGCTTGAGGTTGGGGCGAAGGTTAAGGTCTTCGGGTTTAATCGAGGGACAGCTGGTAGTTAATTCATGCCATCATTTGAGGGAGACCGTTTTTAGCGATATAGGGTCAAAAGGCTGGCGCCTTTTTCTACGGGCGGTCCCCTTAGAATTCTTAATCACTTAAGATAAAATTCGGCGATTCATGTTAAGCTAAGATTCGTATTCGAACTTGAGCTGAGGAGAGCCTTATGATTCGATCCAATATGAATGACTCTGAAAATACAGACGATTCCAAGCCTGAAGAGAAAAAAGACGAGAACGCCGCTGAATCCCTCGAGGAGCAAGCCAGCGAAAGTGGATCATCGTCTCGAATCGAGGGCGTCCTTTCTGATGATTCCGAAGAGGCTATCGACCCATCTCTCGAAGACATAGATGAAATGGAGAGCCTTCTCGATCAGGTTGCGGCCGAATCCGAGGAAGGTTCTGATGAAGAAGGGGCAGATTCTTCGGAGCCTGAAATCACTTCAAATTCTCGCATTGAGGGCTTAGGAGAAGAAAGTCCTACGGGCTCTGTAGGCGATTCCGACGAAGACGAGGAAGAAGAAAAGCTCGAAATCCTCGAAGGCACCGCTCTTCAGGGAGCTATCGAGAGTGTCCTCTTCTCCACTGGAGCTCCCCTCACTGTTCGCCAGCTCGCCGAAGCGTTTGAAGTTTCGGTTCACGATATTCGAGAAGCCGTCGAAAATCTTCGCGACGAATTTGAAGATTCCCAGCGTTCTTTCCGCCTCGTAGAAGTCGGCGGCGGCCTTCAGTTTTTAACTTTGCCGCGGTTTTTCCCCTGGGTTTCAAAATTTCATAAGAAGACCCGAGCCCAGCGCCTTTCTAAGGCAGCTTTAGAAACTTTAGCTGTCATCGCCTACAAGCAGCCCTTAAGCCGAGCAACGCTCGAAGGAATTCGGGGTGTCCAATGCGGGCCTATATTGAAAACTCTTATGGATAGAGGGCTGGTTAAGATCGTGGGGAAGGAAGAAAGTCTGGGTCATCCTCTTCTTTATGGCACGACTCACAGCTTCTTGGAAAGTTTTGGTTTGCCTTCAATTCAGCAGCTGCCCCAGCCAGAAGCTGATCTGAAGGAGGATGGGCATTAGAGTTCAAAGTTAACTTAAATTGTGATCAACTTTTTAGTTGATCCCAAGGGGGGGCATTCCTAAGATATCCGCCGCTGTAATAATATGTTGAAGCAAGCCCCCTCGGAGCCCGTTCCTTCAACACGAACTAAATAGAAATTCGTATCTGAGACGAACTCAGGTTATAATAAGACTTAAGCGCCCGTAGCTCAATTGGATAGAGTGACGGCCTACGGAGCCGTAGGTTCCAGGTTCGAATCCTGGTGGGCGTGCCAGACAGCCTCGGCTTGATGCCGAGGCTGTTTTTCTATACAGATTTGACCTCTACACACAGATTTGACTTAAAGCCGGTTGATTCCATGTTTCCCGAAGAACTTCGCCCCGAAGATTATATGCGCTTAGCCCTCAAGGAAGCTCAAAAAGCATGGGACTGTGGCGAAGTACCGGTGGGAGCCCTCATGGTGGAGAGCCTAACTGGTCGGGTGATCGCCAAAGCTTACAACCAGCGAGAATTGCTGCGAGATCCTACCGCCCACGCCGAGATATTGGCGATTACCCAGGCAGCCGCCCATTACGATGACTGGAGATTAACTCCAGTCACGATGGTGGTGACCCTGGAGCCTTGCTTGATGTGTGCCGGAGCTATTATCCAGGCCCGAATTCCCAAAGTGATCTACGGAGCGGATGATCCCAAGGGGGGGGCATTCCGAAGCACGCATCAGGTTTTAGTGCATCCCGGTAATAATCATCGGCCTGAGGTCGTACCCGGGATCTTGGCTGAGGAGTGCGGGGCAATTTTAAAGGATTTTTTCCTTCGGAGGAGGGAGGAAAAAGCCCGAAAAAAAGAACAATCGGGTGGGGCAGACGGGAATGGAAATTCGCTTTTGAATTGACTGAACTCAATTCGAGTTTTCGTAGCCGAATTCGTTAGAATTTGGCCGATCGCGATCACCAGCCAAACTTTTACAAGTTCGGCTACTGGCAGTTGTTCTAGTTTTTTTCCATTAAGTGCTTAAAGGAACTCGCACCGAGCCGGATGATTTGATATATATCATCCCTCAGTAACAATTTGAATTTATCGCGGAGAGTTGCCGGAGTGGCTGAACGGGACGGTTTTGAAAACCGTTGTGCCTTCACGGGTACCGGGGGTTCAAATCCCTCACTCTCCGCCATTTTTTTGTCCCGACTCCATCCGCGTCTACTTATCCTCTATTTCCCGATTAATTCTTATAAGGGCTTCACAGGGGCCCAGGGATTGTGTAGGATCTCGACCTCATTCGTTTTGGAGCCCTCAGCTGGATACCCGGCTCACCTGCGATGCAAGTCTTTGCCAGTAACGTTAAGGCCTTGATTTCAAAGGGGTAACAAAAATGGGTTCAACGAACTTCGAGAGAGTTGATTCAGGCCTATGTCGCCCCAAAATGAAATTTGCGGAGGGGTGCCGGAGTGGCTGAACGGGCTGGTTTCGAAAACCAGTGTACCTTTTATAAGGTACCGGGGGTTCAAATCCCCCCCCCTCCGCCACAGAAAATATATGTTCTAACAATGCCCTTCGGGAATTGTTAGAACTCGTTTCAGCCAATCTTCGATTGGCTTTCACTCCGCGAGCCGTTAGCTCGCGGTCGAGTTGATTCCAACTCGACATAGTTCCTTTACAGGGACAGAGGCTATTTAGAGTTTTATAGATTATTGAAAACCTATTGGAGAGGTGTCCGAGTGGCCGAAGGAGCACGCTTGGAAAGCGTGTGTAGGGTTATTCTCTACCGGGGGTTCGAATCCCCCCCTCTCCGCCAATGAAACAACGGAAGATTCGGTGATCCACTGAGTCTTTCAAAGTTCCAGGGCGCCAATAGAAGTCACGGGAAACGGGTCAGGCCCTAACGGGAGCAGCCCACCTGCCGACTTTCTATGTGGTTGCCCTGGATTCTATATATATCAAGTTCAATCAATGCCCTTCGGGGATTGAATGAACTCGTTTCAGCCAATCTTCGATTGGCTTCCACTCCGCGAACCTGCGGCTCGCGGCCGAGCATTTCAGCTCGGCAGGGCTTCCTTTAAAGTTTCCTTGGGGGCTTAAGTGTTTTGCTCCTGCCTCCTGCGGGGATTGATTGAACTCGTTTCAGCCAATCTTCGATTGGCTTCCACTCCGCGAACCTTCCTTTAAAATGCTTTGCAAGCTTAAGTTTTGCTCCTGCCTCCTTCGGGGATTGTTTCAACTCGTTCCAGTCGATCTACGATCGACTTCCACTCCGCGAGCCTGCGGTTCGCGGCCGAGCATTTCAGCTCGGCTGAGCTTCCTTTAAAGTTTCCTCGTGGACTTAGGCAACTTGCTCCTCGCCCCTCCCACAATTGCTCTTCTAACGATTTTGCCAATTTCCCTCCGATTTTCACTCTGAGGCTGTGAATTTTTAAGACCTCCAACTTAACTAGCCCGAAGCGCTAGCGAGGGGTTCTTCCCTCGCTAACGCTTCGGGCTAGTTAAGGCTGTATTTCAACTATATTAGTATCTGGCTCTAACTCAGCTTGAGAAAAACTCACAACCTCTCTGCGATCCTCGGCTAAAAAATTCGTCTCTTAATTCTTCGCCAAACTTAGTACGCCCGGAGCGTGAGCGACGGGGCCTCTTCCCGTCGCTCACGCTCCGGGCTTACTAAGGGGTAGCTGAAAAAAATACTGAAATTCCAAAAGCAACCCACTCCCTGAGTTTTCGTAAAATCAAGGTCACCAACTAAAATTTAATATTCCTCTGCACAATTTTTTTCAGCGCGACGTCTTTCTTGTGGGCCACATTTTCCTATTAAGAATGCCTTCGAAATGGCAAAATGAGGGGCCCTGGATCTGACTCAAGATTTACGAGTTTTCGCCGGTTTGCCCGTGAGGAGAAGCTTCCCCAAATGCAGAGTAATTATCAGGTTATAGCCAGAAGGTACCGCCCACGTTCATTCGAAGAAGTCGTGGGTCAGGGAGCCGCTGCCTCGACCCTGAGAAATGCGATCCTTCAAGACCGCCTCGCTCACGCTTATTTATTCTGCGGACCTCGAGGGGTGGGGAAAACTTCGATGGCTCGCATCTTTGCTCGTGCACTCAATTGCCCCGTAGCCCGGGATCGATCTCAGCCCGAATCCGAGTGGGGAAAGCCTTGCGGGAAGTGTGAGGTTTGCCTCTCCGTTCACGAAGGGGATGACATCGATGTCATCGAAATGGATGGTGCCTCCAATCGGGGTATCGAAGACGTCCGTGAGATCATCGATGGCGTCAAATTCGCCCCGACCAAAGCCCCGTTTAAAATTTATATCGTCGACGAAGTTCACATGCTGACGCGAGAAGCCTTCAATGCCTTTTTAAAGGTTCTCGAAGAGCCGCCCGCTCATGTGAAGTTTATCTTTGCGACCACCGAACCGCACAAGATCCCCGATACCGTTCTCTCTCGTTGTCAGCGCTTCGATTTTCACCGGATCGGTATTGAAGATATCGTTCAACGATTGGCGCAGATCTGCCAGGAAGAAGGCGTTGATCCTCAGGAAGGAATCTTAGAAAAGGTCGCCACCTACAGTAAGGGAGGCCTTCGAGATTCCCAAACTCTCCTCGATCAACTCATCAGTTTTTCTTCGGGGCAATTAACTCACGAAGATCTCGATCGCATCACAGGGAGATTGAACGATTCTCATCTCGATCAACTATTAGAAGCTTGTTTCAATAAGGATTCAGGAGGGGCTTTAGATTTTCTCAATCAAGTCTTTCAAGAGGGGACTGATCCCTCCGTTCTTCTCGAACAACTCGTCGAAGCACTCCGACAAAAATTACTCTTAGCGGTGCGCGAAAATTCTGACTCCGCCTGGATCGATCAACTTTCGGGGTCACTACAAATTCTTCACGACACAGCGTATCGATTAAAAGGATCCCCCTTTCCCCAACTAGCCGTCGAACTCGCAGTGGTGAAGTTAGCACGGTTGGAAAAGGTTAAATCTCTCGAAGAGACATTAAAGTGGCTTCAACGCTTTGAGGACCTCGCGCGATCGGGCGCTCCTGTTCCGGTCGCAACCGTGAATCGCCCATCGCATTCACCTTCTCCTTCGAGACAAGAACCTAGTGCTCCTCAAGAATTGAGCTCAGAAAATTTGAGGGCTAACTCACCGCCGTCCGCTCCTCCTCCGGTTTCGGAATCGACGAATGGGGATGGATCCTACTCGAGTTCACCCGTGGAAGATATTCCCGTTGAGCCGCCAGTTGAGGCGGGTTCGATCGGGGGCAATCCACTGCCAACCGAACCGATGGGCTACTCTGAAGTGACCAGCACTGCTCCTCTACCGAATTCTGAGCCGGCAGTGACCGTTGCTGAAAGCCCAGCAATCTCCGATCCCCTCAAGAGCCGAACCGGCGTGGACCCCGCTCTGACTGAAGGTTTCGCTTCAGTTCCTGAGCCCGAGAGTCCTGTTGAAGTTCCAGGACCTGATGAAGCCCCTTCCCCTGAAGTTCAGCCGGCGCCTTCGAGTTCTCAGGCAGATTACCAAAAGTTGCTCTCGGTATGGGGGCAGGTGATGATCGAGTTCAAGCAGAGAACCCCTCATCTTCATGCCTTCCTAATTAACTCTCAAAAGGAAGAGCAGTCTCCAGGGGCGCTTTTACTCCGCTTGCCAAGTGAATTTCACGTCAATCAACTTTCGATGAAGCAAAATTTGTCTCAGCTGGAGGCGCTGATCTCAGAAGTCTCTGGCTACCCTTGGAAAGTTTCAGTCATCCATGACTCAAATATGACAATCACGAAGGAAAATAGTCGAGAGATTTCGACGGGACCTGGTTTGAAAGAGCATCCTTTCGTGAAAAAAACTCAAGAAATTTTCCGAGGAAGACTTTGTTAAAATACTAACTATAGAGTTTCTCACGTTTTCAAAGAGGTATCCAAATCTCATGGACATCAACAGCATGGGCGATCTTCTGAAGAACGCTCACAAAATTCGTAAACAAATTGATTCTGTTCAAACCGACTTGAAAGATCGAGTCGTCGAAGGGAACGCCGGTGGCGGTCTGGTGACTGTTTTGGTGAATGGTCAGCAAGAGGTTTTGAAGCTCACCATCAAGCCCGATGCCGTTTCCAAAGATCCTGAAGATATCGAGCTTTTAGAAGACATGATCTTAGCGGCAATTTCGCAAGGTTTAGAAAAGGCTCAAGAGCTTAAAAACACGGAAATTAATAAGGTGACGGGGGGATTAGGAGATAGCCTTTCAGGCCTCTTCTTCTAAGGGCAGCTCCATCGATTCGATCAGATTAAGCGTATTTAGGGATCGGATTTGTTCTTTCATTTCGATAGCTTCACTTTTTTCGTGAAGTATTCATTCCTGGAAGGAAATACGAAAGATTCTTTGGTGTCGACGGGCAGTCACCCTCCTCCCCGCTCATCGAAACCCGTAGCGATAATAAAAAAACTGTATTTTTTCAGGTGAATCCTAAGCCTTTGTTCTAGCTGTACGTCTAAAACTTGGGACGTAAGCCGGAATGAGAAGCGAAGGAGCTTGAAGTTTGCTCCTTCGCTTCACGAAGACCCAAACCGATGGGAGCCTTGGATTGAAGTTAATAAATTTTCGTTCGCTGACGACTCGATGGATTTCAAACAGTGCTTCGAATTGCAGTGTTTCGAATCGGGGGGAAATTCCTGAATGGGGCTTGAAGAACACGAAGTTGTTGGGCCTCGTCTGTTTCTTGATCTTAACTGGGCTCTTAGTGTTCACTGGGATGAATTCGGGAGCAGCCCAAGACGAAAGTCTAAAAGAGTTAGAAATTGTAGACTCCTGGTTCCCGCAAGAACTCGCCGATGGGCTCCGATCTGAAGGCACGTATTGGTTGCCTGTTTATTTAGAGATCAAGGCGAATGCCGGTCGCTCGCGGACCGTGACTCTCAGGGGGAAAATCCTTCGTAGAAACAATGAAGTCTTTAAGCTCGACCGGAAGATTGAAATCAATCCTGGGGCGGCCCGAAAAATTTGGACTTACTTACGGTATGCGGGTTCTGGGGATGACAACGAAGGAGTCGAAGTCAAAATTGAAGTTCTCAACGATGACCAAGTCGTCCTTCAACGGTCGTGGTCGTTCTTAGCGTATTCGAGAAACAGTTTTGAACGCCCCTTCAACGTAGTCGTTGCCGGACCACAAGTCGGCCACGATGTGGCTGCGAGTCCATGGACGCTCAATACATCTCATAACCGAACTCCGGCTGGAGTTGCCTTCAGAGCCTTAGCTGAGAAGAAGAAAATCATTCGCACTGGAGGAAATGAATACGGGGTAGGCCTCAAGTATCTCCCCGATGATCCGGTCGGTTATCACGCCATTGAAGAGCTCGTCATCCGAGGGAATCCCGACAGTAAGTTAGACCCCGCGCAAGTCGATGCCATTTTGAAGTGGGTTTACCTTGGAGGTCGAGTTTACCTCGTTCCATCCGGCGGCCCCGAAATCTTCACCTCTCGTTTCATTCAAGATGTATTCCCTCCCGAGCTGGTCGGAGCCATCGAACAAGAAACTGACTTTGAACCTCGCTCTTTCCTTCAGCTCAATCGAGGGCAGCTCATCGAAGATAAGTTCGAGCTAAAGTCGAGATTAGATAGTGAAAATGAAGAGCGAGCCGAAGCACCTCGCAGTCAAGATAAACTCAAGTTCATTCGTATCGATCCCATCCGAGCGGAGCCCTTAAGAGAGATTTTTTCTCTTTCGGACGTTCGACTCCTCGATCAAGATCTCGAATTCGTCAATTCCAAACGTTTGTACCACGAGCACGCGTATGGTTTGGGTCGGATCGGGATATTGACGATCGACGATCAAGCCTTCTCCAAGAAAGTGGGGGATCCTTCTCGAAGTTTCCGTCAAAAGCTTTGGGGATCGATTTTAAAGGGGCAACCCTTTTCCCTCGCGGGGCACTGGAAAAAGGGAGTGAGTTCTTACATAGATTTTTCGGCTTCACAATTGCTGAAAGAAGGACTCGACTCCAATTTAGGGGTTTGGTTTATCGGGGGGCTTTCCTTCTTCTACCTCTTGTTAGTAGGGCCCGGGCTATATTTTTTCCTGAAGCGTCGAGATCGCCTACCGGCGTTTGTTTGGATCGAGCCTATTTTAGTTTTGATTTATGTGGGACTCATCTTTTTCACCGGTACGGTGACTCGAGGAGTATTAACTCAAAGTCGATCGTTGACCGTTCATCGTTGGAAGCAAGGAGACACTTGGATTCAGAAGCAAGCCTACAAGGGACTTCTTTCGAGCCGAGACTCCATTTATGACATTCACGCTCCCGGCGGGAGTTGGTTGAGACCCCTGTTTGCCAATGCGAACGATGAAAATATTGCCAGCCAGAAGTTTTCCTACGAACAATCGAGTGAGAACGAAAAAACTCAATCGCTTAAAAACATCCCGTTGGATATTTGGCAGGTCGGAATTTTTAACGTTAGTGACTTAGTTCAATCTAAGGGATCTCTAACCGTTCGAGTCGTCGATGATTTGAGCGAAGACTCGCTCGATAAGTCGCCTCGCTTAAAAGTGACGGTGACAAACGGATCCCAATACGATTTGAAATCGCTTTTTTTAGTGACGGAACATGGAGCCAAAGTGATTCCCCTCAACGGAGAACTCGACCGAGGGAGTGATCGGACTTGGACGGTTTCAGCCAAGAGTAGTTTGCACCGGGAAACTTTCAATCTGAGAAGTAAAAACATTCAGGATGATGAAATTCACCCCTTTGAGGATCAACCCTTTTTGAGGCAAGCGATCTTCGATTTGACCGACCATTCACGAAGTAATGATCTTTACAATCGAAATCAACTTCGATTGATCGGGGTTTGGGACCGCTCGGAAACAGACATCGAAATGAGTCCGAGTCCATTAAGTCTCCATCATGTGGACTTCGTTTTAATTTACGATTGATTCCGATTGAGCGAGCTGAGGAATAATAATTGAACGAACCGAATTTAGATCTTAAACCTGAATCTCCACCGGAAGAAATGAAGGAGAATGGCGCAGCCTTAGAAGCCGAGGGTGCGGCAGTCGGTCTGGTGGAAGTCATCGAGACTGAGGATGAAGGGAAGGACCCTGTCATCCAAACTCCTCTCGTTGAAGTTAAAAATCTTTATAAAGAATTCGATGAGACGGTGGCCATCGCCGGGATCAGTTTTGAAATCTACCCGGGAGAAATCTTTGGTTTCATCGGGCCCAACGGCGCCGGTAAAACGACGACCATCAAGATCTTGTCCACTCTCTTAGATCCGACCTCCGGGAACCTCACCATCGATGGCCTCGATGTGATTGAGGAGCCGGAGAAAGTGCGTCGCATCATCGGTTACATGCCCGATGAGTTTGGGGTTTATCGAGGGATCACGATCTGGGAATACATGGATTTCTTTGCTGGGGCCTACCGTGTCCCACGCTCAAAACGAAAGGGAGTGATCGAGGGCGTATTGGAGCTCACCGATCTGGCCGTGCATCGCAATCGTCACGTCACCACTCTTTCAAAGGGGATGAGGCAGCGATTGTGTTTAGCCAAAACGTTGATTCACGATCCCAAGTTTCTCATTTTAGATGAGCCCGCTTCGGCGATGGATCCCCGGGCGCGAATCGAACTTCGAGCACTTTTAAAAGAGCTTCAGACGATGGGGAAGACGATCTTGATCTCCAGTCACATCCTGACGGAATTATCCGACGTCTGTACATCGTTTGGGGTCTTAGAAAAAGGGAAGATCCTTCGGTCGGGACGATTGGGCGGTGGCACGGTCATCGAAAACGAAGAAGAAAAACCGGCTTTAAAGTTTAAGTTGAAATTCCATTCCGCCTGCCCAGAAGCCTATGCTGTTCTTCAGAATTGCCCAGAGGTATTGAGTCATCAGTTTGTGACACCGGAAGAAAATGAGATCGAATTGGAATTCACTGAAGATCCCTCGCAATTTTATAAGGTGATCAAGCTTTTAGTGGATCGTTCATTTCCCCTCTTGACCGTCGAAGCGGAGAATGAAGATTTGGAACGAGTATTTTTGGAGGTGACCCGTGGCGATCTCCAGTAGTTTGGCAACCGAAAATAAACGCTCTTCATTTACGGGCTCTTTCAAAAAGCTGTGGAAGAATTTCCCCGGGAATTTTGGTTCCCCGATCCTTCAAAAGGAACTTCGGGGCAATTTTAGAAAAAATGGATTTTTCATCATTCACACCCTCTGCTTGACGGTGATTGCAGGGGCGATCGTTTGGGGAGTGATGAGCCACAGTGAATCTGCGACCTCGACCCAAGAGAAATTAACTTCGGTTCAATTGGGGCGCTCTCTGTTCGACACGTTCTTTGTGATTCAATATTTCATCGTCTTGATTATTTTTCCCGCGCTTACCGCGACGGCCTTCACCGAAGAGCGAACTCGAGGGTCTTACGACCTCTTATTATGTACAGATTTAAATCCTTCGGAGATCGTTTTAGGTAAGCTCCTGGCAACATCGATCTATTGTTTAACCACCGTCTTTGCGACCTTACCTCTTTTGGCGATCACGACCTTGTTTGGTGGTGTTTCCTTCGGAGAAATTGCTGCGGGTTACGGAATTCTCATCGGGCTGACTCTGGCCTTGTCGATGCTAGGGGTCTTTATCTCAGCGTGGGTCTCCAGCAATATCATGAGTATCCTGATCGTCTACTCGGTCGTCTTCATGTTCTTTATCTACTCGGCTATGACCTGGCCTTACTTTGTTCCTCTATTCGATTTTTTAGGGATTGCAAAACTTGAAGAAGGCGAAATCGTTAAGACTGGAGATACCTTCGTCGGGATGATCTTGAAGCATATCGGAGGCGGGAAGGAACTTCTTCGCTTAGGTTTTTACTCCGTGATCACCTTCGCCTATTTCTTTATTTTTACCACCAACCGAATTCGCCCCAAAGCGGATGACCACTCCTCACCTTTGAGAGCCTTAACTCTAGTCTTTCTGGCTTGTCTGGCATTTTTAAACTGGCAAGATTTATCGCCGGAGTTTGCGAATCATAAATTGGCAGAAGAAGAAGTATTCTCCAGTTCGTTGATCCTCTTCTTCTTTCTTCTTTTTGTGGTGTTGAGATTTTCTACTGAATCCTTAATGGTTCCCCGGCGAATCTGTCGAAGGTTTTCTCGTTGGCGTGGGATTCGATTTTTCTATCGAATTTTCACGCCGGGGGCATTTTGGGGATTCGTGTTTACCTTTGTTTTAATTTTGCTTGGCTCATTGAGTTTTTATTCAACCCTAATGCCGGCTATCGATGATTTGGATTCTTGGGGGAAGTATCGCTACACGCAGTTTTTTACTTTTTTCCCTTTTTACTTTTTCGGTTTTGCAGCTTTGGGATTTTGTCTCTCAGCCTGGGGTTTTACTCCGGGTTATAATTTTTGGACGGTGTTTTTCATCTTTATCATCACCGCATTGCTCCCGCTAATTTTTAGTATAGGTCAGCAAGGGGATGGCATTTTTTGTTTTTACTACATTTCACCGTTTACCATTTTTCAATCTCTCGGAGAGCCTCCTCCGATGAATGAAAAAGCACCTCGATATTTGTTATTCGGATCCGTACCGGTGATTGTGGCTGCAGGAGTGTTCTTTACTACGGTGGGTACGCTTCTTACTTGGATCGGTACCCTTCTGGCGCGAAAGGCCAAAGCTCCCATGCTGTGCTTGGGGAAATGGGCGGATGAAGCGAAGCAAGATGGGGTTTGATCCGAAGCCGAATTCGCCAGAATTTGGATCTCTTGTCTGTAGGGGTGTCCCTTGTAGGCGCCCTTCCCCAAGTCAAGCCGAAGAATTTAAAATGATGACGTTAATCAGGGAATTGGGCAGGGGCAAGCCCTGCCCCTACAGAGTTGATTCGGCGTTCGTGAATCGATTTTTTCATTCCATCGGAACAATCCGGCCCAACTTCTCCCTCGCGGCGACGACTTGCCCGGGTTCGACAAAGATTTGATCGACGGTCCCATCGATCTCTGAGATGATTTCATTTTCCATCTTCATCGCTTCTAAGGTGAGGATGGGCTCTCCCTTTTGAACGACGTCCCCGACATTTCTAAACACTTGCCGAACCGATCCCGGTAGTGAACTGATGAGCTCGATCGGACCGCTGGCTTTTTCCTCTTCGCTCTGGGCATTGAGGAGGGCGGTGATCTCATTTTCGATGTTTAAAAAGTAATGTCTTTGCTTAAAGGCTAAGCGAACGGAATTCGCCTCACCGGGAGTGGGGATGGTTTCGAGGTCGTAAGGATTGCCGTCGATTGTAAGCGAAACCTGGTTCTCACCTATATTTTGAACCTGAACTTCGTAGACCTTTCCCTCAAATTCAATCGAGGAGGATTTGTTTTCCCTCAGGGAGGGCACTTCAAGCTCCGTCGATTTTTCTGAATTCCATTCGATGAAGTACTTCATTATAACCGTCCTCCCAGATTGAACTGCCGACCTAATTGAACCCAGGGGGATACTTGATTGACGGCTTCCTCGGTATTTCGGTTTTGGCTTGGCGACCGCTTTTGATTTTGTTGGTTGAGGATACCTCCGAGGGCTAACGCCAATTCCAGTTCAGGAGTCGGTGTCGGAGTTAAATAATCCGGTTGTTTGAGTTTCTCTTCGAGGGATTGAATGTGGTACTTACCCTCATGAAATTCAGGATCATCCAAAATGGCTTTTAAAACAGGAAGCGTGGTGAGGACGCCTGAGATTTTAATTTCTTCCAAGGCAACTTGTAAACGTGAGGTCGCTTGTACTCGGTCTTGCCCCACGACGATCAACTTAGCCACAAGGGAATCGTAGTAGGGAGTGATACTTGAACCTTGATGACTTGCTGTATCGACTCGAACTCCGGGACCTCCAGGATAGTGAGCCTCAGTAATCGTCCCCGTACTCGGTAAGAAATTGGTGTAGGGGTCTTCTGCGTTGATCCTAAATTCGATACTCGAGCCCGAGTAGGGAGTCACTGATTTTTCGAAATCGTTTGTCGGTAATTTTTTTCCCTCAGTAATCTCGATCTGCTCTTGGACGAGGTCGAATCCGGTGATGGATTCGGTGATGGGATGTTCGACCTGAAGTCGAGTATTCATTTCTAAGAAGTAAAACTCACCGGTCTCTGCGTACAAGAATTCGAGAGTACCTGGGCCGCGGTAGTTAAAGTCCTTGAGGCTTGAGTGAGCTAACTTCAGCAGTTCCTCTCGTTGTTCGTTTGAGAGTACTGGGCAGGGAGTTTCTTCGAGGAGCTTTTGGTGGCGACGTTGGGGGGAACAATCTCTTTCGGGGAAGAGACGCAATCCTCCTTGACCATCGCCTAAAACTTGAACTTCCACGTGCCGGGCTCGAATTAAATATTTTTCGGCGAAGAGAGTTCCGTCGCCAAAAGCATTGAGAGCTTCCGATTGAGCGAGGCGAAAGGCCGATTCGAGATCTTCCTTTCGCTCAACAACCCTCATGCCTTTTCCACCGCCTCCGGCTGCCGCTTTGATCAAAAGAGGGAAGCCGACAGAATCAGCGATCGACTCTACGGAACTGAGATCGGCGATGGCTTCCGAGTCTCCGGGTACGATTGGAATTTTTAATTTCGTTAGCGCTTGTCTCGCTTGGACTTTATCCCCGAGCTGTTGAATGTTTTGAGGTGTCGGTCCTAAAAAAGTGATCCCGGCATCTTCGACGGCTTGCGAAAAAGCGCGTCGTTCGGATAGGAAACCATACCCAGGGTGGATCGCATCGGCTCCGGTTTTTTTGGCGGCCGCGATGATGGCATCGATTGAAAGGTAACTCTTTAAGGCTTCGGGTGGTCCGAGGCAAATCGTCGTATCGGCCAGGTCGAATCCAGGACCTTCCGCGTCGACACTCGAATGAGCTAGGATGGTATGAATGCCCATCGCCTTACACGTTCGAAGGATTCTGAGAGCAATCTCACCTCGATTGGCGACCATAACTCTTTTGATCTTGGGCTGAACTAAATTCATTTTGTTACCTTTAAACCTCGGAAACTAAAGTGGGGGATTCCCGTGTTTTTTAGCCGGGTTGCTGTCTCTTTTCTTTTCGATGAGTTCTAAGGCTTGGGATAAGCGTCGTCGTGTTTGAGCCGGTTCGATGATGTCGTCTAAGTAGCCTTTTTCGGCGGCGACTAAGGGATTCGCAAATTTCTTTCGGTATTCGTCGATCAAGTTTTCGCGTTCTTGTTCTGGATCATCCGCAGAGGCGATTTGATCTCTGAAGATGATTTCAACCGCTCCTCGAGGGCCCATCACGGCGATTTCGGCCGTGGGCCAAGCGTAGTTAAAATCGCCTCGAATGTGTTTACTCGACATCACATCGTAAGCACCACCGTAAGCTTTCCTCGTGATTACCGTGAGCTTGGGAACGGTCGCTTCGCAGTAAGCGTAGAGAAGCTTCGCTCCGTTTCGAATGATGCCTTGGTGTTCTTGATGAGTACCCGGGAGGAAACCGGGAACATCTTCAAAGGTGATGATGGGAATGTTAAAGCAATCACAAAACTGAACGAATCTCGCTGCTTTCACACTCGAGTCGATGTCTAAAGTTCCCGCGAGAACTTTGGGCTGATTCGCGATGATACCCACGGATCTTCCGTTCAATCGCGCGAAGCCGACGATGATGTTGCGAGCAAAGTTTTTGTGAACTTCGAAGAATTGATGGTCATCGAAGATGTCCTCGATAACGACCTTCATGTCGTAGGGCTTTTCGGGATCTTCAGGAATGATCGTGTTGAGCTGAGGGCAAAGGCGATCAGCGGGATCTTTCGTAGCTACGAAGGGTGGGTTGTCGACATTGTTGTCAGGAAGAAACGAAAGGAGTGTTTTGATTTGTTCTAAGCAATTCACTTCGGAGGGAGCTGAAAAGTGAGCGACTCCACTTTGTTCTGAGTGAATCGCGGCGCCTCCTAGGGAATCGTGAGTCACCACTTCTCCGGTCACCGTTTTCGTGACTTCAGGACCGGTGACATACATGTAGCTATTCTTCTCGACCATGAAAACGAAATCGGTGATAGCTGGAGAGTAAACTGCACCCCCTGCACAGGGGCCTAAGATGGCAGAAATTTGCGGGATCACTCCAGAAGCTAAAGTGTTCCTTAAAAAGATTTCTGCGTAGCCCCCTAAACTCGCGACTCCTTCTTGAATTCTCGCTCCACCTGAATCGTTCAATCCGATGATGGGATGCCCGGTTTTGATGGCCAGATCCATGATCTTGGTGATCTTCTTCGCATTGGTTTCAGATAAGCTCCCTCCGAGTACGGTAAAGTCTTGACTGAAGACGAATACTTTTCTCCCTCCGATTTTTCCGTGCCCAGTAACGAATCCATCGCCTGGGAAATCGACTTGATCCATCCCGAAGTCGTGGCAGTTGTGCTTGATGAAGGGATCGATCTCTTCGAAGGAGTCTGGGTCGAGAAGAACCTGTATTCTCTCTCTCGCGGTGAGCTTGCCTTTCTCGTGCTGTTTTTCAATTCGATGCTGACCGCCCCCGAGTTGCCCCGCTTCTCTTCGAGCTTCGATGAGTTCTTGGGAACTAATTTCTTCCTGGGGGGTGAGTTTTTTTTCAGTCATCGGATTGTTGAAACTCGATCAATAAGCCACCGGCTGATTTGGGGTGAACGAAGAAGATTCGGCCTCCCTCTGAACCCTGTGTCGGTCCATCTCCGATGAGTTTCACTCCATTTTCTTGGAGATGATTAAACCATGTATCGATGGAGGCACCTTCTACTCGGAAAGAGAGATGGTGGATACCCGGTCCCTTTTTAGAAAGATATTTTCCTACGGCACTCTCTTCTTGGGTGGGTTGGAGAAGCTCTAATCGAGGACCTCCCACATCGATGAATTGTAAGCGTACATGCTGATCACTCACTTCTTCAGGAGGAGTGGGAGGGGAAGGAAAGAGTCCACTGAGTTGTTGAACGGAGTTCTCTAAATCAGGGGTTGCGATTCCGATGTGATCTAATTCTATGCGGACTCCCGGTAGGGGAGGGAAATCATTCATGGGTATTTTCCTGATTAAGAAATTTGATGATTTCTTCTAATGAAGTTCCGGGGGGAAAGATTCCAGTGTAGCCCAAGGATTTAAGTTCAGCGATGTCCTGGGGGGGGATCGCCCCGCCACAAAAGAGAATCCGTTCCTTGACGGGGAAGCCAGCGGCTTCTAACTTTTCGGCGACGACTTTAAAGATCGATTTGTGTGCTCCCGAGTGATTGGAAAGCCCAACAGCATCGACATCCTCTTGTAGAGCGGCTTGAACGATGGCTTCGGGGCTGACTCGCATCCCGGTATAGATGACTTCGAATCCAGCTTCCCAGAGAGCTCGGAGAATGACCTTCACGCCTCGATCGTGACCGTCTAAGCCGGGTTTCGCTAAGAGTATCCGCTTGGTTTTTGTAGGTGCTTGGCTCATCACAGATCTCCTTGGTACTCTCCGAACACTTGAGCCATCGTTCCCATCATCTCACCGATGCTCGCGCCGGCTTCTGCAGCTTCAATTAAATAGGGAAGTAAGTTGTCTGAGCCTTGAGCGGCTTCTCGCAAAGATTTCAAACTGGCTTCGATCGATTGAAGTTGCTCATCTGATCTTTGCTTCTTCCGATTTTGAATTTTTTGAATGCGCTCGTTTTCTAATTCGGGATCGACGACAAAGACTCCTTCGTCGTCAAAGGTTTCATCGCTTTTAAACTTGTTGACACTGACGACAACCCGCTCACCCTTTTCGATTTGCTGTTGGAAGTGGTAAGAAGAGTTTTCGATCCAGCGCTGGATCGTTCCTTCTTCAACTGCTTTTAAGGGACCACCCAATTTTTCGATTTCTTTCAGGGTCTCGTTTACTTTGGCTTCGATGGTATCGGTGAGTTCTTCGATAAGAGGAGAACCTCCCAGGGGATCGGCGACGTCGGCAACCCCAGTTTCATGGGCGATGATTTGTTGGGTTCTAAGAGCGATCTTCGCACTGTGTTCAGTGGGAAGAGCTAAAGCTTCATCGAAGGAGTTCGTATGGAGCGATTGAGTTCCTCCCAAGACAGCGGCTAAGGCTTGAATCGCTACTCGAACGATATTGTTTTCTTTTTCTTGATAGGTGAGAGCTGCACCTGCTGTCTGAGTGTGGAATCTCAACTTTGAAGAACGCTCGTCGTCGATTTGAAAGCGTTCCTTGATGATCTTTGCCCAGATTCTTCGAGCGGCTCTAAACTTAGCGATCTCTTCGATAAAGTTCATCTGTGAATTGAAGAAGAATGAAATTCTTCGAGCTAGAGCATCGATCGGGAGGTTGCGTGCTTTTGCGCTTTCCAGATAGGCGATAGCGTTGGAGATTGTGAACGCCACTTCTTCGATCGCGGTAGAGCCTGATTCTCGAATGTGATAACCACTGATACTGATGGAGTTGAACTTGGGAAGTGACAGATTGGAGTACTCGAGCACATCGATGACGAGCCTCATCGAAGGCTCTAAGGGAAAGCGTTGAGTGTGTCTCGCGATGAATTCTTTTAAGATATCATTTTGAAGAGTACCTCGAAGAACCTTAGGGTCGATGCCTCTCTTTTTTGCAAGAGCGACGAAGAAGGCTAAGAGGATGCTCGCAGAGGAGTTGATGGTCATCGATACGCTGACTTCAGAGAGGTCGATTCCATCGAATAGCTCATCCATATCCTCTAAGGTGGATATGGGAACTCCTACTTTCCCCACTTCACCGAGCGCTTCAGGGGCATCGGAGTCGTAGCCAATTTGAGTGGGGAGATCAAAAGCGACAGAGAGTCCCATTTGGCCTTGTTCGAGGAGGTAGCGGAAGCGTTGGTTCGTTTCTTTCGTCGACCCAAAGCCGGAGTACTGTCGCATCGTCCAGAGGCGCCCTTGGTACATCGTTTCATGGATGCCACGCGTGTAAGGGTAAGCTCCAGGAATTTCTGCTCCCGTTTCGGGGTAGGAAGGCAATGGAATTCCCGAAGGCGTTTTACGCAAGGTCGAGTCTTCTGATTTTGAATTTGAATGAGTGCTTGTATCACTCATATTGAACGTCTCCTGCAACAACGGTATGAAGGACGCTGTGGTCATCTTCAACCAATAATTCACCACTCGGTCCGAGACCCTTCACGGTTCCTCGAATCGTCGGGGAGTTGACATCGGTAACGGTGACTCTTTCACCAGTGTGAGCTAGGTGGGGACCGCTAAGCTCGGAGATCGTCTCTCCCGCCTGAAACCTTTGGTAGAGGGGCCAAAAGGATTCATGGATCAGTTGGGCGATCGCGATCGGATCCGATACTTCACTCCCCAGTTCGGCCAAACAAGCGGTTTGACCTTGGAGCTCCTTAGGAATATCGGCGGACCGGAGGTCCAAATTGATTCCCATTCCTAACGCAACCCAATAGTTCTCATTTGCTTGGCGCATCTCGCATAAAATTCCACCTAACTTTTTTACCGGACCAAAATAGAGGTCATTCGGCCAGTAGAGTGAAATCGGCTGCGAGGTAAGGGGTGATAATGCTAGCTTTGCCGCCACTCCGGCAACCAAGGAGAGGCCCATGGTTTCCATGATGGGTACTTGAGGGCGTAATAATGTTGTAAAGAGGAGGCTACTATTTCTCGGGCTCCACCAATCTCGCCCCAATCTCCCTCGACCTTGCGATTGTCGGCCAGCGAGGTGGGTAGTTCCTTCCGGAGCTCCTTCCTGAGCGACTTGATGGATCGAATCGTTGGTAGAATGGATTTCTTCAAAGAAGGTCCAATTTTTTGGGAGGTTGTTCATTCCTTTATCCTTCTAAAAAAACGAGCAATTGAGGCTATAATGTTCGGCTGGCGATTTTTCACTCTCAGCCTTAAAATTTCTCTAAGCCAAATGATGGCGAATTTGGCTACTGCTCTTCAGTTGTGCACTTGAATTCTAAAATAGGTTACGTCGTGAGTCCCTCTCAGCAGTACTTAAAAACTAAAGATGTTTTGCAGGCCACCGGTATCAGCCACCAGGTTTTGTACCGCTATATCACTATGGGGCTTGTCGAAGAGTTGAAGACTCAAGAGGGAGGGAACCGGGTTTTTAGTTCAGAAACGATCCCGGTGATCCAACTGATTAAGAAGTTGAATCAAAGTGGATACACTTTGCGAGATATCAAAGACATATTTTTTAAAGAGGGGCGATTAGAGAAGCTGAAGGAGCGGGGGCAGTCGTAGCCAGTAACAGTAATAATGGTCGCGGCTAGCGGCCGCTCCATCGTGAATGCTCACTTCGTTCGCACCCTCGTGATGATTTGTCGCTATCGCTCACACCCTAAAGGGGCTGTGAATTTTTTCGAAATGCGTTAGTAAGCCCGGAGCGTAAGCGACGGGATAAGTCATCGCGATAAATCCGCGTCGGTACGCCCTAAGGGATAACTAAGGCACTTAATTCTCACCCACGAAATACCTTAGCATTGTCCCGTCGCTTACGCTCCGGGCTTATTAATATTGGTGCTTAAATTTTTGTTATGAATTTTGATTCCATAAGAACCTAAAAACTCACAACCTCTAAAGGGAAGGGGTTAGCCAATTTCGTTTTTTGGGGGAGGGTGTCTGTAGCCGAACTTGTTAAAGTTTGGCTGAATGCGCTTGCTGGCCAAATTTTTACAAATTCGGCTACGATGGAAGCTCAATGACTTAATTCTTAAACAACTCTTCCCAACGAGTTCGAGCACTTTGCGTGCGATCTTCGGCTGCCTTCAATTGGAAATTCGTCATTTCAAACTCCTCACAATAGTTCGGAGCATCCCGAGGACCCACGTAAAATGTGGTAGTGAGCTTGCAAGAATTAGATATTTTTGGATCAAAGTGATGGCAGTTCACGCAAGTATGGAGGTAAGCCCCACAGCCTTCACAAACTCTTCTCGAAGATGGCTGATTGACACCATCCCATAATTCCCCACAACGCTGACACTTCTTCATGACAGCTTTCCTTTTTCTTCTACACTTCTTTTCTTTAAGCTCGTTTATGGCCTCTCGTTAAGCCGTGCTCTGCGGCTTAGATTTTCCATCTGGATTCGCCAGGTGGGGGGATGTTCCTTCTCTCCAAGTGAACATCGGGCTCAGGAGCTCTTCACTTCTCCTGAGAATTGAGAGGTCGCCGTCTCGACGAGCATTCAAGCAGGACCAGACTCGGTGGACTAAAACGAAATAGTCAAAAGCAGTTGAGACCTGGAACCTGAAATTTAGCCTGTACTTTACCCTTGTGGCTAAATTTAACCCTTGCGGCTGGATTTGAGCCTGAATTTCACGCTGAGTTTCATCCAGGAGCTCATCAGACTCTATGACTGGGGGCAGCAGCTTTAATAAGCTTAAATATGCTGGAGCAGCCAAGTTAGTACCCTAACCTTACCGGAACATTATGTAAAGGTTTTGGGCTTTTTAGTCAAGCTCTATTCCTTGATTTATAAAATGTAAAGCGCTGTTAGATAGAGTTTCAAACGGCCCACATGAAGAAATAATCTAAAAATAAAGGCTCAGGATAAATTTCTTTGAGCTTGTGCATGCGGAGAATGATCGTAAAAAAATAGTTCATATTGCTTTAAGAATGGCCGAAAAACTTCTTTAAAAGCAACTTGCCGCAAGTGTTATCGCTTGTTACTATCAGTAGCTTGTACTTTGGTTGAAACGTAACTGAGGTACCCCTCCTGAACAGACACAGGAAGGCACGGAAGGGCAATCCCAACGAGCTTATCTTATAAAGTCGGCTTTTCTGTCACTTTATGCCGTGAATTCACGGCGTGCTTTTTCAGGCATGTAACTTGCCTTAACGTTCAATCATTCAGTTTCCCGCTTCGTGGGGGGTCGAATGGATCCCTTGCGTCAGCGGATTTTTTATTAACCAAGCGACCTTCGAGAAATCGACGTCGTAGAACCAGTGAGAATAGAGAAATGACGGTCATGCTTAAGAGCGTCGAGAAAACAGCCAAAGTTAGAAACATCGGTATCATGGCACACATTGATGCCGGCAAGACCACTGTGACCGAGCGTATTCTCTATTACACGGGAAAAATCCATCGTGTGGGTGAGGTACACGATGGGCAAGCTACGATGGATTACCTCGAAGAAGAACAAAAACGCGGTATCACGATCACCAGTGCGGCCACTTATTGTCAGTGGAACAAGCACGAGATCAACCTCATCGATACTCCCGGCCACGTCGACTTCACAGTAGAAGTTGAAAGAGCTCTCCGAGTTCTCGATGGCGCGGTTGCAGTATTCTGTGCCGTTGCTGGCGTTGAAGCACAGTCAGAAACCGTTTGGCGTCAAGCTACTCGTTACAACGTGCCTCGAATTTGTTTCATCAATAAGATGGACCGAGTCGGTGCTAACTTCGATAAAGCCGTTGGATCGATCAGAAATAAATTGGGCGCTAAAGTCGCTCCCATCCAAATCCCAATCGGAGCCGAAAAAGACTTTGAAGGATTTGTCGATCTCATCACGGGTGAAGAAGTTCGCTTTGCCGATGACGCTGGGATGGAGGTCAACCGCCAACCTATTTCTGAGCAATACCAAGAAGCTTATGAACTCGGTCGCGAAAACTTGCTCGAAGCCCTCGCTGAAGTCGATGACGATCTTTGTGACAAGTTCCTCAATGGCGATGAGATCGATACCGAAACCATGATTCGAGTTCTTCGACAAGGTACGGTCAGCGGTCAACTCAATCCTGTTCTTTGTGGTACTGCCTTGAAGAACAAGGGCGTGAGCCAAGTTTTAGATGCGATTTGCGATTTCCTTCCTTCTCCTTTGGATATCAAAATTGAGGGAGTCAATCCTAAGAACACTGACGAGGTGATCGAAAGACAGCCCAGTGGCGATGAGCCCTTCAGTGGAATCGCATTCAAAACGATCGCCGACAAAAATGGCGACTTAACTTTCATCAGAATCTATACCGGTCAATTACGTCGTGGTGATCAGATTTATAACGTGAATCGATCTAAAGCTGAACGTATCGGCCGTATTTACCAAATGCACGCCTCCAGAAGAGAAGCCCTCGATGATGGAGCTTCCGCAGGAGATATCGTCGCTGTCGTTGGTTTGAAGAACTCTTACACCGGAGATACACTCTGCTTGAAAGATTCACAAATCGTTTACGGAGAAATGAAATTCCCCGAAACCGTGATCTCGCAAGCGATCGAAACTCTCTCCGCTTTGGATGGAGACAAGCTGGCTAAAGCATTGGATACTTTGAGTCGCGAAGATCCTACCTTCAAAACTCAAGTCGACCCTGAAACCGATGAAATCGTTATCTCAGGGATGGGTGAGCTTCACTTAGAAGTGATTATCAATCGCCTTCTCAGTGAGTTTAAGATCCAGCTCAATGTCGGTAAGCCACGTGTAGCCTATCGCCAAACTCTCGGTAAAGAAATCGAGGTTGAAGGCCGTCACGTCAAACAAAGCGGTGGCCACGGTCAGTTTGGTGTGGTCAATGTCATCTTCGAACCGATTACTGGTGAAGATACTGAAGAATACGAATTCGTCGACAAGATCGTCGGTGGAGCCGTTCCTCGTGAATACATCAAGTCTGTCAACAAAGGTATTTTCGAATCTATGGAACACGGCGCTAATCTTCGCTTCCCCTTCGTAAATGTTAAAGCCACCTTGATCGATGGTAAGTATCACGAAGTGGATTCGAGCGATATGGCTTTCCAAATGGCCGGTCGACTCGCCTTCAGAGAAGCCGTAAATCGAGGTAAAGCGATTATTCTCGAGCCTCGTATGAAGTTGGAAGTGGTTTGCCCCGCTGATAACTTAGGTGAGGTCGTCGGTGACTTGAACAGCCGCCGAGCCGAAGTTCGCGAAATTGAAACCGACGGTGACATTCGAATCGTTCGAGGGATCGTTCCCTTGGCCGAAATGTTTAACTACACGACGTCACTTCGTTCGGCCACTCAAGGTCGTGGAACTGCTTCGATGGAACCATCAGAGTACGCACCTGTCCCTGAAGCCGTCGCTGAGAAGGTTCGCGCTGAAAGGCTTGAATTCTTGAATAGCCGCAAGTAATCGCAGAGATTGCAAGCGTTCAAAAAAGCCTCATGGTCTTTTAAAGATCATGAGGCTTTTTTTGTGTGTGAATCTTTAGAGATATCCTAGTAACTAGCCCGAAGCGCTAGCGAGGGGAATAATCGTTGATTTGGCCTTTAATGATTTTTATCTACATAAAGTTGAATTGACACCGTTGCGAAATTTGATGGCTTGAGTGAACCCATATTCCTTTCCCCTCGCTAGCGCTTCGGGCTAGTTAACTCATTCGCTTTAATATCTAATTAGTTCCTGTTTAATCAACAGGCATTAATTAAATGTTCAAATAGCATGGAGCTACGCGATGTCCTTCTCCAACGCTTCTTTCAATCGAGGATGAAACGCACAAGGTTTCCCGGCTTCTGAAATCGAGGCTAAGGTCGTCGAGCCGGAAGTGACCAACTCATCAGTCTCTTTATGTACGACCCGGTAGGTGATCGTCATCCTCACCTTGCTGACTTTTTCAAGGCGAGTTTGGATGACCAAAACATCATCGTAGCGGGCGGAACTATGAAAGAACTGGTCGCAGTGGGTCAGCATCAGTCTCACTCCCTCTTCTTCAAGCTCCGAGTAGGGGGCTCCTAAATCGCGGAGGAGTTCCGTTCGGCCGACTTCAAAGTAATGGAGGTATACCGAGTGGTGGACGACGCCCTGAGAGTCGACCTCAGGAAACCGAACTCGAATTTCAGATATATGAACGGGGCCGGGAAGGGACATAGATTTATATTTGATTAATAGATAGAAGGAAGGGCTATGGGTGCCGAAATCGGTTTCGGTAAGCCAAGGGGGTCATGCCAGTGATCTTGCTGAATCTTTTGGTGAAATGACTTTGGTCAAAAAATCCTACTGACATTCCGATGTCAGCGATCGAACGAGAAGATTGAATCAATTTGCTTTGAGCGTCTTGGATCCTTCTGGAAAGTATATATTCGGTGGGGGACATCCTCAATATACTGCGAAACTTATAATTGAACTGGGTCGAGGATAAGTCGGCTAACTCGGCCATCTCTTTCATCGAGATCGGTTGAGTGTAGTTGTCATCGATATACTTTAGAACGGGAGTTAATTCTTGAAAGAAAGAGCTTTGTTCTTCGGGAGTATCGATCGGGTACATGACGCCTGCGATTCCGATTACATTTTGGTTGGGAGAGAGAAGCGGGATTTTGGTTGATACATACCAGCCGGGTGTGCCTCGGACGTGGGGGACTAACCAAACCTGATTAGGAATAGCTTTTCCGAGTTCCATCACACGACGATCTTCTGCATGGTAGGCTTCGGCGAGAGCAGGGGGCTGAAAATCTAAATCTGTACGGCCGTAGAGGAGCTCTTCCTCTTCGAGGCCAAAGATATCGCGTAAGGTCCTATGATTGATCCCAATATAACGATGCTGGGCATCCTTGGCGTAAAAAAAGACTGCGGGCAAGTATTCGAAGAGCTCAATTACAGTTTGAGCGCCAGGATGCTGTTGAAAGAAGGCCTCGCTGTAGGCTCTGCCGATGAGGGGTTGAGTTGATTTGGGCGTCAAATCGTACAATCTCCAGTCTTTGACCGTACAAGTAAGTTTAAGAAGTTCTGGTATGATTTAACTATATTAATACTGGTATTAAAAAGATCCAGCCGCTCCTTTCAGCCGGATGAAATTAAAAGCCGTTTATTAAATATGTTAAATCATACAAATAAAGCTCTTCTAATGGTCCTGGTTTTGGGTTTCTCTTCCCTGAATTCGGAGGAACCTCTTTCCTTCAATCGTGATGTACGCCCTATTCTTTCTGACCGCTGCTTTAAGTGCCATGGCCCCGATGCTTCCAACAGTGATTCGGACTTTAGGTTAGATTCGTTCAAGCACATTACCCAAGACTTAGGTGGTTATTTTGGAGTCGTCCCTGGAAACCTCGATAAAAGTGAGCTCCATAAAAGGATTCACAGTCGAGACAAAAACGAGCAAATGCCTCCTCCCGGTTCTCTGAGAGGTCTTTCAGAGAAGGAGAAACGAATTTTAGATCGATGGATCTTAGAGGGCGCGAGCTATGAAGGTCATTGGGCCTTTCAATCGATCCCTAAAAAAATCACCCCTCCCGATTTGAACAGCGATTGGGGAAGAGGGCTTATCGATCAGTTCGTTCTTCGAAAAATTAAAAGTTTAAACTTAAAACCTAATCGAGAAGCCTCTAAAGAAAAATGGCTTCGGCGAGTGACCTTTGATCTGACGGGGCTCCCTCCTACGATCTCTGAGCTTGAAGTTTTCCTAAAAGACAGCTCCAAAGACGCGTTTGAAAAAGTTGTTGATCGATTATTAAAAACAGATGCCTCCAGTGAACGTTTGACCAGCGAATGGCTCGACGTGGCTCGCTATTCTGACACTCTCGGCTATCAACGCGATGATGAGCGGTTTGTTTGGCCCTGGAGAGATTGGGTGATCAAAGCGTTCAAAGAGAATATGCCTTTTGACCAATTCATCACTTGGCAGTTAGCCGGTGATTTATTTCCAAAGGCAACGCGTGAGCAAAAACTGGCAACGACCTTCAATCGATTGCACTCCCACAAAAAAGAAGGTGGGGTGGCTCTGGAGGAGTTCCGTATCGAGAATGTGGCGGATCGAACTCATACAATGGCTTCAGCCTTTATGGGCTTGACGCTTGAATGTTCCCGTTGTCACGATCACAAGTACGATCCTATCACGATGAAGGATTACTATCAGCTCACCTCCTTTTTTGCCAATATCGATGAGCGAGGGCTGATTTCGTACTTCACGGATGCCGTTCCTACTCCTGCGATGCCCTTTCCTTCCAAAGAGCAGGAAAGTCAACTTCGACAGGCAGAAGCGCGAATTTTAAAAATTGAGGAAGCTCTAAATAAAACTCATTCTGAGGCCAAAGAGAAATTTGAAAACTGGTTGAGAGATTGGCGCAAGCAAGAGCTCAACCAAGATGAGTTCGAATCATTTTATCTTCCCGGGAAAGTAGCTGACTTATCTTTCGAGTCTTTCGCTTCGATCACCAAAGAAGAAAGTAAAAACGAAGAAGGGAAAAATGTTCCGCCAAAGAAAATGCAAACTTTAGAGAACCACGTTGAGAACTCTTCGCGGGCGATTACCTCTAAGGAAAACCTTCTCGTACCGGGAATCTCGGGTCATGCGATTCGATTGACGGGAGATGACTCCGTAGTCCTGCCAAAGATTGGACACTATGGTCGACATCAATCTTTTTCGATCTCTCTTTGGATCAACACCTCAGAAGTTGACCAACGAGCCGTCATCTTTCGCCGTTCGCGGGGTTGGGACGATGCAGGATCCATCGGCTATGAATTGACCAAGGAAGGGGCGCTGCTCAGCGCTAAGATGGTTCACTTTTGGCCGGGGAATGCTCTCTGTGTCGAAACCACTACTCCCCTGGTTCCGGGGCGTTGGTATCACGTTGTCTTTACTTATGATGGTTCCTCTCAAGCCAAAGGACTTAAACTTTACCTTGATGGGCAGCCGGCTAAAACCGTAATTCAACAAGACAGTTTAACGAGAACCATCACCCAATGGAGGTATGGATACCCTGATCTTGCGATTGGATCACGTTACCGTGACCGAGGCTTTAAGGGCGGGAAGGTCGATGAGTTTAAGGTTTTTGAACGCAGTTTAACTGAGATTGAAGTGGAGCACCTTTTCGATGGCCGCAAGCTCGATGCACTTCGACGGAAGTCTCCCTCAAGTTTAACTTCCACAGAAAGAGCTCAACTCTTTCAGTATTTTGTCACGAACTTTCATTCGAGTTCCCTCAAGAATTTAAAGAAGCTCTCAGAGGTGAGGAAGGATCTCAATACGGTTAAGGATGCTATCCCCGGGATCACCATCATGAGGGAACAGTCGAAGCCTCGCCCCGCATATATTCTTACCCGAGGAGCTTACAACCAAAGAGGGAAGCAAGTTTTTGCCAATACCCCTGCGTTTCTTCCGGGCTTTCCAAAAGATGCTCCTCGAAATCGATTAGGTTTGGCCAAGTGGCTCACTTCTTCTGAGCATCCTCTCACGGCAAGAGTGACCGTGAATCGATACTGGCAGTTAATTTTTGGTCGAGGTTTGGTCTCCACTCCTGAAGATTTTGGAAACCAAGGGGAGCTTCCCAGTCATCCTCATTTATTAGATTGGTTGGCCCGAGACTTCATTGACAACGGTTGGGATGTTCGACGCCTGTTGAAGATGATGGTTTTATCGTCAACTTACCGACAAAGTGGAGTCGTCTCTCCCGAAATCCGTCAAAAAGATCCACACAACATTTGGCTCGCCCGTGGCCCTAGTCAGCGACTCACGGCTGAAATGATTCGAGATAATATTCTCGCTAGTTGCGATCTGTTGGTTCGGAAAGTCGGAGGTCCACCGGTAAAGCCCTATGACCTCGCCCACGCTTACACCCCATTAACTGTCGATAAAGGGGATCGGCTTTACCGGAGAAGTTTATATACCTTTTGGAAGCGAACTTCTCCATCTCCATTCATGATGACCTTGAACGCCAATAAGCGAGAGGTGTGTCGATTGAATCGGGAAGTGACGAATTCACCGTTACAGGCATTGTTGCTCCTCAATGGAACTCAGATGATGGAGGCCGCTAAGCATTTTGCCATTCGACTTCATTCTCAAAAGGGACGAGATGAATCCACGATTCTAAAAAATGTGTTCCAACGATTTACCAGTCGGAAGCCCACTCCGAGTGAGTTTAGGGTGTTAAAGCAATTGCTCGAGGAGCAAGGTCATGAATTCCGATCTCAACCTCAATTGATGAATCAATTATGGGGTGAGAATAAGGGCGAAGTCTCCATCCCGAAAGACAGAGAATTTGTTTCTGCGTTAACTGTACTCATCAATACTCTCATGAATTTTGATGAAAGTTTGAGGCACCAATGATCCCCAACGAAAATTCAAATTCCCCAACTTCGTTCAGTCGACGGCACTGGCTCCAACAATTTGGCCACGGAATGGGGGCCATCGCCCTAGCTGAACTTTTAAATGCTGAAAAAGGTTCCTACGCCAATGAGCCTGCTATTGCTGGGAGTGGGTCATCTCCCGCAGGATTAACCCCCTTGGCTCCCAAGGCGAAGAGAGTCATCTTTCTTTTTCAGTCAGGGGCTCCTTCTCAGATTGAACTCTTCGATCACAAGCCGGAGTTGAATAAACGGCAAGGATCAGAATTACCAGATTCCATCAGAAGAGGGCAACGTTTAACGGGAATGAGCGCTCATCAAGCAAGCTTACCTGTAGTCGGCTCACCCTTTAAATTTCAACGCCACGGAAAAAGTGGGAACTGGTTGAGTGAGATTCTTCCCCATACTGCCAAGGTTGCAGATGAGCTTTGTATTATTCGCTCGATGTATACAGAGGCGATCAATCATGGGCCTGGGGTCACTTTTATGCAGACCGGTTCTCAGTTTCCTGGTCGGCCGAGTATGGGATCTTGGCTTTGGTACGGTTTAGGTAGTGAATCGCAAAACTTACCTGGCTTCGTCGTCATGGTTTCCACTCGACGAGGAGGACAGCCATTAGTTTCTCGTTTGTGGGGGAGTGGATTTTTACCGGGGAAGTACGATGGGGTTCGATTACGTCCGACTCAAGATGCCGTACTCTACCTCAATAATCCTCAAGGAATCAGTCGAAACGGTCGGCGGAAGGCTTTGGACCGATTGAAAGATCTCCATCAAATTCAACTTGAGAAGACTCAGGATCCTTTGCTCGAAACTCGAATCGCTCAGTATGAGATGGCATTTAACATGCAGTCTTCCATTCCGGATGTGACAAATATCTCTGACGAGACGGAGGAGACTCTCGAAATGTACGGTAAAGATGTTCGTACTCCAGGAACTTATGCCGCAAATTGTTTGCGAGCGAGAAGACTCGCCGAGCGAGGAGTTCGATTCATTCAGCTCTACCAGCCGAGTTGGGACCATCATGGCTACCTCCCCAACGGTATTCGCCGTCAGTGTAAGATTACCGATCAACCGACTGCTGCCCTGATTCAAGATTTAAAACAACGCGGGATGCTCGACGACACTCTCGTTATTTGGGGGGGCGAGTTTGGTCGTACGAGTTATTGCCAAGGAAAGATCAACGGTAATATTTACGGTCGCGATCACCATCCGCGTTGTTTCACCATGTGGATGGCTGGCGGTGGAGTGCGTAAAGGATACACTCACGGTACAACCGATGACTTCAGTTACAACGTGGCTACTGATGGAGTGCACATTCACGATTTACACGCGACGATCCTTCATCTCTTAGGGATTGATCACGAACGGCTTACTTACAAGTATCAAGGGCGTTATTTCCGATTGACCGATGTTCATGGGCATGTTGTTAAGGATGTTTTGGCGTAGATTTTAAGAATTCAAATTTAAGCCTTCACCTTACCCGGGCAAGGTGAAGGTTTTGATTTAGATTTTGATGCGGTTGTTTTCGAATGTAAAATCTGCAAGGCTCAATCTAGGTAATCCAAGAAACGATATCAGCTCCATCATATGAATGTTCTAAGAAATCTGTTGAATTGAGCAACTCATCACTCTGTTCCTGCTATTAAAATAAACACCTGAATTCAACCATGAAGATACACAGAACACTTTTTGGAAAGCTGTTAATAATCATTAGCACCTTCCTCATCTTTATTCTGTGCTATTTACTTTATCCCGATCTGTCATTTCACTTTAATTTTAAGAAGATAAAGCACCAGCTGTCGGGCAACTTTGAGCCAGCTCATAATTTAGATTCAAGCATTCATGTTAAAGACTTTAAAGCCTACATTTTACATCTGAAGTCTATTTCAGATAGATTAGATAAATTGGTAGGAAATTTATTATCTTCTCAAGGAGAGGATAGAATTATATCCGCCATCGCAATTTTGGATATTCATTTTAATAATCTCTGCGAGAGGGGAAGTTTGTTGGGTGAGATTCAGAAAATAAAACTTCCACTTGAAGGTGAAATTCAAAGGGCCGATGGATTTGAAAAAACAGTTTTAGTTGAAGTTTTAAACTTAAAAAAAATGGACGTGTTAGATTTAGACATAAAAGAATTAGAAGAGTTGTCAAACTGAACAATTTAAATCGAAGGTAATAATAAATTGCAATTATTAGCGCTCAATATGAATTTGGGTTGTAGTATTTATACTGTTTTAAAGTTCTTTCATGGCCTTTAAGCCGTAGCTTTGTCGTTTTGCTTCGCGGCGGTGAATTTTTTTAGTAATACATTAGTAAGCCCGGAGCGTAAGCGACGGGAACCGTCATCGCGATGAATCCCCAACGGTAGATCCTAAGGAATAACTCGGGCATTTAATTCCCATCCACGAAATACTTTAGCCTTGTTCCGTCGATGACGTTCCGGGCTTATTAATATTGGTGCTTAAATCTTTGTTATGAATTTTGATTCCATAGTAATCTAATAATTCACAACTGCTCCGCGTGGCACCGTAATGATGGGCGCGGCTATCGGCCGCTCCATCGTACAGGCTCACTTCGCTCGCGCACTCCCTAAAGTGGGACATTTAAAAACGACTCGTGGTATTAAAACTAAAGCTTGATTAAAAAGTTGTCGAGTTGCGAATCGCTTTGAAGGGAGTTAACTAATAAATCTTAAGCAAATGAGCCTTTTAAAATTTGTTCGAGATCACTCGATTGAGCGCTTCAGGAAGAGTTAAAGTGGATCATCGTCGTTAGGAGCCGCCTCGCAGAGCGAGACGACTACTAAAGCGACGGTTTTTAGGGGGTAGATTTTGCAATTGTGGGAGTTCATGAGTAAAGTGGAACTCAAGAAGTGAAGCAGCTTTTGCCTCCTGAAGAATTTTCGCTTTAGATTTTGAGTCATTTTTTAAGTCGAGTACCGAGCTACCCCCATGCCAAAATTAATCATTTACGATGAGAAGATTCGCGGGATTGATTTACCCGATTCTCCCGTGATATTAGGTCGCTCACGTAAGTCTGATATTCCTATTCGCGATGCGATTTTAAGTCGTAAGCATTGCGCTATCCTTCCGAGGACTCAAGATTCGTTCCGTTTAATCGATCTAAAAAGTTCACACGGAACATATTTAAATGGAAAACGAATTTCACGGGCCAAGTTAACCTTCGAAGACATCGTAGAAGTGGGGAGCACCGTTCTGGTTTTTTGTGAATCAGATCAATTGGAATCTAAGCCTGACCTTGGGGATCTTAAAAATCCCGAAAAAGTAAAAACTCTCGTCAAGAGATTAGGGGGAGATGATTCGGATACGGAGAGAATCAACGTCGAGCGATTTAAAGCCAAGAAACCTACGGGTAAAAGAAGACGTGATCTCATCGAAAGTCTTCCTGATTTAAAAGAGTCGAGCCTCACGGAAGGAGGACGCCTCGCGATTGAAGACGAGCTACTCGAATTGTTGGTCGACTACTCCCTCCACAAGGCGACCTCCCTGCTCATTCAAAACCGGACTCACCTCAAGAAGGTGATTGCAAAAACCGTAGAGGAGTCACTGGTTGAGATGTTGTCGGGTAATTGGGATACCATTCGCTCCAGTTTAAAATCGAAACTAAAAAGTCATTTACAACTTCCTGAAGATGAACCAGATTCAGAAGAACGGGAGGTGACTCAGGAAGGGGAAGATTCCCCTTGAGTGAAAAGGAGTCCTTCGAACCTCAGTTTCCAACCGAAGAAGAATTGAATGCATTGCTTTCAGAAGTTTCATCTGAGGGTTCAGAATTGGATTCGGATTCGACTCTGTTTCGACGGGCATTAATCGTCAGTCAAAACGATGCTACATTGAAATCCCTCACGGATGTTTTGAGTCAGTTGAAGATCGAAATATCCATGGCTCGTAATCCCTATACGGGCTTGGACTATTTGCGGGCGCGAGACTTCAATTGGGTCTTTACTGATTTCAGTCTTTGGGCCGCCGGTGGAAAGCTTTTGTTTGATCGTATCCATGAACTCGATTTCCCGGTGGAAGTGATCTTTCTCTGCGAACAAGATTCCGACCAAATCGAACGAGCGAGATTAACTACCGCCCGAGCCTCGTTGGACTTACCACTGAAGGAGGAAGGGCTCAAAGCCTTTCTCAGTGAACTTCTTAAGGAAAGACAAGCTCAGTCTGAGAATTCAACACCGGTCAATCCGGATGTTTCTGATCTGTCTGAGAGCGATTCTGAGATTCACATGCTTCTTACCGATTCGAATGAAGCAGTCCAGCTTGAATCTCTTCCTCAACCTGATTCACCCTCGGAAAATGAGACCTTTATCCTTTGGTACAAGGTTTTCTTTTTGGTTCGGAAGAATTTGAGAGAGCTTTCCTCACTTCAATCCCGTTTGAAAATGTTCGCCGAGTGTTTGATGGAGTTTGAACACCTCGAGCAGATTGCTCTGGTTTTGAGAAGACCTTCAGAAGAAGACAATACCAGCCATCTTGAACTCGTGAGTTCGCTTGTCGATGAATCTCATTTCTCCGGATTTGGGAATTCGGCGAGCGTTGATGCCAACCTTTTAAAAAGCCTCTCTCAAATTTCCCAAGACTTCTTCAGCTTAAAAGAAGATGAAGAACCTCAAATTGAGGCTGAGTTCCTTGAATCTCATTGGATCCATTCCTTTACCTTGCACGATAGTACTCGAGTTTTATTTTTAGGGATCCCACAGCCCCATCAATCATTGAGAGCCATTCCCGATTCGGTAAGAACTGAACTTCCTTATTTAATTCGCGAAATGGTTGAAGAGATTTCCCCATCTTCGTGAGGACGTTTTTCTATTATCGGGCACATTTATTTTTTGTATAAAATCTGAGCTCTGAATTTGAATTCTGAAAAGCGGAACCGTTCTTCATAAAGACTGAGAGTCGTTATCTCAATTATCAATCCTTCCACTCTTTAAAGCCTTAGATTAAAGCATCTCAAAAGGTTACGAGAATTGCTGTCATATGTTTGGGGCTAATTTTTTTACACAATTAAAGAGACTTCTCTTCGGATCATTCTCAATCGAAGGAATCTATTTTTATAAATGAATCCTCGTTGTTCCGGTATTCCTGCTCCGCTGGTCGCTCTGAGTGCAAGTTGTATACTTCAGTGGATTTTAAACCTACAAACAAGCTGATAATACTTCGCTGAGACTACATTGAAGGGAGCATTCCATGCCCTTAAAGACCTTGACTCGATGGTTCACCTTTAAGGATTTACAACGGTTCTTATATGCTTTAGTGGCTAGCAGTCTTCTTTTAATTTTAGTGAGCTGCCAAGGGAAACAAACTTTCCCTAAGATCAGTCCCGCTGAACTAGCTAAAGAACTGAGCTTTCAAAATGACCTCATACGAGCTTCGTTAGAAACTTCGCTTTCTGAGGGTAAACAGCTGGAATCTCGCTACTCACAACTTGAAAACCAAAATTCAAAGTTGAGAGAAGACCTTGATAATGAGCGTGAAAACCTCAAGCTTCTCGAAGAGAAAATCGTTGAATCCGGTGAGGGTTACAATGAACTCGAAGAAGAACTCTCGAGCTTACGCGAGGAAAAAGAAGGTGCTGAAGAGAGTTACCGTAAGCTTCGTTCAGTAGCTCAAAGAACGATCGATGAGGTCACTCAACTTAAACAAAAAAATGAAAATCTCGTTCAAGAGAAGATCGATTTAATTCAAGAGACGACTAAGTTAGATGGAGAGATCGATCGGCTCAGTACAGAGTTAGATGATCTTCGAGCTGATTTTATTCGAAAGTCTCAGGGGCAAGGAAGTCGGCGTGCTGCACCCGTCAAGGTTGCTCAACCACCTAAATCAAAAGATGGCTCCGAAACTGCTGAAGAAAAGACAAAGGTTGTTACCGTCGTCAAGGTGGAAAAAGCTAAGCCTTTAGATATGGTTGGTGTCGTCAAACGGACCGGTGAAATCTTGAAGGTACGTTACGATCGAGTTCTTCAGGGAAGAATCGTTTGGGACGATTTAGATATCGTTTTAGCTTCATTAGCAGGGTTGATTTTCTTGACTTGCCTATTCGTCGGGTATCGCTTCATCAGTCGAAGAAGACTGAAGCGAGAATTAGACCAGTATCGCAAATATTACGGTAACCAAGGTAAAACTCGAAAAGAGCCGGAGCCGGTAGAAGTTCACCATTTCGAAGTTCCACCTCAGCCCAGCCAGCAAGTGGTCATGGAAGAAGAAGATGAGTTTGAGCCGACTCAAACAATCCAAATTCCTATAGCTGGAAAGACTCCTAATAACCAACCTGCTCCCGAAGATTTTTCACCCATCTATAGGTCGAACTCTCCCGCAGAGGAAGAAGTTCCGATGGACGCTTTAGAGACCATCATGGTGGGACAAGGAGATTCGGAAGATGCTGACCCAGCAGGCAATCCTCGCAAGGTCATCGGGGCCTACCAGGATGAAGGAGCCCCCGAGGTGATCGAGGGGTCGACTTCATTGACCGATCAACTCGATGGGGGAGCTTCTCAGCCCAGTCCTGGATTTGATTTCTCTCAGACAGAAATGATCTCCGGGCTGGACAGTTTTGACGAACCCGAGCCGTCTCCACCCCAGTCCTCAAAATCCACAAAATCGGGTTCTGAGGATGAGAAAGCCCTTCTCGATGAGCTGAAATCCATCATCAATAAGAAGCTGGAGACTTGATCCCTTTGGGATCTGATCTTTACAAATCCTTTATTTAGAACGCTTTCTGGCGCCCAGTCGGTCATATTCCGGCTGGGCGCTTTTTTTGTGGAGCCTAGATAAGTGCTTTTTATTCAGGGGGTTGGGGAAATATTAAATCGATTTTTAAATTACAAGGACTCTCCTAAAGCTTATAATCGCCCTCTACGGTTTTACGCAGAGAAGGGCACTATTTAGCTCTTCTAAACTATAGATTTAACGTCCAACCCTTTGGGCGTTTTCAGAGAGACTCATCGTCGGAAGATCACATGAAGCTCGTCTTCTAACTCGTAATCCTCGATGAGTTCTTATCTTGAATCGGTTAGCGAACGACTGACCGAAAATCCTAACTGCGTTCCGATAACTTTGGGTTTTGCATTATTGATCTATCCTCGCATCGAGCCGAGAGGAATTTAGAGGTGGAAGAACCGATTGAACTTTTTAAGTTCATACGGACTTCCATTTTGGCTGCTTGAGTCTAAGTGGATTTCTCTTGGTAGAGGCCTTCAGGATTTAGTGATCCAGGAGTTCGAAACTTGGTATTTAGAAATTCCTTATATTCGAATCAAACGCATTCGAAATCTCAATTGAGTTGGTTGCCCCTCGTCGTAGTGGGAATGATGGCCTGCTTCGGGTTCTTGAGTGAACTCTCAGGACAAGAAGCTACGATCGAAGATTACAAGAAGCTCCGTATCAATGAGATCATCGCTGATAACGATCTCGTTGAGCCACAGAATTGGCGTTGCCGAAACGTCGATATGGTTGAAATCTATAACGGAAGCGACAAAGATCTCAATCTCGATGGACCTCTGGGTACAGTGAGGATGTCGGATGGTTCGTTAGTCAACGACGCGCAGCCTAATTCTCCCTTCCGCTATTTTACTTTTCGCTCTCAGAATGCTCGTATCCTTCCTGCTGGCGAGCGATTGATTATCTTCTGTGACGAAAGTACGAATCCTGACGATCGAGACGAAGCCTGTCATCTCGAACGTAATGAAATGGATTTCAATGAGCTCCACGCTGGTTTCCGATTAGATTCAAACGGTGAAACTCTTTGGATCGAGATTCAACTTCGGAGTGATTTAGACAATCCTGTCAAGATTCATGAAGTTCAGTATCCTTCGTTACCTGAAGACGTAGCTTTTGCCCGTTTTCCTGAAGATGTCGACAACCTCGATACCTTTGTGTTTACCACGGCACCCACTTTCGGAACTTGCCAGATTCCCGATGTCGATACTCAATCCGCTTGTGTGGGATCTGCCAATGAAGGAGCCACCGCAATTCGCCCGGATATCGAGTTGATCGATTACCAAAGTAATGCTCCAGGTCCTGACGAAGCTGCTCAATTTCGAATTCGTCTGCGAGATGAAAAAGATCCCTCCGAAGATAACTTTAAGGAAGTGGGTATTCGCTACCGTGTCGACGGTGGAGAAGAGATGAGTGTCACGATGAGTTTCCTCGGCATGTACACCGACGAAGGGAATGACTTAGAGAAATGGTCGATTTGGGAAGGGGACATACCCGCTCAAGCCGCTGGCTCACTCGTTGAATTCCACTTTACGGCAACGGATGCCGATGACTTAGTCGACACCACTCCTGGTCGTATTTGTGATTACGGAACGGGACCTTGTGATCGAAATGATCCCGATGGACCGGGACCGGGTTGTTCCGATGGGCAAGAATGTAATACTCGACTTCAGTACGTAGTTGGAAGAGATACCAGTCTCGGTTTGGTCATCAATGAAGTTGTTCCTAACAATCATTCGATTATCGAAGATCCTTCTGAGATCGGACGGAGCTGTTCGTTCCCCAACTTGAACTGCCGTTACGACGACTTCATCGAACTCGTCAATACGACTAAGGAAGAAATCGACCTAACGGGTTTGGTTTTAGCTCGCGGGCCCTTCCGACCTGAACGAGGTTGGGTCTTCCGCGAAGGTTCTAAGATCGAAGGTGGTGAACACCTGATCATTTGGACCGACAACGATGACAAAGAACCGGATCCGGGAGACGAAAATGATCCTCCGAATCCGAACAACCCTCTCTTAGGTGCTCATCACACCACTTTCCAGTTGGATGCATCTCGGGATGAAATCTTCCTTTTTAAACCCGTTTCCTCAGAAGCTGGAACTCGATTCCAACTCATCGATGCGGCGAGATGGGGAACTTCAGGTCGCTACTATACCGTTAGCGGACCGATTGTTGATCCCGTAGCTGAAGCGGTTGTTCCCTTGTTGGAACGTCCCGAATCTTTAGGCATCTATGGTCGTGTTGGCCAAGATCAATCTTTGGCTCGTGTTCCGAATGCACAGCCTACAAGCCCTTGGATTCTCACCGATAAAGATGATGTCACCCCAGGAGAAAGCAATGGGGGAGATATCCTTCCTGAGTTCTTGTTCCGACGCGGTGATGCCAATCAAGACACGGTACTCGACATCGCTGACGCAGTTGCGAATTTATCCTTCCAGTTCCTCGGGGCTGAAGGATTTAGCCCCAAATGTATGGATGCCTTAGATGTGGATGACAACGGAGGAATCGATGTCACGGATCCCATCTTTGCGTTGTCTTACCAATTCTTAGGGACCGCTGCTCCTCCGGCACCCGGCCCGACTGAATGCGGCGCAGATCCTACAGTCGATACATTAGTGGACGAGGAATGCGTCTACGATGCGAGCTGTGAAGGTGAAGAGTGATTCCCAGTTCTGTGTGATCACATTAAAAAATAAAAATAGAATAAACCTAATTCAATCGTAAGCTTGCTAGAGGTCCTGGATGGGTCTGGGAACTCAGTTACCAGCTGAGCCGATTGTTATGTGAGACTATTTATAGGAGTCTGGATTGAACGTTCAAACACTAACGCAAGCAATGGGGTGGGAGGGTTGTGTTAAGAAGGGGAAGGATTGCCTCCTTTTCCTCGGACTGTTCGTCGCGTGTTCTCTGAGCTTCACTTCGTGGTCCTTCGCTCAAGATGCCACGATCGAAGATTATATGATGCTCCGTATCAATGAAATCGTTGCTGATAACGATGACATTGAGCCCTTCAACTGGCGGTGTAAAAGTGTCGATATGATCGAGATCTACAACGGAAGCTCGAAGGCACTCACTCTCGGCCCGACCGCGGATTCCAGTATCGGAGTGATCCGAATTACAGATGGTTCGCTCGACGAAAACGGCAAGGTTCGCTACTTAGATCTCGTTGGGGGTGAAGCTCTCGGTTTCAATCAAGGAACCGGAGGGGTGAAAAATTTATTAGCGGGTCAACGGTTGATTATCTTTTGTGATGAAGATCCCTACATCGGAACCAATGGAAACAATCGAAGAACGGCTGAATGTATTGAAGATCGCGTTAACAAGGATGAATTCGAAGTTCACGCAAACTTCAGGCTCGACAATGATGGTGAACTCTTAACTTTGGAGCGAGTTCCCGAAGTTGGGGCTGATCCTGAAATCATCCATCAAGTTCAATACCCTCCTCTTAACCGAGATGTCTCCTACTCGCGATACCCCGAGGATGTCGATAACCTCGACGCCTTTGTCTTCAACCAGCTCCCTCCTGGCCCGCCTCCTTTTCCTACGGATCAAGGCCCTTCGATGGGAAAATGTACTGCTGCTGATCCTGAAGCCATCACCGGAATCTCAACTTGTTTAGGTTCTCCGAATAATCCTGGTGATCCTATCGCGCCCAATATCGAGATGATCGACTACAGCACGAACTCTCCTCGACCGGGCGAAGAGGTGATGTTTCGAGTTCGGATCACCGATGAGAAATTACCCGATGAACAAAATATCACTTCGGTAAGAATTCGTTACCGCACCGATGGCACGAGCACGAATTTTCAAACTGCCGATTGTCAATTCATCGACCTCTTGGAAGATGCTAACAATCCCATTGAAAAATGGTCGATTTGGGAAGGTGCCATTCCGGGTTCGGTGAACCAATTAGGGGAGACGATCGAATTCTATTTTGAAGTCACGGATCAAGATGATTTAGTCGACACCAATCCTGGTGTTCCAATCTGTGACATCGGCATCGGTCCCTGTAATGGTAACGATCTCCTTTCAGAGATTGATCCTGAGTCCGGCTGTAATTTAGGCGATGATTGCGGACAAGCCTTCCAATATACAGTGACCGAAGTCTCAGACATTCCAATCGTCATCAATGAAGTCGTTCCCAATAATCGTTCGATTTTGAAAGATCCCACAGAAGAAGTTGCCGACTGTAATGTCGACGACAATTGTCTCTACGATGATTTTATCGAGCTCTATAATTCCCAAGCCCTGAATGTAAATATCGCAGACTTGGTCTTAGCCCGGGGGGCTTTTCGTCCCAGTCGTGGTTGGGCTTTTGGTTCCGGATCATTGATCGGACCTAAAGAACACCTCATCGTCTGGGTGGATGGAGATGGCAAGGATCCAGTTGACGCCGACGATAAGCCCAATCCCAACAACTTTGCTCAAAAAGAATATCACACCGATTTCACTCTCGATGCGAGTCGAGACGAAATTTTCCTCTTCAAGAAAATCGGTGATAATGATTACCAATTGATCAGTGGAGTGCGCTGGGGAACTTCGGGGCGTTATTTTGAGTCTCGAGATCTTCCGGCAGTTGTCGATCCTCTGCCCCTCGCACGAAATGAAGGCGTACGTGAATCCCTGAGTGGTGATGTGGGAACCATGGTTGAATTAGGTTTAGCCCGATTCCCTGACGGTGATCCCAGCGCTAACTTCAACGTTCTCAATCACAATGATATTCCTATCACTCCCAAAGAACCCAATAATCCAGGTCCTGGAACTCAATTCCGTCGTGGAGATGTGAATGGGGATGGAGGAGTCGATGTCACCGATCCTATTTCAAACTTACAATTCCAGTTCTTGGGAATTGGAGACGGTGCTTGTCAGGATGCGATGGATTTCGATGACAACGGAAAGATTGAGATCACCGATCCGATCGGAAACCTCTCCTACCAGTTCTTAGGAAGCGGTTTCCCCGCTGATCCCGGACCGGTTTGCGGAAGTGATCCCACTGAGGATGAACTTCCTGAGTGTCTCTATCCGTCTTGTTAATCCGATAGGTTGACCTCGTTATAAAAAAAAAGCCCTCTTTGCCTTTCAGGCGACGAGGGCTTTTTTTATGACGTATGACGTAGCCGAATTTGTAAAAATTTGGCCAATTACAAAAAGGTCCAAACTCTGGCGAGTTTGGCTACACTTTTACAAGTTGGGCTATGGATGCTCGTTGCCTAAATGGCAAATAGGGTATTTATTATCAAACGTCGCTTCAACGGCTGTGATTTCGTCCAGCCTAACTAGCCCGAAGCGCTAGCGAGGGAAGCTCCCCTCG
>JANQLS010000196.1 GCA_028280485.1 Planctomycetota bacterium
ATCGGAATGCGCTCCATTGTCGGAAGTAAAAAGCACTAGCGTTCTGTCACGCAGTCCTGCGGCATCAAGTCCTCTTAGAATAGTGCCGATGCTTTCGTCCATCTTCTCAATCATGGAAGCATAGATCGCCTTCTTCTTGCCGCGCTCCTTGTATTTTTCAACCATCCCAGTCACTGGGATAAACGGCGTGTGGATGAGAAAGTAGGCCATGTGAATGAAAAGCGGTTCCTCACCATCCTTGTTTGCCTTGATGAATTTCACGGCCTGATCCGCCAGAACATCCGCAAGGTGGGTTTTCTTCGGATACTGATCGTTGTAGACCTTCATGGGTCCTTTCTTCACCGGTAAATAGTAGCCCCGAGGTGGACCTCCCGATGTGCTGCCCCCGACGTTCTTATCGAATCCTTGTTGGGTTGGATCCTCGCCCAAGTGCCACTTTCCGAGGTGGATCGTTTTGTAGCCTTCCTGTTGGAGAGCGCCGGCGATGGTCAGGATCTTCAAGTCGAGGTGTTTAGTGTTCTTGATCGGAATGAGTTTGCGGTGTTTTGCTTGACCTCGATCGGAGTTACTGACCGTGTAAACTCCGTGGCGGGGACTGTACTGTCCACTCATCACACAAGCACGGCTGGGAGCGCAATTGGCTGCCGGCGCGTAGGCATGAGTAAAGAGCATGCCATTCGTTCGCAGTTGATCGATATTCGGGGTGTTGTATTTCGGATTGTTGAATCCCACATCCATCACTCCCAGATCGTCGGCGTTGATATAAATGATGTTGGGGCGTTGCTCGGCCTTAGCCAGGCCAGCACCTATAGAAACCGCACACAAACTAATTGCGACGGCATACCAAATCTTGAATTTCATGTGTCCTGTCCAGTGCTTGAATCCATCAAGGTGAAGCATGCGAACCCTCTCATGGCAAAGGTTGCAAGTATAGATCTACATCTATTTCTTTACGAAACAACGTTTGCTCCACTGCGCATACAGAGCTGAGAGTTTTTTGACTTTTTCAGACATTTGATCCGCAAGATTATTCAACTCCGTTCGGTCCTTCTCGATATTGTAAAGCTCCCAGGGCTTGCCCTTAATCGAAACAAGCTTCCATTCGCCCAGCCTCACACCACGATTGCCTTCGTGCTCAAAAAACAACGGCTCTTCGCGCTCAAATGTCTTACCGCTAAATACGGGGACAAAGCTGACGCCTTCGACAGGAAGGATCTTATTGCCCTTGAAAGTCCTAGGATAAGTCGCCGCCGCAAGCTCCACCAAGGTCGGCATAATGTCGATCACATGGCTGGGAGTCTTTACCAGAGACCCGTGCAATTCAGGGGCAATACCATCTGGCCAATGAACGATTAACGGCGTGGCAATGCCGCCTTCGTGAATCAATTTCTTGTATTTGCGGAACGGTGTATTGGAAACATTCGCCCAGCTCCTACCGTAGTAAGCAAACGACTCAGCTGTGCCGCAAACGCCTTTCCCTTTGTTGCTACCCAACTTGCCCCCCTCAGCGCAGCCACCATTGTCATGCAGAAAGAGGATCAAGGTATTGTCATACACGCCCAATTCCTTGAGCTTCGTGATGATCTTGCCCATGTTTTGATCAACACAATCGATCATTGCAGCATAGGTCGCCATGCGCAGATCTTGCTTGTCTTTTTGCTTGTCGGTCAACTTGTCCCAGGCAGGGATTCCATCATGTCGCGGCGACAAGGGCCAGCTTTTGTCGATCAAGCCAAGCTTTAGTAATCGCTGGTAGCGCTGCTCGCGAATGGCATCCCAGCCGGCTTTGTATTTGCCACGATACTTGGCGATATCCTTTGGTTTTGCCTGCAGAGGAAAGTGAGGGGCATTGTGTGCCAGATACCAGAAGAACGGCTTATCATCCTTCACGGCCTCCTCGATCATCTTCAGCCCTTCATCGGTCCATGCATCCGTCGAATACCAGCCTTCGGGCGGATCTTTCTGCTGATCATACAATACCTTATTATCGCGAATGATACGCCGCTTTTGCTTGAAGTCAGACGGGCGAAAAAAGAAGCCGCCACCTTCCGGACAGCTATAGCAATGGTCAAACCCGCGTCCTAGGGGCCACCACTCTTGTTTCTTATCCCCCACGTGCCATTTTCCGGTCTGATAGGTCTTGTATCCGGCCGGCTTCAACACTTCCGCCAAAGTCACACAGTTTTCCATAAGCCGCCCGCGGTAGCCAGGATTCTCCGGCCCACGATCTCTTGTATATGTCATGTGACCCAAGCCCGCCTGATGCGCGTATAAGCCAGTCAAGAGACTCGCACGTGTTGGACAGCAGCGACCGGTATTATAGAACTGCGTAAACCGAAGTCCCGATGCAGCGAGCGCATCCAGGTTGGGCGTTTCTATCTCGCCGCCGTAACAGCCGAGATCCGAGAACCCCATGTCGTCCGTCATGATCAGGATAATGTTTGGTTTAGGGCGAGTCGCTTGGGGATCCTTCTTAGTGGCTGGTAAATCAAATACTGTCTGCTTAACAACGACATCCGCAATTCTGGATAGAGGATCTGCGTTAACGAACGACGCCTGCCCACAAACAAGCAACAGCCCACAGAAAAATGCGGTCAAAGGTTGGATGCAAATCTTTGGTTTCACTCTTGTTTTCCTTCATTGGCGAATGGCGTTGAATACAGATCTGAGCAGTGCAAACCAAACTTCAGCACTTTCATGAACGAGTTCTCGTCATCATACCAAACAACAATCTAAAATTTTTAGAATCTCGTTTCGATCGACAGGTTGTTAATCAGATTTCTGTATTTTATGGGCATCATCAACGATGATCATGATAAGTCTTCAATGATTAGAACCCAATAGACACATGATCATCATCTTAGAGAACTGTTGCAATCAGCTGGCGATATTGATTTTGCTACGAGTATGAGTATTGCGTGTTCAATCGCTTGAGGTTGGCATAAAGTCACTTCTAAAGATGTCTTTTCCATTGAGATTCTTGAAAATGATTTAATCTTTCTTCAAGAAGAAGTCATTCACTAAGAAAACGGATTGACAATCTAAATTCTCCAGTAACCCTTTAAGAAACATTCTTGGGCTCTCCAATCAACCCAAGGAGCTATGGACACTTTAAAAGATGAGATGAAAGAGTCTGATAAACTCCAAATTTTTGAAACACTAAAAGGAAGCCTCACCGGAGCTGAACCCCCTCGTAGTGAAAGCACGGAAATCTTAGGCATGACTGAAGGCGCGGTCAAGGTCACTGTGCATCGCATGAGGCAACCCTACCGAGAGATCGAACGTAACCGAATTGCTGAAACGGTGAGTGACCCGTTTATCTGTAACCCCACCTGAAATAGCAGAGAACCAATGGAAGTGGAATCATGAACCCTAACGATGCATCTCGAAGGATTGGAAAGACTTCTTTGGTCGTCCCCCTGATGATCGCTCTGGTCATTTGCGGCGCTGCCATTTACTGGCTCGTTCAGAATGAAACAGAGCCAAATGCTACTGATCTCAAACAAAATCCGGTGGCTTCAAAAGTTGGGGCGAAGTCGAGTGATTCGGTCGTAGATGATATAGAGAAACCCGTTGTCGATACGGAAGATACGCTTCAAAAAACTGAAGGATCGTCCCCGTCCAAAGACTGGTTGAAAGATCCGTCCACCGAAATCAGTCAACTCCGAATTCATGGGCGAGTCACGGACATCAATGGCGTTGCACTCGAAGGAGCGGCAGTCCGATGGATACCCCTCACCCCTGACGACCTCCGCCGATTCAGCCACGATCGGTCCGTTTTAGGAAAGGACCTAATGATCGAGAATCTGCCCCGAGGTAAAGTGCGCGAGGCATTGAGTAGAAGTGTGATTGTGGGAGCCGACGACTCAGGAAAGTATGAGATCACGTCTCCTCCAGTCGAAGGGCCGAGTGTCGTCGCCGTTTCGTTAGCGGGATACGAACTCATCATCCGTGAGGTTTCGGTTGAGCAGAATGCCGAGCCCTCCACCAAACCTTCATCCACGAAAGCTAACGAAGAGAACAGTGTAGCAAACAATAATAGAAAGGTTGTCGAGATACAGCTCGACTTCCAATTACGTCAAGCAGGCTCAATTTCAGGCACCGTCACCGAAAGTGAGACTGGAGATCCAGCGAAGGGAATGACCGTTCTAGCGGGAAAAATCGAACAAGGAACTCCAGCCTTCCGCGCAACTGTTAAAGAGGACGCACCAAGCGCCGTTGTAGATTCCGACGGTAACTACACCATCGGTGGACTCATTCCTGGGCAGTACCAACTCATCGCGAGAACGGGCGATACGAACTGGGTCTCCATACCATCGACGAAGGCGCGTCGAGTCGTCCTCGAAGCAGGCACAGATGTCACGGGTGCTGATCTCACGGTCAGCCGTGGCGGCATCATCCGAGGCTTCGTGGTCGATCCCGACAATAAAGAACTCAGTGGTGTCCAATGCAGGATTTTATTAAAGGATGCCGTATCTCGAGCCAGTGGAGGTGACACCGAAGCGATTCAAAGATCGACGGTCCAATTCACCAACAACGAAGGTACCTTTGAATTCCGAGGACTCGCACTCAACGAAGAGTGCCAGGTGGTGAGCTTCAAAAAAGGCTGGGCTCCCGTGCTCTCCGATGCGATCAAGCTTACCGCCAAGAATCCCGAAGCCGAAATCGATATCGTCCTAAACGAGGGTTGGTCTGTGTCGGGCCGAGTGGTCGACATTCAAGGAATGCCGATACCAGAAATCAACGTGAGGGCCTTACCTCTACTCGAGCTTTGGTTGATGGGAAGCGAATTGTTGAGAACCGTGAAGTCTGATGAAAATGGAAGGTTTCACTTCGATAACCTACCAACCGGAGAGATTCGACTACTCGCGGGCGACAAAGATCCTTACCAGATCACGGCCGAAGAAGATCAAGGAGTAACGACAGTCAACATCAAAGATGCCGACATCCGAGGGGTAGAGCTCATCGCTTCAGTCAAACAGAAAGATGGCGATGGAACTCTCTCGGGAATAGTGGTCGACGATCAAGGTACTCCAATACCCGGTGCCACCATAAGGGTATCACGAACTGACGATTACCTTACTAAGTCCGCGAAGACGACGAAGTCGAACGAACGCGGCGAGTTTTCAGTTGAAGGACTATCAGGTTCGGAATTCCGGGTGGAAGGAAGTAAGAGCGAACACTCTAATGGCGTTCTCACCAACATCCAAGAAGGCTCGTGGGGATTGGAACTCACGCTCAAACGTTTCAGCTGGATATCGGGCGAAGTGCTCGTAACCGAGGGCGATCTTACGGGCGCTCCGGGAACTGTTTACTCCCGGCTCGTGGGAGACGAGGATCTATCAGAATCAGTGAAGGCTTTAGCGACCGGCGGTTTCAAAAAGCATGCGAAGAGTAAAATTTCTAAAGACGGTAAGTTTCGGTTAGCTTCACCAACCGGCCGAGTAAAAGTTCACGCCAGGGTCGCAGGCTTCGCTCCGGGTTCATCCAACACGATCATAGTCGCTCCGGGGGAGGAATATCGCGGCGTGAGGATTCGACTCACGAGAGGGGCAACCATCTTTGGCAAAGTGGTCACAAGTACCAACGTGCAAGTCTCTGGCGCATCCGTTCGCGCTACCCTCCACGAAGATGGTGGTTGGAAAGATGCCTATCGTAAAATGATGCCAGAGTTTTTCGACAATGCTGAGAACCGTACCGTGACTCAACCAACGGGTGATTACCAACTCGATTATCTCGCACCGGGAGAGTACACCTTAGTTGCCACGCACCCCGACTACGCCCCCTCCAATCCAACCGTTTTAAAAATCTCGACCGACGAACGTCACGGGCCAACGGATCTCGTCTTGGTTGTACCCGCCCGACTGACAGTACGTATCCGACAAGGGAACAAACCCAAGCCTGGCATGCTCGTTCAGGTGATCGATCACCACATGAGGATTCAGCAAGGCATGTCGAACACGAAAGGAATATTCACCCAGAACCGCTTACGGCCGGGTGGCTACCGAGTGCAGATCATGGACCTGTCGGGCATTCAGCAGGGAAAATATGGGATCAAGTTGGCTAACGTCAACGTGGAAAGCGGACCTAATGAGCTTGAAGTGGTTTACGGCCTCGGGCATTCGATTTCGGGGAAGATCAAGGGGATCCCTAAAGGACCCGTGCAACAGGTGGTCACGCTCACTCGAATACCTGAAGACTTCGATCCCAAGAACCCCGAAGCGACCGAAGGACTCGAAACGCAGCAAGTGGGAATGGGAATGGTAAGCCCGAGTGGTGAATACGAAGTTCCGGATGTTCCACCGGGTAAGTACTTTCTCATCGTACCTAAACTCCCATCGGATCCAACCAAACCCGGTGCCTGGACCGAAGCCATCCGCAAACCTCTCTATCAAACTGAGATCGAGATGAGAGACGGCGACATCAACCACGACTTCACCATCGAAGGGAATTAACGGTTTCTTAAACAGTTATCTTTTCAAGTCGTAAGAGTGCAAATTCAATTAGTGCTATAAATAATTAGTTCCTGTTGATTAAACAGAAACTAAGCCGAGTTGGGATCAACTCGGCCGCGAATAAAGACCTATAGGTCTTTATTCCATCATTACTGCGTGGGCTCAAAGAGCATACGTTTTGCGGAGTGAAAGCAACTCTGTGATTTGCTGGAACGGTTGAAGCTGCCTCCGAAGGAGCAAGATTCAACAGAATCTAATTAAGACTTAGATTATCCAAACCAAATCCGTCGTTGTAAGATCAAAAAGCTCATCCAGTCCCAGTCTTAAGATAATAGTATTCAAGCGGCCCATTCACCCGTTTTCGGTATTTACTCCAATCGCAAAAAAGTTACGAAATTGAGTCGTACCCCGCTGAGATTTTAATCGTATATGAACAGGATTATCGAATCTGGAGCTCGTATGAACCAACTCTTCATTCAGGTAGTAATTGTTCCCGGTTTCAGTTCGTTCCAGGCGAATGGTGTTCCATTTGCGGTTGTCGATCGATCGATTAATCTCGCCGTTGTTATCACCATCTTCATCCAGATTGACGCCCTGGGACTGCGAAGACTCATTTCTACTGGAAGTAAAATAAAGACCAGGGTTCCCCCCCTTAAACTCAAAAGACAAATGAGACCATTTTCCAGGAAGTTTGGAGACCAGGTGAATGTCCTCCCGTGACGAGGCTGCAATCACTCCACTCTTTGTGGGGGTCCACTTGCCATCTTTCACCGTCCAGGAATCAAATTTTTTCTTGTCCGCTAGGGCAACCACTACTCCGATGGGGCTGGCTGGCAGTAGGTTAACCATAGGTTTTTCGAAATGATTGTTGAGTTGCTTGATCTCTGTGACGATGCGGGTTCTTTCAATACCCCTGAATTTTTCTAGGGCCCGTATGTACCAATAGATTGCTCTCTCTGTATACCAGGAGCGTGGAAGTCCACTCATGGATTGAGCTTTCTCATTCCAGCTCTTTCCAAGAGCTAACTGATCAAATTCTGAACTGGGCATTTCGAGGTCTTTCTTGGCAAGATCTAACAGCTTGAGATCCTGCCCCCTGCTGAAAAAATCAAGCCCCTTGTCCCAGTCACCCAGAAAGCCGCAATAGTACTCTGCCCGCAAGAGATTTGCTTCACCCCGAGTGGAATCTTCGGGGAGACGCTTCAAGGTAAAGTCCAATTTTTCTCGCGCCTTCGAGATCGATTTAAGGTCTCTTGAGATTTTTGTCAGAATGCTTTTCAGAGCTTTACTCTTTGACTTCTTGTAATAAGTTTGAGCTTTTTTAATCAGTTCGTTGGACTCCTCGAAATCTTCACGGGCAAGTGTCTCGACCAGGAGTTCTAGAGTGATTCGGCTCAGTTGCTCGAATTCTTCTCTCTTTGTTAATTTGGTTCCTGTGGTTTGGAGAGCCGCTTTCTTGAGCTTGAAGGCATCCACATCGTATCGCTGGGCAAAATCTTTTATGAAAGTAAAGGCGAGTTTCGCGTTCCCGGCCTTGGCGGCGAATTGAATCGATTCTCGCAAATAAACAAACTCTAGAGCAGGGTTGTCTCGAAACTGGCCAGCCTTTTGGTGAAGCTGCCGGCTCAGTGTAAGAAGTTCCGAACGGTCTCGAGTTTTATAGCCCCTTGCGAAATCGGCCTTCACTTTTGCTTCGGCGAGTTGTAACTCCAGGTCGTCCGGAATTTTCCTTTTCTCGGCAGCCGAAAGTTGCGAGAAATGGGCAGAGAAAGTCCACAAAATAGTCGCTTGAAGCAGAAGGGTGAACAAAGTTCTTCCTGCCTGACCTCTAAAAATACACAATATAGCGCTCATACAAACCCCTTACAAATACTACTGATTTTGATTCATAACTTATTATGGTCTAAGATTTTTTTGTATGACACAAAATAATTATGAATTCAAACGCTGCTATTTCTCAGCACTATCTGGAAGAGTTTGTCACATCATTGAGACTGTGAAAGTTGCCCACCGATTTGAAGTCAAAAATTCGGCACCGTAGAGTGCGGTGATAGATAACTTTTCAGAACGCATCCTCGTCTGGATGGTTGCTTCAATTTTAATCCTAGCATCACAGTTGAACTATTACTTATAGCCCCTCAAAGATTGGGAAAAGAGATTCCAACCCTTCTTGTTGATGGTGGTATCGAAAATTACGATTCTCTAATCAACGACCTCCAAAATTCAAGAAGGTTCAGAATAAGCAATCGGAAGACTCTTAATCGAAGATTTCTATAAACAACCTCTATTGATTTCACATTCAAGATTATCCAAAGTGGGATCCTCTCCACATTTTTCTACACCTGGCAAGGGTAACGAATTTTGCCCCAAGAATATTGCTGAAAGCGCCATGACTGCATCGGAAACATCGATAGCACCATCATCATTTGAATCACACGCGTCATCACAACTAGGGTTTCCATCACCAAAAAACTGTACCCTCAAGGTGAAGATAGGGTCAGAGATGTCGACAGCACTGTCATCATTGCAATCACCACGTCGGAAAAAACTTATTGGAAACGGTATTCGACTCGCGACACGAAATCCAGTGAACGGTGCGGCTGCAGCTCTATCATTACCGTCACCTGATGTCTTAAAGAAAACACTATCTCCCCAAGAGGGTAAACGTTTTATACGACCAGAACCAAAGGCTGACGTAACAATCGTTTCAGTCCACTCTCCGACATTACCCGTCTGATCAAAAGTACCGTAGTAGCTCATCGAGAACCGATACGCACCGACTTCGGTAGTACCACCCAAGTCACTTTCTGCCGTATTAACACTATTGCGCCCCCCGGGAGGTCGAGCAAAATTAGGAAAATTGTTGCTCTGAGTTGCAAACTTCCAATAACCCCCTGCTCCATCTTCCAAGGTTGGATCGTAGAACGCAGCTTTATACCACTCTTCATCGCTAGGGATAAAATAGTTTGCCTTTGAAGCACGCATTTCGCTCACCCCATCGGAAATGGTGTAGGTTCCGCTTTCTGTACCCCCTGAATTCTGTCCATTTTCCAACCAATTCACAAAACGCATAGCATCAAAAAATCTGATGTGTGTAACTGGATGCTTTTCAAATCCGGGAGTCGCTGAATAATTGAAACTTCCACTAGCCCCCGTTCGTACGATCCGCATTCCCGGATGAAAGAGTTCCTGCGGATCTTCCAAAGCAACCGCCCCTAAAAACTCTGCATACTGTTCATTCGTCACCTCGTGCTTACTCATTCGAAACTCATAGTCAACTCCCCCATAAAACTTAGGGGGACGGCTGGAACTCCTGTCAGGTTCATTTCCGGGATCGCCCACAGTCACCCACTCGAACGTAACTTCACCCAGCGCTAAACTCGAGCGACATAGCAAGATAAGTATAATCATTCTGATAGACATAAGTGTTCCTTTCATCTCGGGTGAATGCGCATCAACTACAGGAAGTAAAAGATATAAATGCAGTCTGAAGTACAGAATCTAAGTTGTGCGCATTTGCTTCACTTGTTAATCCACCGAGAGAAAGCAAACCCAACAAATAAGTCAGAAATAAAAGTAAAATTACAGAAACTTTTTAAACTGTGAAGTTCGATATAAATGGCAACTTCAAATTGAGCTTAAGAAAAACTAACTCAATTTATTCGCACTGCCGGTCTATGAAAGTTTGAAAGATAAATAAGTTAATACCGATCTTAAAGCGGTTCTACTGATTCAAGAAGCTTTTTCAAATGACTGAATAGAGCTGAACTGAGTCTCCAATACCTTGTTGAACGACGAATCCTAAAGAAACTTCCTTTTTTAGGATTGTCTCATTGAAGAGACAATTTTATCCAGCTTCCGCTGAGATATAGCAGGGTAATATTGATTGCAGGAGGTCTACTTGCATGGGCCATTTGCAGTTATTCGGCTTGTGATTAGCACCAAGAAAGTGAATATCCGCAATTGCACAGAATCATTTACTGTTAACGTTTAGTAATTGTACCCACCCGTAACCAACCCTTTTCTAAGCGCCGACTCAATGCATTTGCGAACACCAGAGGACGACCGCGAGGTAGTGGGTTAACGATTCTTACCGCGACATCTGTAGCCGATTCTGGAATGATCGCTCTGGGCACTAAAGTGTCCCAGCTACGCGGTGGATCTTTGGGCAATAATTGGGTGACCTTCCAATCAGTTGCAAGCACCTTGAGACGTCGATCCTTAGCAAACAGCCCAAGCTCAACTTGCCAATCATAATAAAAAGGCGCAACTCCACGGTTTTCAACTTTAAGTTTTACCTTAAGTCCAGCTTCTCCAAGTTCGGATCGAGCAGTTTTAATGTAAAACTCATAGCCCATACGTCCGACTTGAAGCTTCGCTCTTCTAAGACGTTCCGGCAAAGATTTTGATTGAAACATTCCAGAGTCCATAAGCCATGACACATGTGTTTGACTCACGCAAAGCGAGAAATCCTGCGCCCTTTTCAATTTTGGTTTTGAATCAAAAATTTGCCCCCAAAGCTCTGGGCGTATTTCTCCACCAATAGGATATTTTTTCCATTTATGAATCGCTTGAGGTCCGGCAGCATTCAACAATGGAATAAAGAACCAATTCTCCTCTGATTTATCTGTTTCTAAAGTTGACCAGGCGAAGGAATCATCGTGGTAACCGAAGGGGCGATCATCGTTGGCAGCGTATTGGATTGATTTTGGACCAGCTGGGTACCGGAATAAGACGCGAGTGGATTTGAAAGCACTTTCATAGGCGTCCATGACTTCCGCCTGAACTTCCTTGCTAGCCATCAATTCAGTGCGTGGGTGTGTATGCCATTCTCCCCAAGATCCAAGTAGGCCGGCAGTGATGAATCCGATTCGAACATCGCCGTCATACTTGCGACCTAGTTCAAGAATAAAATCGTGTAGCATCTGCCGTGTACGCGGATCCTCATAGTCTGGGGTTCGACATTTCTTTGCCTTCGAAGAAGATGTATGGGGATCACTCCACTCCGTAATTCGCACGCCCTGTTTTTCGAGGTACGCTGGAATTCCTTTCGCCCTACCTGGATACTCCATCCAAATCCTGAAAACCGCTTGCCGTCCCCTACTGGCGATATCCTGTAAAAGTTTTTCGAGTCTTTCCCAATCATAGAGACCCTCGGAAACAACCAAGTCACTCAGAGCTAAGTAGCTGAACTCCATCGAATGCGGAAAGTACGATGCGGCATTTTCTTGCCCTGCGTAGGGAACCAATCCCTTTAGTGGATTGTCAATAGGTGCAGGAACGTATTTGAGTTCCGATGCCTTGTCAGCTCCGACAATAAATGTAACACCAAAAAAAATCTGAAGAGTCAAAAGGAATCGAAGACCAAAAACAATATTCCGTATCTGGGAAATTATATATCGAACTCTCATAGAAAAATTGAATCCAAACTGAACCGTGCAGTGCAAACCCACATTCTGCACTTTTGTGAACGAGTTCTCGCCATCATACCAAACAATCACCTTTTATGTAAAATTCAGGCTTAAAGCCTTATCCATGAAGTTTGAATTTCGATTAAACTCAAGAACTCAGCTTCAATTTAACACCCAACTTATCAAACGCCCTATTCAAACTCAGCAACAGAGGACACAATCATGGGGTTTTCTATAAGTGGCGAGTTCTCGCGCGTGAAAGTTCATAAGGTAAGTTTGCACAGCAAGGCGAAGATAAACTGCTGAGGTTATTCTCTACCAATTAGAGTTTATATTTATCTAAGGATTATCTCGAAGGGGATAAGCAGTGGTATACTCCAGAACGTACCGCAAAGACACATTCTGGAATGAGTTCGCACGACTGCTCGCTATTCAAAGCATCTTCTGGGCCCTTGGTTTTGAATAAGAAATTCCCGCTGAAGGACTGAGCGTGGATTTCGCGAGCCCATACGAACCTCCGGAGGATACACATCTACTGTAAGGCGATCCGCACGCGGCAAGCCAGTCGGATGTGTTCGTGCATTGACGATCAACCCGCCATAGCAACTTGCCTCTTCAGAGCCAAGGCTGAAACCTAACGTGTCGATTTACGACATGAGCTATGGGCTCCAAAGGTGCAACAGAAATTATTTTGAAGAACATGATCCATCCAAGTTCAATTTTGACCATCTACTTGATGCTGCTTTCGGCATGCACCGCACTCGGAAACGATGATTCGCCATCCAGTGGTACCTCGAAAGAGAAAAACAAACTCACCGCAGACTTATCTGACGCAGAAGTTCCGATCTATTTTAATCACGACCTCACCAAGTTGCGATTAGAGGACGTCCCTGAGGAAGTCCTAGTGGGCTACGGAAGAAGAGTTCATCCCGATACGCGGATAAGCGAAAAGGGAGAGAAATTCAATTTGGCAACGGCCTCCAAGATTCGAGCATTCGTGCTGGAGTCGTTGCCCACAAGCTGGAGCGTTTCTGCTTCGAGCCGACTGAGCGTTAGCGATGCCCATTCCAAAGCCGGTGAGAAGTCCATTCGCTGGGACTGGAAAAAGGGAGACGCACTACGAATCAGAAACCTGAAGGGAATCAGTAATAGCCGGCACGACATCATTGCAAGGCTGTCGATCTACCAGGAACAGCCGCTTCCACAAGGCACGACGATTCGCATTCTTTCAAAAGACAACAGGCGTAACAAACGTGGAGTAAAAGTCGCCACTTACTGGATGACTTATCGCCATTGGCATTCACTGTTCGTCAAGAAAGCAGATGCATTCACCGCCGAAGATCTTGACGCAAGCGGCCTAACACCGATGACTGACGAGCTTCTGATTCAGGCTCCGACGACGATCGAATCCGGCACTTTCTACCTCGATCGACTGTTAATTTCAGACAACAATACTGGACGCAACATTCTGGAGATTGGTGGCGAGGACATTCCCGATATCATCAATCACGGTATTCCGACCGAACCGTTTGATCCGACCGCTCATGTTCCCGACGACAATGGTGGCCGAACGATCTACTTTGGGAAGTTTGCTAAAAAGCCTCCTGTGCCCGAAAGCTTAACTGAGAAACAACAGGCTTACATCACACACCTTCGGGGCGAACAGCCAGAGGTTGATCTTTCCATCGACGCTCCTGAGAAGATCCGACTCAAAGTTCAACAATTTCTAGATGACGTGCTGGTCAGGAACGATGACGGCACCTACCGCTATCCCCAACGCATGAACATCCTGCAACAGGGATCTCCAGACGCGGTGTTGATTTTCCCGGGTGATCACATGGCGGCCAGCAATCGCTCAGCGAAATACAAATGGATCCCCAAAGTAGGTTTGATGCGTGGGCAACTGTCTAATGACATCAACCAGTGGCTGAGGTATCCCGGCTGTAAACAACTTGAGCACAAAGTGAAGGCGACGCTTGACTGGTTTCGATATCACGGCCTGGAGGACGGCAAGAACGGTGGTGAATATTTGCATCGTTCTTACGTCGCTCGTGACCTGCCGCAACTGCTGCGAATCGTTCCCGTTTTAAAAGCGCTCGGAACGCCAAAGGATTTGGAGTACATCGACTATCTTTCCGGCCTCGCGAAATGGGGCAATTCCTACAACCGTTTTCTGTACTCCAATATCCCCGGAGCGACGAGAGAAGTTGGCGTTGCGGCATCGCAGGCTTATCTGGCCTCGTTTACGGAAACGGATGACAAGGTTCTCTATCGAGATCTGGATGCTCTCCGGCGACGTTGGAATCGCACGATTGCAATCTCGGACTACGGTGCACTGAGCATGATCAAGCCGGATTACACGTTTTTTCATCATGGCCATTTGATTGGCTATTGGGGCGGAAATTATGGTGGCTACCTGAAGGAAGGGCTTCGTTTCCTTGGCACGCCGCTTGAGCAGCCCGAAGACCTGATCACCTATAAAAATCTCGCCGAACACAGCATTCGCTTCCTGTATTGCTTTCCGACAATTCACGATATTAATCCTTGGCTGAGTAACAGTTTTGGAAAACTGGTTCCTGTCGCGCCTCGAGAAATCGATTTCATCGATCGTATCGGAGCCACCAACGGATTCGATGAGTTCTACGCGATGGACTGGGAGCAAGTCCCCGCAGCGCGAAAGTATCTGGCAGCCGTCCTGCGCGACTATCACCTCGAACCCGACAATCTTCAGAAAATCTACGCCAAATACCCCAAAACCAAGAGCATCCCGAAAGAAGAAGCACAGCAGTTTCATCTCGATTTGAATTGGTCCGCGGCGTCCGTCTACGTTTCGGGAATGACCAAAGTGCATGCCCGCAGCATGAACTACATGGCCAGCTCGGTGCCAGAACCCGAAGGACGCATCTTCAATTTACCTCACCGCGCATTCGGGGCATTGTTTATCCATGACAGCAAGCTCGGCGACCGGCACGCTGCTCACCTCGGCGGAAACGCTGCTGGCTACGACTGGTCCCGCACGTCCGGCGTGACGATGCCAAAGCTAAGCCTGGCAGAGATCAAGGACCTCGGAGTTCGCGGCTTTGGTGGTGACAACGATGTGAAGACCGATCAGAACGGGCATAGCCTGCACTACGGCGGCTCGGTTACCTTCGGAGAAACCGACTCACAATTGGGACAGTGGGGAAATCTGGCAGTGCACATCAACCCGCAACTCCGACTGGATGAACTCAAAAAACACGCTGGCGACTTCCACGGCAACAAGTCTTATCACTTTCTTGGCAATCAGATTGTTTGTCTGGGCACTGGATTCAAAACAGTCAACTCCCCCGTGCCTCGCCCCATGGAAACAACGCTGTTTCAGAATGCTGTTGGTGATGAAAACTGGGAATGCCGAGACCTTCGCCGCTGGTCTTTAAAGAGGCCCGAAGTTGTGGTGGACTCGCGCACTTTCAAAACCAAAGGGATGAAGTACGCTGTCGATTCAACGCAGGATCGCTTTGTGATTTCGCCATACGGACACGCCTGGATCATTCCCAAGGGACAGCAAAGCAAGCTGCATGTTAAGTGGGCCGATCAGGAGAACACCGTTTCATCTAAGAAAAGCGATGAAGGAGAGAAAGCGGCTGGTGAATTTGTAACTGCCTGGTTGGATCATGGTGACGCCGCGCAGGCTTCCGAGCATCGGTACTGCATTCTGTTGAATAGCGAAGGTCAAGAACCGGCCGCGTTTTTGAAGAGCGTAAAACGAAACGTGAAAGAACCGCGTTACAAGGTGCTTAAGCAAGACGGCATCGCTCATGCGGTCTACAGCAAAGACGACGATCTCTACAGCTACATCTTTTTTACGCCCAGAACCTCAACTCAGTTGCCGCACATTATAAGTACGGACCGGCGGCTGAACATCATGGTCAAGCCCATCGGATCCGACAAGATTCAGCTATCCATATCGGACCCAACGATTTTGGTCAGCCGAGGAGACGGACCCAATCAATCGCCGCCGCGCGAGGTAAAAGTGGTTCTTGCCCATCAAGGATGCGGGCTTGTAGACGCGACGTCGGGACTGCCACAGACCAATCCACCACTGAACGCGACAATCAAGGGTAACGTACTCAGCTACACCACTCGCAATGGCGTAACGGATACATTTATAGTCTCCTTGAGAACGACTGCCCCACCTCTTGGGTTTCGCTGGGACAAGCCAGTCGTGGGACACGCCTCGCGCACCGAGGCGGGCCTGGTTCTTCAGAATCAGAAGGGGCGAATCTGGGCGGGCGCCGGCAACCGCAATCGTCTGCTGACGAAGGAGCCCGTGGTCGACGGCAACGCCGTGACCATTGACCTCGAACTCCTAAACGCATCTCACAAGTACGAACAAGCTGGTTTAGTGCTCCACCAAAACGATGACGCCTTCGTCAAGTTTGTGGTCGAGCACATTAATGGCTTGCATTACGTCGTCATGGGCCAGGAGGTTGATGGCAAACGCAAAGTGCTCGCTAAGATTAAAATCAAAGGCAATCGGGCTGACTTAAGGCTTCTACTGAAAGACGGGCAGGTGATTGCCCAATGGCGTCCTGGAGATGCGGTGGAGTCAGCGCCTTGGCGAAAAGCGAATACCACAAACTATAAAGTAAAGGGACAGTGGCGCTTCGGAGTGTTTTCGCAAGATGCCAATCCAGACCGACCGGGTAGTGCACTCATTCGAAAGATCGAACTCAAGAAACCCGACGCCCAGAATGAATCCAATTGACCGAGCTACTTTTAAGAGTATGAGAAACACAATTCACAAAACGACAACGATTCTTATCCTGGCGCTGTTGTGTTTGGGCTGTCGCACAACCAACGCGGACAAGCCACCGAACCTGCTATTTGTTTTCCCCGATCAAATGCGGCTTCACGCCATGGGATTTTGGAAGAAGCCCGGCTTCAACAAACTGCTACGGACGGAAACCGATCCCGTAGTGACTCCCAACATCGATCGCCTGGCAACGAAGAGCCTGGTCTTCACTCAGGCAACCAGTACGCACCCTCTCTGCAGCCCTTATCGGGGTATGCTGATGTCCGGAATGTACTCAAGCCGAAACGGCATTCTTAACACAAACTGTCGAGCCGGTCGGAAGGTCGGGCTTCATCACCATCTCAAATGCTTCACCGATGTGTTGGCTGATGCCGGTTACGAAACCGCTTATGTAGGAAAAACTCATTGGGAAAGAACCGAGCCGCTCTTCGACAAAAAACTCAACTATGTCGGGACGACTGAGCCTCCCGGTGGCGTGTACGCGAACAACTACGACACCTACATTCCGCCAGGTCCCGGACGGCATAGCAACAAGTTTTGGTTTCAGCAGTTCGTCGACAATCACTTCAACGCACTCACGTATTCCAACCGTCCCGAATTGGTAGGCGGAAGGAAAGACGGACAACCGTATCGTCCGAAGCGCTTCACCCCGGAAGTTGAGGCTGATGTCGTTATCCGCTATCTGAAGAATGAAAACGAAGAGCGCGAAGCTGGCAAACCGTTCAGTATTTTTTGGGCGTTGAATCCGCCTCACAATCCGTACTCGTCTACTGATCACTGCGAGAAGGACATCTACGACAAGTATTACCGCGACATGCCGTCCAAGAAGTTGATGTATCGAAAGAACGTCAGAGCCAATCCAGCAAGGGCTGGTTCAAAAAACACTACCGAAAAATGCACACCGATCTATTACTCGCTGATCACAGGACTTGACCGGCAGCTGGGGCGAGTCCTCCGGGTCCTCGAAAAGACTGGCGAAGCCGACAATACGATTGTAGTCTTCACCGCTGACCATGGAGAAATGATGGGCAGCCATGGCCTCATGGGAAAAAACAACATCGAGGATGAATCGTTTTTGATTCCGTTCTTAATCTCCTACCCTGCGAAGTTGAAGCCGAGAACCGACGATCTGTTACTGGAAACGGTTGACATCATGCCCAGCCTGCTGGGAATGATGGGCCTAAAGGGCGAGATCCCTGATACCGTGGATGGAGTCGACCACAGCGTGGGCATGATATCGGGCGATTACAAGAGTTGCCCGAAACCCAAATCAGCACTCTTTCTGAGTGGCAGGAGCAAAGGCGTGCGAACCGATCGTTACACCTACCTTGTTAACGAGGCTGGCAGTGCCGAAGTCATCGACAACATCGCCGACCCTTACCAGCTCAAGCGATTGAAGACGTCTGCGATTCCAACGAAAGACCTCAAACTCCTGAAGAGTGAATTGGGCTGGCGGCTCACCCGTGCGGGTGACAAATGGGCAAAGGAAAAAAAGATTCCGGAACATATTGACTATTCTGGGAGATAACAAAATGACCCAGGGTCGGGCTTCGATAGCATTGATGATATCGCTACTGTCAATCCGCGGGCCTCAAAGTCGCTCACCGGAACTGACGAACTGGCCAATGCGGATTTACTATGATTGGCGAGCTCTCCCGCGGAAAAGTACATAATGTAAGTTTGCACAGCACCCCACCTCTCGCAGATGAGAGCTGCTGCTTACGATAAGATTGGGAACTCACCAAAATTTATTGCTGAATTCTTTTCATCGCAAGGATTCGAACCGGGGATGACGCGCAGCAGTGATTTGGGTCAGAACATTCAGAACTAAAGGTGTCGAGTTCCCGACAAACACGCTGAAATATAAGCATAAGTTTAGGTCCTGCTGGTCAACTCCCGCTGAGATATAGCAGTGTAAGTTTGCACAGCATTCCAGTAGTCACAATTTGTTGGTTCGCGCAATGCGCCTACCAAATAAAGAGGCTTTGGAGACAGCTCCACCGGTTTCGAATCATCATGGCTCCCCATCATTTCGACAGATCGGAAAACTCTCACAATCCAAACTGTCAACTGTTGGATCCCCTCCACAGACGCTCGTCCCCGGAGGGGGAGGAGGATTCCCTCCTTGAAACTGAAAAGTCAGGCTCGCAATAGGGTCGCTGATGTCAATCACACCACTGTCGTCGTAGTCTGCGGCATCGAGACAGGTAGGCTGAAACGTACCTAAATACTGATAAGTGATACTGGCTATGGGATCAGAGAGATCGTGTGCACCATCGCCAGTAACGTCTCCTCTCAGGAAAGTACTCTCTCCCGTCTCATAGATCGCCACATACCTGCCAGGCACGGGAACCGAGGTAGAAAGCGTCTCTCCCACGATATCTCCGAGGAAGTTCTCCCAGTGCGAGAAGACTAGGGAACCATGATAAGCGGGAACTTCCAGGGTCACAGGCTGTCCTACTCGATAGACTCGACGGAGTGGCCCGAAGCCATCCGAGCGTCCGTTTTGGTCTGACGTGCGGACAGTGATGAGGGGTTTCAGCTCCCGCCCATCGATGGCGACGGCCTCAATCTCGAGCTCCGCCTGATCTTCCCTGGGCAGGTAATCAACACTAAAATTGAGGGTGAGTTCAGTGATTTCCATCCCCCCAGGATCGATGGGCGTCACCCGTGAAATTGACAAATCGGACCAAGCTCCGGGTCGGGAATAGAGGAGCAAGTCCCCCAGATCTCCCTCCTCGAGCAGGGACCCCAACAAAGAGTTGCTTGCGAGAGATCGGTTGTCGTTGGTGTGGGAACCGTTGGTGCTGTGATAACGAGCACTCCAGTTCATGTGACCTCCCTGTACGGTGCGTAGATGGGTGAATCGATACACCTCGCCCAGGTGATCAATCAGAGACTGACCGGAGTGCTCAATCGTCACAATGATGTCCGAAGGCTCGTGCCCGGCACGAGGAGTAGCACGGAAACCTTCGCTTGGGTCAGCGGGATTCTCGACCACCCTCAGATCGTATATTCTTAGGTTTTCGTGATGGGGAGAGAAGACGTTGAGATCCACGAAGTTGAGCTGCAAGGGATAATCTGACGGCGGCGAGCCGGGCAAGCTGTCATCCCAGCCATTAAGGGCAGCGAGTTGATGCGGCTTCAGATCCCAGGTGATCTGCTGGGTCCGCTCCGGAGGATCTTCTTGCAAACGCCGAACAATTGACCTTTTGACCTCTCTGAGCTGCTCACTGAATACCACCGTCAAACTTTTCTGTTCGCCTTGAGAAATCCGCGGCAGAATTTCCGCCCCAGCTTCCTCGGACATTGGGTGTCCCTCCCCACCAAGTGAAGTGAAGTGATTTTGAAAGTGATCGAAAACTCCCTGGAGGTTGAATGCTTCATCATCAACGAGGTGATAGGGCTTGAGCGTGCGATACTGATACGCCTTGACCAGGTAATATTGATAGCGAAGGAGACGGTCCCTCTGTCTCTGCCCCATCTCGCGAATGTAGCGAAAAGCTTCCTGATCGATGCGGCCGAATGTCTCGACCGACTCCCGACCCAGACTGTCAAGAGCAAGTGCAATTTGGTTAAGCCGCTCCATGCTAACCTTGGTACGCTGGAAGAGCTCAATCATATCGGGAGCGAACTCTTTTTTGATCTCGTTGAGTTCCTTGATGCGATCCACAATACCAATGTGGTCTGGGCTTTGCACGGCCAGGATTTCGACTTCTCGCTCGAGGTCCTCGTCCCAGCTCTGCACCTCTTCCAAGGTGCTGGCAACCGTGGCTATACCCTTATCAAAAGTCCCAGCAATCTTCTGCGCCACAAGGAGAGCCGCACCGACCTTTGGATTCCCAGATTCAACAAGAGTCTTCAGGTCTGTCTGCATCTGCTTCATGTTGGAAGACATAACTTCGCTTGCCAGGTTGGCTCCTTCGACAACACTGTCGAAGACCGACTGTTCATTGAACTTCGAAGCCGCACTCAAGCCCGCACTGATGAATCCCAGCTCGGTCTGAGCAAAGGGAATAGCTTTGAGGACACCCGCAGAAACCCTTAGCGCTTTCTTAATCCCCAGGGTGAGATGCCCCTCTGAAAGCAACAGCTCTTCAAGTGACTCAAGGTCCATTCCGAGTTGCCGGATTTGGGTATCCAGGACTTCAGCTCGCGCGTAGAGCGCGTCGAATTCCCTCTGGATCCCAGGCTGCAGCTTAACAAGTTCATCGTACTCGGCCGTCAATTCGTTCCGCAAGCGACGAAGTGCGTTGACACGGTTCTCAGCAGTCGCCGCCACCTGCTCGAGGTACCAAGTGACATAGAGGATGTCGCCGGCCGCCTTGACCTCATCTTCGAAGAGTTGTTGCGTCACTTCGAACGAGAGCATGGGCACCCAGCCAGCGGGATAGCCAAAGTAATCGAGATCACGTTCGACGCGATCCAAGAGCGTGGAAATCTCGTTACGCAGCTGAGCCTGATCGAGAGCCATCAAGGTGTCTGGGTCGACCACATCCGGCCAGTTCTCCGGAAGCTTAGATGCGACTTCGAGAGCTGCCTCGTAGGGCTCGAGAAGGTCGCGAACAACCTCAGGGTAACCGTTCAGGTAGGCCGAGCGGGCGTACTCCAAAGTAGATCTAACAGTCAGAGGATGCGCCCAAGCCTGGGGGTCAAGTTCTTCGAGAACACTCCCCGCCAAGGGGTCAAGGCCCACGTAATCTTTTGGGGCCGCGTCTAGGCCGTCTCTGTTGCCACAAGTATCGCGCACCGCCCACGTCGTCCAGACACAAGTGAAGAGAAACGTCTGTCGACTATTCCGAACAATCTCAAGGGCGTTTAGTGGTCGATCTCCCCTCGAACCCTTGCGAGTGATCCCCTTAAGACCGTTCCGCCCTGGTTCTACGTTGACAAGGTCATGCACGAGGAAAGGAGCTCGCAGGACACCACCGGAACCTCCTTTACCGGCTCCTCCATCACCCAGCGCATCGACTCCTGATCGCGGGCAAGTAGCTGCACCTTCGGTGAAGTCCGCGCCACAGAGGGCGATCTCCGGGCGATTCCAGTAGACACGGTAAACCCTTTTGTCCCATGACGGATCCATGCCGTCGTGCCAAATATGTCCCTCTGGAAAAGTTTGGGAACAACACTCAAGTACGACATTTCGAGCGGGTGGATTAGAAAGTGGAGCACCATCTCGCCCCTTTTCTGGATCCTGTCCCTCTCCCCCTCCCAGATCGAAACGCACGGAAGGTCGACTTGCGCTTTCAAGCACGATGTTATCCACCGCGAAATCCGCCGACCTGCTAACGATGTTGATCCGCAAATCGTAAAGTTCGATGTCCTTAACCTCCAGCTGACTGGCCGTCAACACCTGGAAAGCCGTCGTGGTCGGAGCCAGATGAATAAGTCGGCTTGTGCCCCAATTGAAGGGATATGGATAGGCCCGAACTTGGATATCGTACGAACCTGCTTGACCGCTTAAGTTCGTAAATTCAAGAGAATCGAAATAGAAGGGCGAGCCATCGACCATCGAGATTACAATCTCAGCACCAAAATCGTTCCTCTTATTGTCAACGAGGACCTTGTTCCCACCTATGTCGCGAACTGCCTGAAGATCTCCGAAACCACGGGTCACAAGCTGAAATCCCTGACTGGTGAGTTCCTGGAAGGGTCCTTCGGGAAACTCCTCCATGTCGATAAGCACGGGAGCGGGCACGTCGTAGGGTGGCAATGGTGAAGCGATGATCGACTGGACATTAAGATCGAGGTTACCCGCGGGTAAACCCGACTCACCGTTTTTACTAACATTCGGATCCTGGTCCAGAGCACGCTCCCTCTTCACGGGGGTCGTGGAGATATTCGCCACGAGACCAGCATCAGCGTCATCTTCGAAGACCAGTTCTCGCGCGTGGATGATCACTTCAGTTCCGGGAAAACGCAGGGCTTCTCGAACGATGATCTGATCCGCGTAGATCTCTAATCGTTCGAGGTTGTCGTTGTCGAGCTGGTCCGCAGTATAACAAAGTGTCTCGTAGAGAGCCTGCTCGTGCCCCTTCTCAAAGACAAGCCGCGGAGCGGTGACGGTCACCGTCCTCACGAACTGATTCTCGTAATTAAAATTTATCGCACTCTCAGAATACTCCTCGTGGATACGAAAGAAAGCTTTACGCTCGGCCGACTCCGGATGCGGGAAGTTCCCTCGGTACTCAATAACGGATCTCTCGGGACTCAGCGCCGGCACTGGTGTGAAGACCACGATGTTTTGTACCTCCGAAGATGAAAACGTAACCAGGAACTGCTCGCGTTCATCTTTGGAAGGGGAATACCTAAAGATCCCATTCTCAAGAACAAGATTGCGCTGAAGTTGCGGATGAGGCTCAAACGTCATCGTTGCTTCTTGCTCAATTACGAAACTCAGGATCTCGCCGTGCAGGACGGTCTGGGGAGTGATCTCGGCGACAGTCGTAAAAGAGGGTAACTCACGAAGGGTAATAGAGTGCACCAGTGCTTCCTCTCCTACGGCAACCCGTTCGACGATGGGAGGATTGGCCCAACCAGGTGCCGCCTTGCAAGCGATGGCGAAGCGCTGTCCGGGAGTCACCTCGACAGTAGCATCCGCCGGAAGCCACGCTTGTTCATCGACGATCCATTCCCCCTCGACATCTTTATCCAAGAGGACTTGCCAAGAAGAGAATAAAGCAACTTCGGGGGGCTCTATGGTCACATTCACCGTGGCAGCCGCTGAAATGCGTAAAGTTTCATCCTGGGGCCAGGCCCGGGAAACGAACAGAACATAAGCACATAACAAAACGAGGGATAAGTTACGACGTGAAAGCATACTGACTCCTCTCTTTTATGCACTGCCCAAAAGCAAGTGCGGAATCACCAATGACCTTAAAAGGTATGATTTTGCTTCCTCGGTCTCCTCATCAAACCTTCGATAAATGCGCGGAGGATGTTGTGCCTTCAGGAGTCATCACGGCTAGCCGATTGGCAACAATTCCGACTAGGCGCTCACCTTCTTTTGTAAACGCCAAGGCCGAAGGAGTGGATTGGTTCGACTGTCTTGTTTATCTGTAATCACTAAGACAGCCCAAGGAGCATTTTCTTAACAAAGCTTTAGTAGGAACCAAATATTTAATATTGTGGAACTAAACTTATTCCTTTACTGAGAGCTCTAATTTTAAAATCATTCATTGGTCTTACAGCAAAACTGGGTCCATTTAGATAGTAAATAGATCTACAAACTTGAGAATTCGGTTTAATCAGTAAACAAGAACTCTTTATATTCATCATTGAACAAGTAAATCTCGAAGAAGGGTCAGGTCGACCCATTCGTTCATTCTGAATAATTCCCTTTTAGTCAGAAATATCCCTCAACTAAATCACCACCGAAGAAAAATTTAAAATAAAAGAGATGGTCACCTCACCTGAATACCGTCATGTTCCCACTGGTACCCTGTCACTATTGGCACAAAGGTGAGGAAAAATCTTTGCTAGGAGCACTTGGCTTCGGTTGGTTAGGGAGGATGGTAGGAGAAGGTTGAGAAAACGAATCCACCCTCTCAATTCGAGAGTCGGAATTCGAGCTTCAAAAACAACTGAAATTTGGCATATAGATGTAACTCGAATTAAACTTCTCAAATACTCACGACTTTATCCTCATGCGATAGTCGATAACTTCTCACAAAAAATCCTTTCATCAAAAATTCCCGAACAACTGGAAGCGAACACAACTGTCACTATTCTTAAAGAAGCTGCACAACACCTCCCCAAGAATGAGCAAGAGATCAACCGACACTCTCAGTAGATGGGGGTTCTGAAAACTATAATCACAAAGTCGCTGAATTTATCGACTCAGGCCTATTCAATAGAATTCTTGCTCAAACTGAAATCTCATTTTCAAAGTCGATGATCAAACCCTGGTGGCGTTCACTAAAGCATCAATGGCTTTACATGAATACCCTCAATTCAATGAGCCAATTAATGCGCTTGAAAGCTTTTTATGTCAAAGAGCATTATTCTCGACACTGACTCTTCTTAATGTCGTGAGACTTACCAGCTATAAAGTTTTGGCTCCTTCCTCAGCTAGACGTACTCCACCTGAACCTGTAACCTTCATTGTACACACGAGGATGGGACAAAAAATTCCAGGAGGATTTGAAAAACTACTGTGCAACCAATCTAACTCGTCAAGATAGTGAAATTTTTTAACCTTGCCCCAAAAATTCCCATTCATAGCTCGACTGAAGTATTTTCCCTCAACAAAGCAAATGAGGCTGTTGAATTATTAAGAGAAGGAAAACTCAAGGGGACTGCCCACCTCCAATTAGATAAGTAGTTGGTTTATACCTGCTAACTACAATTAATTTTCATGACACAAGAAATACCCATCTAAGCTCTTGAAGATTTCTCTTTTAAAAGTAATCGAATACTCGAAAAGGAATAGCATTTGCACTTCCATCACGTGTTTTAAATGTGTTTCAACTTCCATTCAAAATTTTCGGAATTGCGATCAAGCTGGAAATTTCTTTCTTAATTTTCCAATCCGTAAATCCGTATGTGCTTGGTTAATAGAAAATAACCCAGAAGTTTCCAGTCCTTCTTCAATCCAATGTTAGCGGGACATAGGCAATCCGCTCTAATTGAACGATATATGGCCTCATTCGCTCAGCGGAAATCTCAGCCTCTAAAGGTGTTGCAAGAGGCTTCCCATAAGCAGCTTGACTCTTGACGACCAACACTGGATTGCGGAAGCACCCAAATCAGGGTCAAACCCAATGGAAGCGCTCATGACAAATCATATTCGAATTAACCGTTGCTCGAGGACAGGTGGGCGCGCGGCGATCTTCTTGGCGCTTAGCGTTGCGGTATTGCTGTCGTTCTTCGCGATCCTTACAGTGTTTTTTCTGCTGGACAGACCCCGGGAGAACCTCAACGTCCGCCAAGAGCTGACCGACAACACGGACGACACCGTCGAGCAAGCCGCCTCGAAAGCGGCCGAGGCGGTTGTGAAGACCGCCGACGAAATAACTAGGCAGCCGAGCGACGCATCGCCCGAGGTGGTTGCACCCGACAAGCCCTCGGTGCGAATACACGGCACCGTGAAAAGCGAAGACCAGAAACCGCTGCCTGGAGCATGGGTCCGCTGGCTACCGGCTTCCTCGAACCTGGTCCGCAGCGTTGTGCAGGACGTTAGGATCTTCGGCGAGAATCCGGAGCTCGAACGCATCAATAATTCCACCCTTCTAAAGGCTTTCCAACGAAGTCAGGTGGTGACAACCGACGAGGCCGGTGCCTACGAGTTCAGCATCGACGCCAACGATGACCTCGGTCTCTTGATCGCCATCGGTCCGGGACATGCGGTCGAGTATCGGAGGATTCAAGATCAGCCCACACTCGCCCGGAAGGCGACGGATGAGCCTCACTCCGTGGAGACCCCCATCACTACCTTGTCTCTCCCCAAAGAGTACGCAATCAACTTCGTGCTCTCCACTGCGTGCTCCATCTCCGGTACGGTCACGGACAAGGAATCGGGTGACCCGGCTGCAGGAATGTATGTAGCCGCTGGTAGCTTCGACGCCGACAAGCTTCAGATGATGAACTTTGTCAAGTTCGACGCCCCGCGCGCGACCGTGGGCGAGGATGGCACTTTCCAACTAGGAGGCTTGAAACCGGGTGACTACCGCATCGTCGCGCGCACTGGAGACAGCAACTATTCTTCCATACCCTCCCGCGACGGCCCCAGGGTGACACTAGAGGCTGGTGTCGATATCACCGACGTTGATTTGCAGGTCACACTCGGTGGCCTCCTGAGATGCATCGTTGTCGACGCGAAGATGAATCCGATTCAGGGCGCCAAGGGTCACCTCTTGCCAAAAAACTTCATGGAGCGTTCCGTTCAGGGCGACATCGAGGCGGTGACCGCCATGAGTCAGATCACCGGGACCACCGATGGTGACGGTGTTTTTGATCAGGGAGGGCTGCCGCTCGACGAGGACATTCTCGTTGCAGTCAAGGCTAAAGGATTCGCGCCGACCTCGAGCGAGCCCGTCAAGTTGACGCAAGAGAAGCCCGAGCAGGAGGTCACAATCGTCGTCACCGAGGGTTTCTCGATAGCGGGCTTCGTGACTTACGAGAATGGCGCCCCAGCGGCAAACGTCAAAGTTGGTCTTGTCATGGATTTTACCAAGATATTCTCCGGCGAATTTAATCCATCGAGCCTCAGCAACGACACTACCCACACGAGTGAAAATGGCGCGTTCGCGATACACAATCTGGCTCGGGGCGAGTATCAAGTCAAGGCGGGTGGCCCGAGGGAACGCGTGCAGATCCCATTCAGCGGGGGCGACGGTGTCAAGGTTGTCATCGACGGTACCGGTGACGTCACTGACGTCCAGATCATCCTACCGAGTCCTGGCGACATTCGCGTTGCTGGATGGGTTCGAGACAACACCGGCGCACCGATCAAAGGCGCGTCGATTACGATAGCCTCCGCGACACAGATGATGATACCGGGGATCGTAAAGGCGTCTGCAAAAACCGACAGCGAGGGGCGCTTCGTCGCTGAAAACCTCAAAGACGGTCCATTCAAAATCCACGTGAAGAAGTCCGGGTACGTCACTGAAAAACTTGACGATATCGAGCCCGACACTCTCGACGTCGTCGTCATGCTGAAGAAACTCGCGCGTATTTCGGGCTACGTCGTCACCACTGCCGGCGATGCGCCGGGTGTCGATGGGTCGGTCAAGGTCGTACCCGTCGAGGATGATGCCTCCGCCGCCATGTTCCAGCAGCTCGCCGCCATGCAGGGCAACCGGACCTCGGATGACATCAAGGTGCAGAAGGATGGCACTTTCACAATCGAGGCTTCACCGGGCAAGGTCCGAGTCCACGTTTCACTGACTGGCTTCGCTCCAGCAAAATCCGAGCTGATCAACATCGGTCCGGGTGACGAGCTTGAGGGAGTTGAGGTTATCGTTTCAGTCGGCGGCATGCTGCACGGCAAGGTCATTGTCGCTGGCCGCGCTGAGGGACTCAAGGGAGCTCGTGTGACCATCACCCCAGTCAGTAACGACGTCAACCAGGATTTCCTAGCCGCCATGATGCCGCAATTTTTCGGTAACGCACGAAACTCTGCGACCACGGACGCCGAAGGTCTCTGGGAAATCTCGCATCTCGTCGCTGGCAAGTATAGTGTTACCGCATCACATGAGGACTACGCTCCGTCGGAACCCCACACGATCAACCTCGCCGAGGAGGATGTCAAACAGGTGCCCGTTCTGATCGTTACCGTTGGTGGCATTATTTCGGGCGTGGTCACCGAGAATGATGAGCCAAAGAAGGGGGTCATGGTTCAACTGATTGGCAGCGGTGTGCCCATGAAGCAGAAGATGAACGAACCTGACGGCAGCTTTCGATTCGAAGGTCTCAAGAGTGGTGAGTACATGCTACAAATCATGGACATGGCCACGATGGCGAAGGGCGGTATGTCCATGAAGCAGCGCCACATCACCGTCGTCTCGGGAGAGGAGTTGGTTTCCGACATCGCCTTCGGTACCGGCGTCAAGATCTATGGTAAGGTCAAGGGCATGCCACCAGGTCCCATGCGCATCCTCCAGCTTCGGCGAGAGGGCGGCCCCCTCCCCGAAACGATCAAGCCGGGCGACATCCCCGCGGCGATCGAGGCGAGCAAGTTCCAGGCGGGCATCGGCACGATCACTCCCGACAACACTTATTCCATCTCCGGTATCGAGCCCGGCGAGTATGTTCTCGAGATCCCACGGATGCCGTCGGACCCCACGGACATTGCGGCGTACGAGAAAATGGACCTAACGCCACGCTACCGCGCGAAGATCAAGGTCGAGAAGAAGGATATCGAGCACAATATCAATCTGGAGAAGTAACCGTCGAGTCTTTAGTGTGAGTGTTAGAGACTGAGATTTTCAAGTTCGTTAACCCTGCTCTTTACCGGGCATATTCCTAGCTCGAATTACCGTGTATAAACCGTGCCACCTTCCAGCGTTCACAGATTTTGGCGTGCAGTGCAAACCAACATTCTGGACTTTCGTGAACGAGTTCTCGCCATTATCCCAAACAAAGACCTAAGATCCTCAAAATAATGATTTGAACAACAGATTGATTATCGCTTTCCTGTAATTTATAGACTTTATCGACGATGATCATGATATGTCTGCAACTATTCGAATTCAAAACACATACGATCACCGTCTTAGAGAATTAGTCCAATCCACTGGTGATATTGAATTTGCTACGAGGATTGGAATTCCACGTTCGACCGCCCGAGGCTGGCTAAAAGCTTCTTCTAGAGATGTCTTTTCCATTGATATCGTTGGAAAGGATTTGAACTTGCTTCAAGAAGAGATTGTCAAACGTCGCAAACAAGTTGATAGACTCACCTCAATTCTTCGAATATTAGTTGCCCTTATTAAGGTCTCTGGATTTTCGTTAGCTAAAGTCAGGCTTCCAGAAGGCAAGTTAAAGTGTTCTCTTCTAAATGCTATCGACCGTTCACTATCGGGCCTCCCCTTAAAGCACATACTCCGAATTCTCAATATATCTCCCTCACGATACCACGCCTGGAAGCGTTCAAGTGAATGTGATCTCACTGATTTTCCGTCTTGCCCTAAATCCACTCCTCAGCAACTAACAATGGAGGAAACTCAAGTAATTAAAGAAATGGCCACTTCCAAGAAATTTAAACATGTACCCACACGGACACTTGCCATACTGGCTTAAAGGCGAGGCAAAGTATTTGCTTCCTCATCGACCTGGTACAAGATCATTCGAAAATACAAATTACGTAGACCACGTCAACGAATACATCCAACTAAATCAAAAATTGGAATCAGGGCTCAATGTCCAAATCAAATTTGGCATGTGGACTCAAGCTTAATTCGACTCCTTGATAGAACACGAGCATACCTTCACGCAGTGATTGATAATTATTCAAGACGTATCCTTGCTTGGAAGGTCGCACCTAGATTCAATCCCAGCATAACAGCTGAGCTTTTGCTTGTAGCTTCTAAGGGCTTGGAGAATGAGATTCCAACTCTACTTGTAGATGGTGGGGTCGAAAACTACAAGTCTCCAGTTAACGAACTTATCGACTCAGGAAGACTAAGAAGAATCCTCGCTCAAACAGAAATCTCGTATTCTAATTCACTCATCGAATCTTGGTGGAAAGCTCTTAAACACCAGTGGCTTTACCTTAATTCACTTGATACAGTAAAAAAGGTAAACAAGGTTAACAAACTGGTTTCGTTTTATGTCTCTGAGCATAACTCTCGAATCCCCCACTCAGCATTCAAAGGGCAAACGCCTGATGAGATGTATTTTGGAACTGGTGGAGAGATTCCTTTTCAGCTTGAAAATCAGAGGGCGTTAGCAAGACAGAAGAAACTTGAGATTAATCGAGCAACTTCTTGTCAAATTTGTGAATAAAAATTGATAGAAGAGAATACCAAGCTCCTCCTATGTAAAATTTGAGCTTCAAGCTTTAACCATGAACCTTGATCTTCAATTGAACTCACGAATTCGGCTTTGATTTAAAATCAAAATCATTAAACGCCCTATTCAAGCGCTGCAACTGAGGACACCAGCATGGGATTTACTATAAGTGGCGAGTTCTCGCGCGAAAAAGTGCATAATGTTGATGCGCACAGCAGCGCGCAGCAACGTAGCGAAGCGAAGTTGCTTTGCCATCAAAAAAGAAAACCGGCAGCCCCGGATGGAATTTAAAGTAATCACGCTAGGAGAAGTGAGAACGGTAAATTTGGAGGCGGCACCCCGCCGCAAGCGAAGCTTGCGTTGTCAAATTACTGCGAACCGGGGATGACGCGCAGCAACGTAGCGAAGCGAAGTTGCTTTGCCAAAGACAAAGAAAACCGGCATCCCCGGATGGAATTTAAGGTAATTACTATAGGATAGGTTTCGCTGTAAAAATGGAGGCGGCACCCCGCCGCAAGCGAAGCTTGCGTTGCCAAATTACTGCGAACCGGGGATGACGCGCAGCAGTGCAGCGAAGCGGAACTGCTTTGCCAAAGATAAAGAAAACCGTTATCCCCGGATGGAATTTAAGGTAATTACTATAGGATAGGTTTCGCTGCAAAAATGGAGGCGGCACCCCGCCGCAAGCGAAGCTTGTGTTGCCAAATTACTGCGAACCGGGGATGACGCGCAGCAGTGAAGCGAAGCGGAACTGCTTTGCCATCAATAAAGAAAACCGGCATCCCCGGATGGAATTTAAGGTAATTACTTTAGGCTAGGGTGAACTGTATAAATGGAGGCGGCACCCGGATTCGAACCGGGGATGACGGTTTTGCAAACCTTACACCCTTTTTCATAAGCCAAGATAATGAAGAGGATTATCCCTCTTTT
>JANQLS010000075.1 GCA_028280485.1 Planctomycetota bacterium
CCCACAAGGCGCATTATGCACCAACCCACCCAACTCACCAACAAAGTAGTTACTCAAACCCTCAACCGTAAAGTTGAACACGGGCAATCCACCCGGAACTGGGCGAATCTGAATAACGTGTAGCGCACCACCCTCAGCGGAGACGATCTTATCACAGTCTCCCAACTTACCGGCGGGCACCCAGCCTTTGTCTTCGACATAGAACGGATGGCTCGGAGTCACCACGATGGTTTCCGATTCACCCTCAGCGTTCTGAATGTCGAGTTCTACTGCGGGTTTAGATTCCCACTGAATCAGCTGAACCACTTCACGGTATTCCAGTGTATCCGTTTCGAGGTTCTTTGCTAAGACCTTATCTCCGACTTCTATGTCTTCGATCGGTTTCAGCTCTTCATCAGTCTGGATTTTCGTTCCTGCTGAGAAGCAGTGGCAATCAATTCCGCCCTTTCCCTTTCCAGCTGTTCTACCAGCTCTCCTTGATCCTGTGCTAGCTCGGTCGATTCTCCGCCCAAGTCGGGCGGCATTACCAAGTGCTCCAGCAAACGGAATCGATGCAGCCAAGGATAATCCAGCACCAACATAATCCCCCCGAGCAGCGGATATTCCAGCATTTAACAAATCGGGAACCCAACTCACAGCGGCCCCGACACCCGTAGCATCTAATACGATCGATGCGACATCCAAAAAGTCCTGCATGGTGTCTAAGGCGTCATTAATCCAAGCCATCTCCTCTTCGATGCGAGCCAACTTATCTTTGTATTTGTTGATCAGAATTTGAACTTCTTGGACAAACAGCTCAATTTGCTCTTCATAACTCCGTCCAGCACCATAAAGATCTGCAAGAGCGTCGTAGTAGCCATCGACATCTCCAGAGGCAGCTGCATTATTAGCTTCACGTAATGCATCCATCCGGTGGGAATCACCTAGGAATCCACTTAAATCACCACTCATCCCGTAAGGATCGATGTAGCGACTGGGATTATTTCCGGGGAAGGGATACTGATTTCCAAAATTGAGCACATCATTCATCGGATCCCGTTCTAAGAATCGCCCTAAATGAGGATCGTAAGTTCGAGATCGGAAATCGTAGAATCCCGTTTCTTTGGATAGTCGACGTCCTTGGAAAAGGAACGGATTACCTACTGCAGATTCCGTGGCTGCATAGCCTTGAGAATTAGTTTGAACTTGGAACTGAGCATCGAGGAACAGAACTTCACCAAAAGGACTATAATCATAACGCTCGACAATATTCCCTTGTGAATCGCTCAAGGCGACGGAACTACCACCGGCATCAGTATGGATTATATGTAGATCCCCATTGGCCTTTTCACGAGCGACAAGATCATCTACACCCGATCCAAAATAATTGGCCGTGATTTGACCATTCGAGTGCTCTTCGATTAAGTCTTCCCGATCGTAGACAAATCGGGTCACTTCAATATTATTTGAAGAATCGACAACCGTCTCAGTGACCCGCCGCCCCCATGCATCGTAAGTATAAGATTCGATGAGTGGATTCTGAGAATCGGTAGCATCTCGAATCTCTTTTAATCGATTGAATGCATCGTAGAAGTACAAGAATCGGCCATCTTCAGCTCGACTTCCGTTCTGATCGTAAAGATGGAGAGGGTTACTTCCAACTTGAGGTTGGTTGACCTGGTCGTAAGAATAGTTCTCAGTGTCAGTTGAGCCAGCTGGTTGAGTGAGATCACTCGGCTTGGTCGTACTGACCCAATTGGAAACCCCATCAAGAGTCCATTGGTAATTGGAATCAGCTGTTCCAACGGGCTGCCCCAAGGAATCCATCTCAGTAGCACTACTAGCAGAGATTAATCGACCAGTACTATCCGTTTGATAAGCCCGTCCATATTGATTGCTACCGGAAGAGCCAGCGCGTTCAAGCCAACTCTCACCTGTTTTCAAATCTCGACGGTCGTATTTATAGGCACGCCCGAAGAGTGGAGTAGTGCTGAGAGATGTGGTGCCCTTGAACTCATGAAGCATACGACTTTTCGAGCCTAAGTCGTAACCATAACGGTATTCAACATCGATGCCGTTAGAAAAACTCTCATCCCATATACGATATCCTTCACCGACGTAGGTGCTATCACGCAAGTTAGTAGCATCATTCGTTTTGATGACTGAGGTTAATCGACTCAAGGCATCATAAGTTTTGGTGACTGAGTATCCGGTATTTGGATTAACGACCTCCAAAGGATTGTTTAAGGAATCAAATCGTTTATTGACCTTGTGGCCATCTTGAACTTCGGAAACGATATTTCCAAAGCTATCCCATGATCTAACGACGGTATGGTCATCAGTACTGTCATTGGGATCATTATTGTCAAACCCTGCAACAACCCGATGTAATCCATCCCATTCAATTTGAGTATGGGTTGTTCCTATGACATCTGGAGCATTAGAATTGTCAGCCCAAAGATCGGTCAAACGTCCCAAACCATCTTGCAAGAATGTTTTAACAACACCTCTAGGATCGGCTTGGGAGGATCGATGCCCATCACGATCGTAAGTAGAGGTCCAAATAGAACCATCAGCCAAGGTCGTTTTCTTAATTTGACCTCTGTGATCATACTCGTAAGTAGGTCCATTACCCCGGTCATCTAAAACCTGAGTTAAGCGACTATTACCATCGTAAACATAAGATCTTGAGATGATTCCATCTGGGTTTTCAGGAACGGTAAGATCTAAGTTAGCAGGAATATCTCTTGGACCAGATGGAAGTATTCCGTCTCCTACACCTCCAGTGCGAAGATCGACGTGAACTTCAACCGTTCGTCCAAGACCATCCGCGATCATTCGACGAGTATTACCAGGTAAATTAATATCGCCGGCAATACCCGCTGGATCTGCGATTATATTCGAATTATTAACCTGAGGTCCGGCGATAACCGTGTTGAATCCTCGACTGTCAAAGACCCTATAGACTGTTTTTCCATCGGGATCGGTTTGGCGAGCCGGACGGTTTAGGGCATCCCAGAGAATATACGAGGCGTAGGTTTCATTGATGCCATCCGGTCGGCGCTCAGTCTCCGTGATCTTAAATGGATTACCCTGTCGATCGTATTCCCAGTCGAATCGACTGGTAACAATCTGGTTCTCATCAATAACTTCCCTAGATTTTATTTGGGAAGCTTCGTTGTATGTGTATTTATGAACGAGAAGCTTGTCATCGACACTCTCAATGATTCGACCCACTCGATCATACTTGAAGAGCATTGAAACCCAACCGTCAGAAGGAGTGAGGGAGCCTTCCTCAAGCTCGAACCCAGCCTCATACTCATCATTGAGAATACTTTGCTCTGCAAGGAGTAAACGTCCACGCTCATCGTAGGTGAAACGAGTAGAGTTGAGTACTTCATGGTTCCAAGGATCAGATCTTCTAGGTGTAGGTCCTCCTCTAGATCCGACCTTCCAAGTAGAAACAACTCTGCCGGTCACGTCGTATCGATAATGACGAGCCTGACCTGCAGCATCGACAATTAGCTTAACTCGATCCCAGCCATCATATTGATATTCGGTAACTTCAGGCAAACCATCGCCATCGTTATCTTGGGAATCTTCAATAAAGGTTAGATTTCCATTGTGGTCATAATAGCGCTTTAAAATAGCCCACTCATTTGGATCAGGATCACTGATACCCCGAGTTTTCTGGTAGAGAAGATCCCGTTCATCGTAGATCATCTCTGTTCGAGTACCCTCGGGCTGAGTGATACTTAATAGATTTCCATTAGGATCATAATCATGAGCCCAAAATGCAGTGGTGGTACTGTCAATGGTTCGATAGCGCTCGATGGGTTGATCTAAAATATCGAAGACAATATCTTCGACAAAGTGATCGACATTGAGAACTCCACTTCCGACATTTTGGACTTTGTAGGAAATGACATTTCCATTTCGGTCGTACTCGAATTCGGTTTCGTAGCTTAAATCTTGAACGAAAAGTTCATTGGATTGAACGGTGGGACTTCCTTGATAGACCCCACGAGTTAACTTGATGGGTTCCCCGAGAGTATTTCGTTCAATTAGTGTCTTAACGCCGCGATTGTCTTCGATTTCAGAAACCGTACCATTCGCATTGTAAGAATAGTTAACGAATCGTTTACGGTATTCAAGCTGAGGGTGGTTGATTTCGGCATCGGTTTGAATGCGTTTTAAATATCCACCTGTACTACCATTTCTCGTTAGGTCAATATTAGATCCATCCCCATCCGGATCTTGTTCTGAATAGTACTCAAAAGTGGCAATATTTCCTTCACCGTCAACATTTTCAACCAGCTGTCCGAAATCGTTAAACTTCCACTCTGTAACTTCATCTTCAACTAATTCTTGAATGACTGAACCGCTCCAACTGAGCCGAGTACTCGACTGTAATTTGTGTACAGCCTTTCCATGGAACCGTCCTTCACCAATCTGAATATTATTAGAATTAGTAATTTCAAATTGGAACCCGGCGGGAACTTCAATGCCCCACTCATTAAAAACGGGTTCAACGGTGGCTTGAGGGAGCCCCTGATAGTCAAAGAACAATTCCTTCGTGTAGTTCGATGGATCATTATCAGCAGTAGAGTCTAAATCGGGACCGTCGTAGTCGGTTTGATTCCCTTTGGCTTCAATAACTTTACTGATTTTATTCGTCCAAGGCTCGTACTCGTATTTTACAACTCTTTCAGGTTCTCCACTTCCTCCAAGGGCAGTTCCTCGAAAGACATCGGCAATCCAACGAACTTCGGATAAGTTGCCACGAATAAACGGATTCGCGTCATTTATAAACGGATAAATGTATTCGATAGAGTTCCCTTCAGGGAACGTCACTTTAGTTTGAAGTCCGAGTGAATTGTACTCATACTTCGTGCTGTAACTGTCAGGGTCTAGAGTGGGTCTCCCAGGACCCGGAATCGCACTATCACGAACTTTTGCACCTCGAGAAGCAACCGGATAGGGAATAGGTTGAGAGGTATCTACTCTTCCCGAGTATTTGATTTCTTCAATCAGATTGAAATTCGAATTGAAAACAGATTTAGACACATTTCCAGCTCGATCTACTACAGTCGTAGCACTTGCTGCTTGAGTGAGATCAGAAGGATCAGATGGAGCTAACTCTTCAAAATAGAAACGGTAACTTCCACCAGCTTCAGCCCCTGTGGCATTCTGACCCCCATGAGTAAAAACAAGAACTCGGTCATAGGTTAGGGGGTCGTTAAGGTCAGTACCATATACGTAACTGAAGGCAGGGGTAAGTTCTCCCGGATCTAGCTCGTTTTGTACCTCATTGGGTCGGATGATCGATTTTATGTTATCCCTTAATCGAAGATCAAATTCGTCTCCATGGTAGGTGTAGATAGTTCGCCTAGGGGCTGCTACCACCGATCCATCAGCAGAGTGTTCGGTATCAGGGGTCGATACAGATTTTAATAATCCTGAAACTCCACCGGGCTCATTCGAGCCGTAATAGGAATACTCAATGGTACGCCCAGTGAAATCGGTAACCGTAGTGATGTTTTCGTTATTTGCACTCCAGCCAATAACATAAACTCTTCCCATAGTGTCAGTAATATTTGTGAGAACCATTTCCATCCCGGAATAGTGAAATGTCATTCGGTTACCGGAAGCATCAGAAATTGCATTGAGCTTCCCACCGTACAAACTACCTGCACCTGGAGTATAGAATTCGTGAACTTTACCATTCTTATACCTAAGTAAGTAACGTGGTTCACCATTCACATCACCTAATCTTAATTTAGTAAAAGACCCCTCAGGAGTGATGAAGTTATTTATGTCATTTGGGATTCCAAGGTAGAGTGTTGGAACTAATGTATGCCAATGGATGATGTCGATTGCTCCGTCGGAATTAACATCTTCAAAGGTTAAGCTCTCGTTGTAATTAAAGTCCCAGTTCTTACCTAATGCACCATACCAATTGGATTGGTTACGGTATCTACGAGTCCATTCAAAATTGATTCCACGACTTTGAACCATGAGATCCGTACCCGTTTCGATCAATTCACCATTTTGTGTTTTAATTGGATCACCAGTAAGTTGTGCAAATAGACCGGGACGGAAATAAACTGGATTGGGCTTGGGGTCAATAACATCAATAATTTTCTCAACTTCACAATTTCCAAACTTTGCAATAAGCTTCCATTCACCTTCAGTAGGACAAGTAATAAAAACTAGTAGAGGATCTTGAAGATCAGGTTCTAAGTGTGTGCCTGTAGCATTATTTCCATTGGGATCGACTAAAGCCCATTGTGCGCCAAGCCTTGCAACCAATTTCTTTTTTTGTTCTTCAAATTCACATTCATTGTCACCACTTGCCTTCATACAACCAGTTGAGCCATCACAGAGTTCTAGCCTATAAGGAACATCCTTGTCTTTTATCGTGATTTGATCTGGCCCTCTAATTTGATCTGGAGCGATAACGGTATATGAAAGAGTACCAAATTTATCTTCTGGGGTATTTATATTCGTTTCACATTGAGTTCCGACTCTATTAGTTCCGCATAAAGTAACATTCTCAATCTTTCCGTTAAATCTATTCCATCCAGTACAGGCAAAGTTATCAGGATGGCGTAATGGGCAGCCAGCGACTTGGGTTGAAAAGGGAGTATCATCAAGCCCTAGCTTTGACTTGCATTCATTTAAGGCCGCTGCAGCATCAATTTCAATATCAACACCACACGGAACAACCAAGCATCCTTTATGTGTAGGATCGACTTCTGTTTCAACAGTAACGCTGCTACCAGAATCTACAAACCTCCTACTCATCCAAGTTCCATCTATAAAATTAGCTGGAAATTCATAGGATAAACTGAATCCCATGATGGCATTAACTATATAAGAGATCGTCCCTTCCACCTGTTGACCATTCGGACGAAGATAGGTAATCGTAATGTCTTTAAAGCCAGGTTTTTGTCCTATTACGGAATATTCTCCATGCTGACGGACAGGCTCAGTATCTCCAATATCCGTAACTTCAACTATTGTGCTTACTCCACCAGCATTATTCTGTGCCTCATAGTTCTGTGCAGCAATGCGGTAATCGTGAGTCTCCCCAATGCATAAACAAACTGTAATTTTCCAGCGATCAATTGGGTAAGGATTTACGGGTTGAGTCTTAGTTTCAGTAAATGGAACATTATTCTGCCCATTTGTTGGGACGTAGAGGTCATCAAATTCTGGGTACTCTTCGGGGGGTGGCTCTCTACCTGCAGGGGGCAAATCTGGCCACTCTTCATTTCTATCCCAAATGCCTTCAAATTCACACTCTCCACCCTTCAATACAACCCAATCTTCATCATCTTCAGTTGGATTGCCTTCCTTTGCCAACACCATATCAATCCCGATAACAGATCTAGGCCAAACGGGATTATGCATAGTGGCCCCCGTTAGTTTTTCGACGAGTATTGTCCCGGGAGCAGGTCCTAATTCTATAATGCTTAGAGCCCCAGTTCCATCTTGCATTCCAACCCAGGAACCATCGGGGGCTTGAATTAAATCGACATCAGCTTTTGAAGAAATGAATTCAAAGGGAACGTTTTTTTGGAAACCCTTATTCGATTCTCCAATTCCAAAGATTTCAAAAAACCCTTTAGAAGTATCTCCAAGTGTGTCAGCACAATCACTAATTTCACGAGAGACAGCAACCACGTACTGCCCATCATTCGAAATAAGTGGATCGACCCCATTAATCAATACTCCAGCTGTAACATAGGCGGATCTACGCTTTGGAGTTGGTAATAATTCATAAATTCCTATTTCATTTTGAGTTTGGGGAACAATTGCTATAACTTCGTTCCCAGGGGAATTTGCGGGGTAAAATTGGATATCTAAATTTTCTACCCATTGATTATCATCAGTCCCTTGTTGGTTTAAGGCAGCTGGTTCAAATATCCATCTCCTTTCCAAATCCAAAGAGAAGAATGCCACCTTGCCACTTATATAACCGACTACACCCAAAGCTTGCTCTAGTCGATCTTCTACATTTGATATATTAGGATTGTATCTAGCAATCCTAGGGTCAACACCTGGTATGGCCCAATCTGTAAATTCAGGAATTCCTAAATAACGGAGGTTATCATTGGAATCTCGAATACTGCCATTTTCATCCAGGATATAAGTGACACCTGTCCGACCTTGAGTCAGACCAGCCAACCCATCAACGGTAATAATAAAATCGCTATCGTTATAGGGAGCTGATGGATACTGGTTATAAACTACCCCGTTGTTAGGGTCGGTGTATTGCTCTTTTCTCGGATCAGTTAGATCGCCAATTAAACGTTCCCCTAATGGGTCATTGGGATCATCACTCCAGCGTAAAATAAAGTAATCCCCAGCTCTACCTGGGAAAATTACCGCATCTGGCCCGAGTGGACGTGGATCACACCCATAACTAATTCGATTTTGTGGAGTAATTACATTGGGATCGTCTTGGATGGCTCCCTGAACAGCGGCATCCATGCCATCTAGAGTTACTGGCGCTAAATCTGGAAGATAGTTCGCAAATATTTGACCTGAATTGATCATCGTGAATAAGATTGGGGGCATTCCAGTTCCGGAATCGGATCCATGGACGAGCATATCAACATCGTCAAAAATCACCTCAGAATTACCACTACCCAAGATATGAGTGGAAACCGTTTGGCCGGTTTCAATGTCATAACAAACGAGATGCCCTTTTTTAGTTACACTGATCCCGTAAATATTCTGACCATTGCTTCCATCAGATATTTTTACGTAAGCGGGCTCGACTCCTGAAACAGCCTCGGTTGCACCTGGGGCTGGAATCATGTGAAGCTCCGTACCAAGCTTCATGTCTAAGATGTAAGTCTGCCCAAGAGTTGATTGAAATAAACCATAGACAGAATTCCCTTTAGAAACGGTCACAATATCTGTATTGCGATCGAAAGTTCTGTTGGAATAGGTAAGTTTATTGATTCCTTCACCTGAGGGAAACTCCACAAAGTGAACGACATCAGCTTCGACATCCTCATAAAGGAAAGCCCCGGAAATAACTTCTGTCACATAGATCTTTTGTTTATTTAATATCAGCCCATAAGCTTCAAATTGAATTTCAGCTTCACCCTCAGCCAGCCCATAAAAGGATACTTGGGTCAAATTTGGAGCATTACTATAAGACGAGCTCATTCCCCCCGTAACTGGGTCGAAGAACTGAACAACTGAAGGATTAAGGATAGTTAGATTTACATGACCATAGAGAGAGTCAACATTTAAAGTGGCTTGCCCATAACCATTCAAACTTACAAATGGGGTATTTTGGAACCATGCTCCGACCTCAACATTGACGTCAACTTTAACAGTTGAATCATAAGAAGGACTCTCTTCATCAGGGTTTTTCTGACTCATGGGAAAATGAATTTCTGCACTTTCCACTTCCCCACCTGTACTCCCTGTTGCATTGACTTGAAAAACCGTAGATTCACCTAATTTTACTTTGACAGGGTAAGAGATCCCACTATCGAGAAGGTAAACATTTGCGTCTCCAGTGACATTTGGCTCGTAAATATACAGAGGACCATCAGAGCCTACAGGGCATTCAACAGTAATAGCTTTGATCTCGGATCCGCCGGGCTTGGGATTAAAAATTATCTCAGAATCCAAAATCCCTATTGAGGGCAGGACAGATTCAAACATAAATGTTTCTTCATAGAAATTTCCATTTATTTGAAACTGAATATCAATTCGATGCCAACCAACTCTATGTGCAAATCCGACTAAATCGAAAGAGTAAACCGAACCGGGGTTGATTGATTGGGCTAATGAGCCATGAACTAATGAAAATTGGCCAGAATCAAATCCGGGTACAATGGAAATTGCTTCTAAGTTAATAGCGGCTGAAGAAACGTTTTTTAATGTAATCGATTCAGTATGTTCATATCCAACAATCGGATATTTTGAATACGGAGTCCCATCAATAATATAGGGATCAGGAACATAGTTTTCCTGCCCCGTTAAAACGAACACTACAGGCAGAAAATCATTCTCATAACCAACCACTTCAGCCCTCACATGATTCACGTAAGGAGAACTATTGAGGGTGTAATTGACTTGGGCTACACCGTTTGAATCCGTGGTAACTGTAGCAGTTGTAGCTGAAGATTGAGTGAAAGAGCCGCCCCCAGCGGTAATGATGAATTTAACGTTGACTGAAGATATACCACCGATGGAATCTGTCACTTTGACCTTAAGTGGATAAGGCAAAGGAGATCCCGCTAAACCTATCTGACCATCCCCAGAAACGACTTCGATTCCTTCTGGTACACGATCACATTGAGTTTCTAAGAAATCTTGAGAGGGATCCGTTCCTGCATATGGAAACGGAGCTGCTGGTGGAGCATTATAATTTCCATTCAAATAATAACTTAAATGGTACCAGTCATTCCAATCGATGAGCCCACTATCATCAACATCAGCAGCATCGTGGTTCGGAGGCTCAGATCCATATGAATTATTCAGGAAATTGAGCAACTGATACTCATCTTGATAATCCACATTACAATCCCGATTCACATCACCACGAATGAACAGACAGGGATCGCCGTAGCAGTCAGTATTCGCAAGACTTTGCGATGAGCTGATCAGGCTGACAAGGATTGAAAAACTGAAAAGGAAGACAAAACAACTTAGCGAACGAGTGTTATTTAATTTATTCATCATCTATTTCTGAAGTATGTTTAACCCACGATTTGCATAATGCCAGACAACGCCTTAAATTCCATCATTAAGGACGAATCATTTGATAGTGTTGGTAGTATAAGCTTGCTAAATATTAGCCCATCTTGGATGAAGAAATTTTCAGCCCATCAACTGGAATCTAAAGCAAGCGGGATAAAGAGAAAGGATTGGATAGGTTTCTTCACTATGATTAGAAGATTCTGCATCTTCACTTGAGCCCTTAACGCTTAGGAAATGAGAAACTGCAATTTCCAAGAAAGCTGAAATATCAGGAAGACCAACGGAAAAAACGATAATTTAAAATTACTAAAAGTCACAAAACCTATGAAATCGAATCAAAACCACAATGTTTTATTCGGAAAACACATGAATTGTGGTGATTGAAAAGCATACCGACAAACACTGCAAAAGCAGAAAAAAGAGGGCATGCCATAAGACAATTGAATTGGAACAAGGCACAAGATAAACGAGCATGAGAACATCTCCAAACTATTTTTTTAGACTTTTAAACAACATGTTATGTTTATATTTTTAAGATGTTGATGACTAAAGCGTTAACGATTTTGGAATTCTTAAAAATATTTCTCATCATTTAGTGATGTTTATTTTTGTGTTTAGACAATTCGTTTACATGTTTTTATATAGCTCATAATGATTGAGGATAATTAATATATTGCCGTTAATTCAGTGAAGGTGGTGCGAAGGTTTGTCGAGGTGGGTTTTATTGAATTGTTTTGTAAGGAAAGAGAGTTAGCAAAGTTTATAAGCAAATAGGGATATCGTATTTTGTTTAGGGTGAGAGGGAGTTTTGAGAAGTATTATTCCGCCCTTACAGGGCTTGATTGGAAATGCATGATTACCCAGGGCGACGCTTCGCTCTGCCCTGGGCTAGGTTATGGCGGGCTTTCAGCCCTGGGTTGGTTTTGTGGATTAAACTTCTCTTAATCTAACAACTCAACTGGTTTAAATATTCTGGTTATTTATAGCTTCAATAACTTTATCTGTTCGGAAAACTCAGTAATAAGACAACTCATTCCATGTATTCCGAAATTTCCCACTCACAATGATTCCCCGATACAAATGCGATGTTATTATCCAAATCGGGGAGACAATCCCCATCCTCGGGATACGCATCCAGAATGATAAAGATCTTATCGTGTTCCCAAATAAATTGGATTCCTGAAGATAGCACTTCATATGTTCTTTTTGTGATTTCAAATCGAAATTGCTTAACTTCACTAACTTCGAATCTCACTTTAGCCCAGCCGCTTTTTGATTGAGTGTCTTTGGCTAATATTTCAATTTGACAACTTTGAGGATGAGAACCTGATTGCAATGTAACTGATTGAATTACGGCATCGTAAAAATTTACGAGTCGGTCGTTAAAAATTTTTAAGTGGTTTTGTGATAGTTTCATTTAATTTCGATTATGAAGTACGGATTCGAAAAGAATTTTATAAATATCCGTCAAGGATATTGTGCGAGTGAAAATTAAAAAGCTATAAAGCTGGAAACAATTCTGGAGTTATTATTTCGCCCTTCCAGGGCTTGATTGGAAACACATGCTAACCCAGGGCGTCGCTTCGCTCTGCCCTGGGCTAAGGTATTCCGGGCTTTCAGCCCTTAGTCGGTTATGCAGTTTAGGATGAATTTTATTTGAATAATTTATAGGTAAGCCAAGGAAGGCCGCATACGGAGTATGCGGACTACAGCTCCGCCTGTACGCGTTCTCTATAGAGTTTTAACATACGTGAAGCCACAGGACCCGCGGTGCCATCGCCGATGGTCTTGCCGTCTAAGGTAGTGACGGGAACGACTTCACGAATCGAGCTTGAGATGAAGATTTCATCGGCACTACGAAGACGTTCTTCGGTGATGTCGGTTTCTTGGCAATCGATGCCGGCGCGGTGAGCTTCTTCGATGAGAGTGCGTCGGGTGATACCGTCTAAGATCCCGTAGGCTTTGGGAGTCAATAAGCCCCCATTTTCGACCATGAAAACGTTACTGGTCGTCCCTTCGGCGATGAAACCATCGGCGCCTTTGAGAAAAGCCTCTTTAGCGCCAGCATCCTTGGCGTCGCGGAACGCGAGGATGTTGTTTAAGAAATTACCCGATTTGATTCCGGGGTCGAGAGCATTGGGATGGTTACGCGTCACCGACGAAATCACACAAGCGATTCCGTGCGTATAAAGATCATCCGGAAAGTTGGGAATCGGCGACGCATAAATCATGAATCGAGTTTCAGGGCAAAGCGACATATCGAGCCCGATCGGCCCCACTCCCCGCGTCACGACAATTCTTAAGGCTAAGTCGGGTTGAGTCTCCCATTCGCCTTTGATGACTTCCGTGTAGCCCGACAAAGTTCGATCGATTTCCTTCTCCAGATCTTTTCGCTCACCCGGCAAAGTCAGAGATAATCGTCCTAATGAACGCTCCAAGCGAGTCATGTGAAGATCGAGGAGAAAGGGCATGCCGTCATACGTACGAAGCGTTTCGTAAACCGAATCTCCGTAAAGAAAGCCGTGATCCATCGCCGGAATCTTCGCTTGATCGGCAGGTTCTAAAACTCCGTTATTGTTGATCAGGATGTGAGAGATCATGGGAAACTCAGGGAGGGCTCCTCTCAGGCACGTCGTATCGGGTTTTCGATTCAAGTTTGATTACTCTTCTTCATTAGGTTCTTTTCTTCTTCACTTTTTTTGAGGCTTTTTAACAGCGCCTCTCAGTGAGCAAATCTTAATAGGTTGGGATGAAGAAGAAAAGGGTTGAGGGGGGATTATTTGAAAACAAAGTAGTCGGCTCACCCCGTGAGCCGGGATTGGAAGCCTAATGTCACGATAATAAACGTAACCATATTAGGAAGCCCGAAGCTTTAGCGAGAGATCGGAGGACCCTTCAACTTTCAACGTTCAACTTCGAATTAAAAACCTCGCAGAACCTTAAATACGGTTCACACCAGGGAAGCCCGAAGCTTTAACGAGGGATCAGGACCCTTCTTTGCTCCAGGCCCTCGCTCACGCTTAGGGCTAGTTAAGGTGCTTTAAAGGATTCAAATCCTAAAATCCAACGGGATACAGGTTAGGTGAGTCGGGCTCGTTAGCGTTTTAATATTTTATAGTTGAACCAGAGAAGGCCGCATACGGAGTATGCGGACTACGAAGCCGACTACTTTGGAACGACATCAGTGAGATTGTCTTAAATTTTGACGTTCAGAAGTGGGATGAAAGAGCTTTTATAACGACTTACGAACGGGCGCGAATCTTGTATTTCAATGGGAATAGTTACTTACTACTCCCTCTCCCCGAGCCTGCTTCTTGCTGTGGGCTCAGCAGTCACGCCTAAAAAACATGAAGTCTATTCTGACCACTCCCCGTATCTTGATGACTCTTTCGATCGTCGCCTTGGCGCTATCGACCCTCGACGCTCTTCTTCCAGAGTCTTCCCCCAGCCCCTGGGCTCAATCAGCTAAGTTTAACGAGCTCTTTAAAGAGATGGGAACGAACGGAGCGGGCTTCAGAGAATACAAACACCGTCAAACCGGAATAGAATTCGTTGAAATTCCCGGCGGAACTTACACCCGAGGCTCTCGGCTGGATTCCCCTTTCGCTGAAGAAAACGAATTTCCCCCGCAATCGATCTCTCTTTCCCCCTTCCTTATCGCAAAGTACGAAGTTACCCATGGCGAGTGGAAAAAATTGATGCCCGAAGGAGAATTAGAACGCTACCGAAAGATCCCCAACAATGTACCGAGGACCGATGTTTCTTGGCTTAAAATTTATGAATTTTTAGATCAGACTCAGCTTCAGTTGCCAAGTGAATCGCAATGGGAACTTGCCAGCCTCGGTCCCCAAGGAGAACGTTTTTCAAGTGAGGGGCTTCAAGACCAAGCTTGGACCAAAAGAAACAGTCATGTCGATTCGATGGGCCTCATCGAAACGAAACCCCATCTTCACGCCGTAGGAAAGAAAATGCCAAATGGTTACGGCTTATTCGACATGTTAGGAAATGCCTGGGAATGGTGTGAAGATAACTATGAACCCAGCTTCTATCACTTAGAAGAGTCCACAAAGAAAAATCCTGTCTGTCGATCGACCTCCCCCTCTCGCGTTTTACGAGGAGGAAGCTACCTTCACGACGAAGTGGAATGTCGTCCCAGCTTCCGAAGAGGCCTTCACGCTGACAAGAAAGCTAAGAACGTAGGATTTCGCCCCGTATTTAATTTGAGCTCCATCTAAGTTCAATGTAGGCGTGAATATTATTTTTGAGCACCTTCAGCTTCCGCCTTTTTAACCCACTCTTTATGAAGCTTAAGCAAGCGTTGAACGATGGCATCATTTTTTGCCGCTAAGTTGACCGATTCGGTTGGGTCTTGATCGATGTTCGCTAAGAAGAGTTTATCTTTAGCAGTCAACGGCGCTCGATCCCCGCGACTCGTATCACGAGCATTCCCAATAAGCTTCCACTCCCCGACTCTCACCGCCCACTGCGCTCTCCCTCCTCTTCCCATCTGCCAATGGAGCACTTCGTGGGGCGTCGCCAAATTTTCATTTTTTAAAACTTTGACGAGACTCTTCCCATCCATCTTGACCTTCGGAAGTTTCACCCCCGCCAATTCCGCCAAGGTAGGCAACCAATCACAACTGTGAGCCACTTGATGGCGCAGCTCTCCCTCGGCTAAAGTTCCCGGCCACGAAATGATGGCGGGCACCCGAATTCCCCCTTCGAACAAACTGAATTTAGCCCCGCGGAACTGACCCGCAAAGCCACCTGATCGATGGGCTCGCTCTTCCATCGAGTGTCCATGGTCACTTTGAAAAACGATGATCGTGTCTTTTTCTAAACCCAGTTCTCGAAGGTGACCGAGCAGGTCGCCGATGGTCCTATCTAAGGTTGTAAGAAAAGCATTGTAAAGGTTTCGGGGATAGGGAATATCTTTGTAATACTCAAGCCACTTGGGATCGCCCTGATAAGGGTAGTGAGGGACATTGGAAGCGAAGTACATGAAGAACGGTTCTTCTTTGTTCTTCTTGATGAACTCAGCGGCCTTATCGACCATGAGATCCGGAAAAAATTTCCCGGGCATGTGAATTTCTTTTCCGTTGAGGTAGAGATCGTGTCGATTCGGACCGTTCCAATAAAAGAAGTGGCTGTAGTTATCGATACAACCTCCCATATGACCGAAGGAATAATCGAAGCCCTGACCATTCGGCATCGTTTCGGGAGTGTAACCCAAATGCCATTTCCCGATGTGAGCTGTTTTATAACCAGCAGCTTTGAAGACTTCCGCCATCGTGATTTCAGAAGGTTTTAAGCCCGCTACCCCCTTTTTCGAACCGGCGTTTCCCGGCATACCCGCGCGAACGGGAGCTCTTCCCGTTAACAAGCCCGCTCTCGAAGGAGAACAAACCGCCGCAGCGGCATAGAACTGAGAAAACCGAATTCCCTTCTTAGCGATCGAATCGATAGCCGGTGTGAGAAGATCTCGCGCACCGTAGCAACCCGCATCCAAGGAACCTTGGTCATCGGTGAAGATGACGATCACATTGGGTTTTCGATCTTTGGCTTCGGTTAGGGTTGTTAATGAAAGGAGGCAGGTGAGGATTAAGAGGGAGAGGCGGAGGTTCATGATGGTTTCGTGTTTGTGATGTTAGATGGATGATCGCTGATGGATTCGTAGCCGAATTCGTAAGAATTTGGCCAGATAACGACTCCAGCCAAACTTTTACAAATTCGACTACAGCAAATTCGGCAACATGGTTAAGCTTTCGATCAATGCTCGATCGGTTCAGACACTGAATACTCTAACCAAGTTCGGCGTTCTTTGGGACCCAGAATTGCGATGACTTGCCCAAAGATTTTATCTTTAGATAGCGGTCCCCAATAACGACTATCTTGAGAATAAGGTGAATTGTCTCCTAACACATAATATTCATTTTCACCCAAGCGCACATCTTGAACCCCGTAAGTTCCTCTCTGACGATAACGCAAGTAGGAAGCTTCAGGAGGAGGAATCACTTTTTTCCCATCGATATGGACTTGATCTCCAGAGATATAAACGGTTTCACCGGGCAAGCCAACGATGCGTTTGACGAGATTTATAGGGCCTCCCTCTTCCGGTTGTGGTGAATGGAAGGCGACAATATCCCAGCGCTTAGGGCTCTTAAACCAGTAAGCCGTTTTATTGACGAGGACGGTATCTCCAATAATTCCCGAACTGGAATTGTCACCCCGAAGAGTCGGATCCATCGAAGAGGTAGGAATACGGTAAGGAGTCAAAACCCAAAGACGAATAATAAGTAGAAGGGTGAGGAGAAAGATGATCCCCCACAAAACTCTAAACATGCGCTTGAGAGTTTTATTTTGCTTCAACCTCTCTTCAGGGGGAGGGTTTTCAATTGAAGCCGTTCCCTCGGTGGAATGGTGAGGAAGGGAATCAGGGTTTAACTCAGGGGTAGTGGGGTCGGTATTCACGAAATTGGGTTACTTGTTGATCATTCGTCTCTTTTCCCGATTCGCTTCTCCATCTATTTATACGGGATATGCGCATGGGATTTCAAAGCTATACTCTTTTCTATTTCGCGCCCATAGTCTAATCGGGTCTTCACCTCAGAGGCTGTGAATTTTTAGAATAAATCAATTTTTAGGTAAATGGCACTTCAGCTATCCCTCGCTAAAGCTTCGGGCTTGGGAGGTTGATCATTTCAATAAAGGTTAAAATATGGATAGCATGAAATCCCTTGTTACAAGCTCAGCATTAAAAGCGAATCACACCCCTCAAGCCCGAAGCTTTAGCGAGGGATAGTTAAAACGCCTACAAACTTGAAGATGGATTATCCTAATAAATTCACAACCTACTCAACTTAAATGATTTAAAGGACGATTTTTTTAAACATTGGAAAAATCAAGAATCCTGAATCGATTTTAGACCGTTTTGAGCGATCTTGTCTTCAGCCAATTGTTCTTCTGGTTCTTTCTTTTCTTCCCACCAAAATTTCATCTCCAGAATCTCGATCGACCAACTTAGCACTTCCTTTTCAGGTTCTGGAGAACTTTGAGAACCTCCCTTTAACCGATGGTCCTCGAAGGGGTCATAAGGTAAACCCTTGGGATACTTCTTGGGATCAGGTCGTTGACTGATGGAACGATGGATCGACAGCATTGGGATCATCAAACCATCGATCGGTTGGTAGTCTTTGAAATCGACGACTAACATTCGTCGGTGATGGTGAGAATGGGAGCTTTGGTAATAAATTCGGTCGATGAGAAAAGTCGCGGGATCAAGCATGACGAAGTAACCGATGTGGAGAGGCTGATCTTTTTGAGGTAGCACCCAGAAATTGGTAGGCGCCTCGCCTCCTTCTTCACTAAACACATCGAGGCGATATTCCCAGCCTTGCTCCCCCAAGATAAAGGGAAGCTGATGGAATATTCGAGCGGACTTAACCTGAAAGTCCATCAATTGAGATTCTACAGAGTGCTGGGGAATTTCTTGAAGAGTAATAAGCTCTCCATCCATCTCCATAGAAGTCCAATGGTGAGGATTAAAACTCAACTGCCACTCTGGACTTCTGATAAAGGGGGGATCACCAAAAGTTCGAAACTTAAGTTGAGCTCGATTAAAGCTCTCCCACTTCTCCCAAGATCCGTGAGCTTTCCACATTTTTTCAAGGGTTGGCCCCAGAGGTGTTTCGAGTAAGGGATGCTTTTGAACCATCTTTTGGGATTGAGCACAACCGCTCACCAAAAGGAGTATTCCGAGTAAGCCCCCAGTTAATGTCTGCTTTATGGAACTCGTCAACATCTTCAATCCTCTCATCCCAATAAATAAGCATAGGGAATGAATCTCAACTCTGAGACTGAACAACAACCTGAATTCAATAGGAGAATTCAAGCTCATCACTAGTTTTATGTATCGTTCGATGGCTGATAAATATTGATCACTTTCACCCTAACGTTGAATTCCCTAAACGAAATTCAAGACCGAGAGCCCGAAATTCGATATGAGAAAGAGTCTCAATCTCAAAGTATGTTCCCAGTATGTTAAAGGTTCAACTGGTTGAACCTTTAACTTCAGTTCTGCGATCCTTGAAGGTTTTTGGAGTCACTCTCGATCATGCCCTGGGCTTTACTCGCACTGCCTATGAAATTGAAGTTCAGCTTGCTCACTCTTTTGAGTGTCGTGGGCTTCAGTTCGTTGGGTTGTAGTTCTACTTACGAGCCGGCAACGGGAGTCCTCGAACAAGACTTACTTCACCGTGACCCTCAAGTTCGGTTACAGGCGATTTTAATAACAGAAAAAGAGAGCCGCAGAGATCTCTCTCACTTCTTAGTGAGTAACCTCACTCATAACGACATCATCGTGAGAATGATCTCAAACACCGCTTTAAAGCGTCTCAGCGGTGAAGACTTCAACTTTCAAGCTCACTTAGCTCCCTACGAGCGCCACCAGGCGATTCGACGGTGGATTGCTTGGCTTAAAGATGAAGGATTTTTACCTTCTGAAAAATTTATAGATGATTTCATTCCCCTTATCGAAATCGAAGAACCAAAAGTTCCATTAGAAGAAGAAAAACTTCCATGGCAGATTTAACTCATCAATTCGAGGTCGACGGAAGCTCGGCTCAGCTCACCCTCAGTGGAGAAATCGATATGAGGGTCGCCCCTCAATTAAGGGCCATCCTTCACGAAATCTTGCAGAAGTCACCCGATGAATTAATTGTGGATTTAGCGGATGTTCCCTTCATCGACTCTTCCGGAATCGCCACTTTGGTCGAAGCCCTAAGACTCCAGATGAATGCGAATCGCAAATTACGAATTCAAAACGCAGTTGAGCAAGTTTTCTACACCTTTAAGATCACGCAGTTGACTCAAGCTTTCGGAATGCAAGATCCAGGAGAATCATCGTGAGTCACGCCGTTGGAATCATCGGGAGAGGTTTTCTCGGAATCCTGACCTACATCGGAGGCTTGGGTTACATCCTCTTCGATGGTTTGTGGTGGATGGTCGCCGGCCCAATCATGAGAAAAGGCCGGCTTCGAGGTGAAGAAACCTTTTTTCAAATGGTTCGCCTCAGCTTCAAATCCATCGGGATCGTCAGCTTAGTTCTCTTTTTCGTTGGAATGATCTTAGCCTTTCAGATGGCTTACGTATTGAAGTCACTGGGAGTGGTGAAGTACGTCGCTGACATCATCGGAATTGCGATGACTCGGGAGATGGGCCCCCTCCTTGTCGGTATGGTGATGACGGGTTACGCAGGCGCTTCGATCGCAGCCGAGTTAGGTACGATGGTCGTCTCTGAAGAGGTGGTAGCACTCGAAGCCGGTGCGCTCAATCCGATTCGTTTCCTAGTGGTTCCTCGATTGCTCGCCGCGATGATCATGATGCCGTTGGTTGTTCTGATCGGAACCTACGTAGGAATCTTCGGAGGGTTTATTGTCGGTGTCGCCTTCTTAGACATGGATTGGTACGAGTACATGACTCACACCCTCGACTCCCTCAAGGCCATCGATTGGTTAACCGGTCTCATCAAAGCTGAAATCTTTGGTTCGCTGATCGCCGTCGTAGCTTGTTACGAAGGCTTGAGTGTTACCGGAGGCGCCGAAGGCGTCGGTAAAGCGACCACCAACGCTGTAACCCGTTCAATCGTCGGAATCATTATCTGTGACTTAGTCTTTACCGCCTTGTTCTTTTCACTCCTTTAATTCAACTGAGAAAGCTCCCTTGACCACTGAAGTCCTTCAACCTCCAGAATCTACTTCCATTCCTCCGGACGAAACTTCGAGCCAAAAAGAGCTCAATGAAGTCGTCATCCGAGTGGAAGGCTTAGAGAAAAGCTTTTCAGATCGACCGATCTTAAAGGGGATCAATCTCGAGGTTCGCAAGGGAGAGACTTTAGTCATCATGGGAGGTTCCGGTTGCGGAAAATCGACTGTCCTCCGTCACATGATCGGAGTGCTGGAACCCGATCAAGGCACCGTGGAAGTCTTCGGTCAAGATGTTCAAGAACTTCATGAAGATGGATTGAACTCGGTCAGGAAACGATTTGGGATCCTGTTCCAATCGGGAGCCTTATTCAACTCGATGACCGTGGGCGACAATGTGGCCCTACCCTTGAGAGAACACACTGACTTAAGCGATGAGATCATCAACATCATGGTCAAGATGAAGCTTGAGTTGGTGGGCTTGAGAGAAGCAGAGCCTCTGATGCCCGCTCAACTTTCAGGCGGAATGAAAAAGCGGGTGGGCTTAGCTCGCGCGATCGCCTTAGATCCAGAGATCGTTTTTTACGATGAACCTACGACCGGTTTAGATCCGATCGTCACTGGAGTCATCGATAAGCTGATCAATGATTTCAAACACGGCATGGGAATCACTTCGGTCGTCGTCACCCACGATATGAACAGTGCGTTTCGAATTGCTGATCGCATGGTCATGCTCTACGACGGCAGAGTCGTCGCCCAAGGTACTCCTGAACAAATTCGAAATACCGATGAACCCATCGTTCGTCAATTCATCGACGGGAAGCCCGATGGGCCAATCCCCTTGAGATTGTCGAAAGTCGATTACGAAACCGATTTGATCGGTCTCATTCGACGTGAAAAAGCAGAAAGATATGGAGAGTGAGTCGATGGCACGTAAGCATCGCAACGAAGTCTTAGCTGGTATTTTCATCTTGGTCTCAAGCATCCTCTTTGGGTTAGTGCTTTACCTCATCGGATCTTTCGAGAACCTGATGAAACCCATGCGAACCTTGACCGTCTATTTCGATGATGTTCAACAACTTCGGGAAGGCGATCCCGTCTACCTCTTAGGACGAAAAGTGGGCTCCGTTCAGAGTCTTTACATCGAAGAACAAGAAAGTCGCCCTCCTCACGTACGCGTTCACTTGGGTATTCCTGAAGATCGTTATAACTTCATCACCGATGGAGCAAGAGTTTTAATCGATAAGAGTCTCACCGGAAATCTTCAAGTTCTCATCTTGGATCTCAAAGGAAAGAAAATCGCGAATCGCGACATCGCTCTTAAAGGTAGCGTCGCCTTCGACATGGTTCAAACTGCCGCAAGGATTGAACAAACCTTAGGGAAAGTGACGGCCATCGTAGGTGGAGTCGCCTCCATGTTAGAAAATTTTGATAAGTCAGGCATGGCGAGTTCGATACTCGCGGATCTGAGAGACACGGTAAAGATCCTAAAAAATAAGGCGGATCCCTTAACGACTAAAGTCGATCGAATCGCGGAGAACTTAGATAAAATCCTCACCGAAAATCGTAGCGGGATCAAAGAGACGATCGATAACTTGAGTAAATCGGCGCTCTATGTCAATCGGTTTATGGAGCGCATTGAACCCACTCGATTGGCAGTGGAACAAGCGATGAACGAGCTCAAAACAGCCAGTAAAGATATCGATGAGATCGCCGTTCGAAACCGAGGCTACATCAATGGCATCCTTAAGGATCTTCGTGAAGCCAGCGCCACGGTGAACAATCTTTCATCTGAAATTAAAAGACGCCCCTGGAGGCTTCTTTACAAACCCGATGCTGACGAAGTGGAAACTTTTGACCTTTACGATGCGGCTTGGGCCTACAACCTCTCAGCCACCACATTAAACCTGAGCGTTCAAGAGCTCGTCTCACTTTCCAAGAATTCGGACAAAGTCCCCCCAGAAGTCATCGAGCGAGCCGTTAAAAACATTCGCGCCAGCTTGGAAAAGCAAAAGGCCGCCGAAGATCAATTCTATACTTTGTTTCAGGAGAAGATGGGGATTTAATTGCCCTAGTAGTCGTCCCGCTCTGCGGGGCGTCTCCGTAGATTCGGAGTTAAGTATTCGAAGTTATAATTTGATGAAATCGGGTGATTGCCGCTTTTTAAAATCGTCTCGCTATACATGAAATATCTAACCTTAGCTTCCTTTGAATTTTCTTGATATTACGTTTGATCGAATTCGCCCCGCGGAGCGGGGTGACTAATCAACATTGGCAAAGCTCTATCTTGACATTAGCCTTTAATGGGATCCACCTCTACAAATGCAATTTGATTTTGCAACATATTTCAGAATGGGCTAAGGTGTATTCTAAGTAGCCGAATTCTAAAGAATTTGGCCGACAAGCATAATCAGCCAAACTTTTAAAAGTTCAGCTACACTCCCTCTTTTTAATCAAACTCAACGCCCCCCTTGGAACCCATTCATCGAAAACTTCAGCACTTAATTGAACGTAAAACAGTTGGAAAGAAGCGCTTTTTAATTCTGGGCGCAATCACATCCGTAATTTGTTACTTCATTGCTTTCTGTTTAACTTTTGGACTCGTTATCGCTTTTTCATCGAGACGCTATTATCGATACATCAGCATTGAAACAGCCTTCCTCCTATCAATCGTTCTATTTATTGCACTTTTTCTCATTGGAATAGCCTTAAATAAATCATCCATCATAGACAGTGAGAAATTATTTGATGAAGGTTATGGAGGGATCGATGGGGCGATCATGATCAAATTTGCTTTATTTATCTTCCCACCCCTATTTTTAAAAGAAGCCTTAAAACTTTTAAATAAAAAGCCCCTTTCAATTCCCATCGAAACCGAACTCACAGCCGTAAAGATTTTAGAATACTACAGAGCTTGGAAAGTCATTCCTACCATAGAGGAACTAGAAGACGAGGAAGAACAAGACTACCAACACGCCTTAGTGTTTTTAACGCGATTGAATTTATTGAGAAATAGAAAAGGCAAGATTTGCTCGACATTGAGATTAGAAAAGTTTTTAGAGATTTAGAGTTAAAGTCATCAGCTCACCCTGTGAGCCTATAGTAGTCTTCCCGCTCCGCGGGGCGTCTCCGTAGATTCGACATAAAGTCAATGAAGGTATGACTTGATGGAATCGGGTGATTGCCGATTAATATGATCGTCTCGTGGAGGTTGAAATATCTTGCTTTGGAAGTAATTGAATTCTTATGTAATGACGCTTGATATAAATCGCCCCGCGGAGCGGGACGACTACTGTTTCGCATTACGTAGTGCCGACTACGCTTTTAAGAAACCGTCCCGTGTGGCTTTCCTCACAAGCACGAATGACTTCTGGAGGTCCCTGAGCTAAGATTTGACCGCCTTCCTCACCGCCTTCGGGGCCGAGGTCGATGATGTGATCACTCGCCTGAAGCACATCGATGTTATGTTCGATCACGATGATGCTGCCCCCGCCTTCGATTAAACGATCAAAAACTTTTAACAGTTGGCGCACATCTTCAAAGTGCAGCCCCGTCGTCGGTTCATCGAAAATAAATAAAGTGCCCTCAAGATTTTTACCGGCTAATTCTTTGGCGAGTTTCACTCGTTGAGCCTCCCCTCCGGAGAGAGTCGTGGCCGATTGACCCAATTTCAAATAACCTAAACCGACTTCGACCATCAGGTTTAATGCTGAACGCACTTTGGGATGATCCTGGAAAAGTTCGGCAGCTTCACGAACTTCGGTCTTGAGAAGATCCCCGACATGTAAGCCCTTAAACTTAACGGCTAAGGTTTCTTCATTGAAGCGCTCTCCGTGACACATATCGCACTCCAGCCAAACATCGGAGAGGAAGTGCATGTCCACCAAGATCGATCCTTCACCTTTACACGCGGGACAGCGTCCTTGTTGTGAGCTTGTACTAAATCTTTTGGCGGTAAAGCCCTTTAATCGTGATTGAGGGATTTGAGCGTAAAATTGGCGAATCGCCTCCCAAGCACCGGTGTAGGTTGCAGGATTAGATCGTGGGGAACGCCCGATCGGAGATTGATCGACCAAGGCTAGTCGCTGAACATGCTCCAAGCCTTCGATACTCTCGAACCGACTTGAGACAACCGACTCTCCCTGCCCTCGACCGGCTTTACGTCCTCGAGGATTACGAGCTTTCAACTCTTCGCGTACGGCTTCGGCGAGGACATCGAAGATCAAACTCGATTTCCCCGACCCAGAGACCCCACTGACGGCCACCAATCCCCCCAATGGAATTTCAACCGACAGGTCCTTCAGATTGTGGTGATTGACTTTAGAAAGTTTTAATCCTTCTCGAAGGGATCGAGGAGCCTTTGGCTCAGCCACCAACTTGCGTCCCATCAAGTAATTTCCAGTCAGCGATTCCTGATCATCACAAACGGAGTCTAAATTTCCTGATGCTAATAATCGCCCCCCTTCAGGCCCGGCCCCCGGTCCTAATTCCAAGATGTGATCCGCCGCTTTGATCGTCTCGGGATCATGTTCGACCACAACTAAGGTATTGCCCCGCTCTTTGAGCTCTTCGAAAGTATTCAACAAGCGTTGCGTATCACGAGGGTGTAAACCTACAGTGGGTTCATCAAAGACATACAGCACTCCACTCATGCGATGGGCGACCTGAGAGGCCAAGCGAATTCTTTGGGCCTCTCCCCCTGAGAGAGTGGCGGTGGGTCGGTCTAAAGTTAAATACCTCAGCCCCATCTCTAAAAGAAACTTAAACCGAGTCAGGATCTCATCGATGACCAAATGAGAGATCTCTCGTTCTTGAGAGGTCAGCTCTAAAGATTGAAAAGTCGCATAGGCCTCTTCAACGTTTAATCGAACGATGTGATCGATGGTAAACCCACCCACAAAAAATCGTCTTGCTTCCTCTCTCAATCGGCTCCCATGACAAGAAGGGCAAGTCACCTTATCGACGATCGAAGAAAAGACTCCCGGCTTCAATTGACGGCGATGGTTTTCGTACCAAGTAGAAACCGCAACTTCTAAACCCGGCCAGGAATCAGGATCATCGTTGGAGCTTTCTCCGTTTAAAAGTTCTTCTCGATGCTCAGGCGACCAAGAATCTAAAGCTTCATCGAGAGGAACCTCTTTTCGGTGCGCCCACGATTCTAATTGTTGACGAATCGAGCTAGTGGGAGGAAACGCGAGTTCAGCAACCGAACTCGCCAGGGCTCCCGTTAGAAGAGCTTGATCTGAATTGACAATTAAACTTCCAGGCCTAATTTGTTTCACCTCGCCGATGCCTTCACAAGAAGGACATGCCCCATCGCGAGAGTTGAAAGAGAAGAGCCTTGGACTCGGCTTTACCTTCAGAGTGTAGCCACAACTGGAACAGCAAGGAAGTGAAGATGAATCACGGAACTCGCCATCCACGATTTTGATCGCTGCCTGCCCTTCACCCTTTTCGTAGGCGAGTTCAAGGGAGGTGGCAATTCGAGAACGGGCACCCTCTGAAAAGGAAACTCGATCGATCACCAACCAAACCTCGATATCGGAATCGGGATCGTATTGTTTTCCGATAGCCCTCAAGGAGTTTCTGACTTCGTTACGATCATCATCGAGCCTCAGCTCTTTATCTCCGATGAGGATTCGAGAGTAGCCTTCTTGCACTAAAGTGTCGAGTTCACGCCAAAGCGGTGAATCGTAACTTCCATCTAAACCGATCCCCCGAGTAGCAAACAAAACGAGCTCACGAATCGATTCCGCCTCGGTGGTGTGTGGATCTAACGGATTTAAGGGCTTCAACTCCCGGCTCCTGAGAGAACTGAGAATATAGCCTTTTTCACCACTGTGCTTTTCAACGAGCTCGGAAGCTAAGGCCCCGGGCTCATCCCCAAATAATGAAAGATCGCAATCCGGGCAACGAGGCACTCCGAGACGAGCGTAAAGCAATCGCAGGTGATGGTAAATTTCGGTAACCGTACCCAGAGTGGAATGAGGGTTAGAACTCAGGGGTCTTTGATCGATCGCCACTGCCGGCGACAAACCCTCAATTCTTTCGACGTCGCTACTTCTCAATCTCCCCAAGAAACGTCGCGCGTAAGTTGAAAGCGATTCCACATAACGACGCTGGCCTTCAGCAAACAGGGTATTAAATGCCAAAGAAGATTTCCCGGAACCGGAAACTCCTGTCACGACCGTCAACTGCTGACGAGGGATCGAGAGGTCTAAACTTTTAAGATTGTGCTGATTCGCCCCAGTGATGCGAATCTCATCTCGAAGAGCTTGAACACCCGATTCGATAGGACTCACTTCTTTCACGACGGATTCAGAATTCAAAGACTGGGCTTGAGCCTCAGCTTCAAAAACTTCTTTTAGCGCTTGGCCGGTAAACGAAGCTTCGACCTGAGCGACTTCCTCGGGAGTTCCACAAGCGACGAGTTCGCCCCCTTCGCTTCCGCCTTCAGGCCCTAAATCGATGATGTGATCGACAACCTTTAAAAGCTCTAGATTGTGTTCGATCACCAGAACCGAAGCTCCACTCGCGACGAGTCTCTGTAAAGACTGTAAGAGAATTCGAACATCTTCGGTATGTAAACCCGTGGTGGGCTCATCGAGCAAGATGAGATCGCCTTCACCACTCGTTCGGCGCAACTCCGCTCCGAGCTTAATCCTTTGGGCTTCACCTCCCGAAAGAGCCGAAGCCGGATGTCCGAGTCGTAGGTAGCCCAATCCGATGTCGCACAGTATTTGCAGAGTCGGTGCGATTTCATTTTGATCGCGAAAGAACTCGAGCGCTTCTTCGATGGACATCTCCAACACTTCCGCGATCGAAACGCCTCGAAATTTAACCTCTAAAGTTTCTCGATCGTAGCGTTGCCCTCGACATTCTTCACACGTCACTTCGACCGAAGGCAGGAACTCCATTTCAATTTTGAGGTAACCCGCCCCCTGGCATTTAAAACAACGCCCTTCACTGCTGTTGAAACTGAACCGCCCCGCGGAATAACGCCGACGACGAGCTAACGTGGTATTGGCGAAGAGTTCACGAATGGGTTCGAAGATCTTGGTATAAGTGGCGGGATTGGATCGAGGGGATCGCCCGATGGGTTTTTGATCGATCTCGACGACGCGTTTGATGTGATCGGCACCATAAAGTTTTCGGTAAGTTCCCGATCGCGCTTGAGAACTGAGCGCGGGCTTCAAGATTCCATGAACGAGAGTCGATTTTCCTGAACCGGAGACTCCGGTCATCGCCACGAGCAAACCCAAGGGGATTTCAACTTCGATATCTTTTAAATTCCGAAATCGAGCTCCCCCGATGGTTATTTTTTTCTCACTTGGTTTCCGTCTTCGCTTCGGAACTTCGATCGTCAAGCGGCCGGCGAGATGAGCCCCAGTCAGTGAATTTTCTGTCTCAGCGATGGTTGAAACATCGCCCTGTGCTAAGACCTCGCCCCCATTTTCTCCAGCACCCGGCCCGAGATCGATGATGTGATCTGCTTGGTAGAGGGTTTCGAGATCATGCTCGACGACGAGAACTGAGTTTCCTTGATCCCGTAGGCGTTTGAGTGTTCGAATGAGGCGACGGTTGTCACGGGGATGAAGACCTATCGATGGTTCATCCAAAACGAAGAGTACCCCTTGAAGAGTGGAGCCGACTTGCCCAGCTAAACGAACTCTCTGAGCTTCCCCCCCCGATAGGGTTGGGGCTCCCCGATCGAGTGAAAGGTAACCGACCCCCACTTCTTCCAAGTAAGTCAATCGAGATTGAATCTCTTTTAAAATAGGCTCACAGATTTGTGCTTGGGTACCCTTCAAACGGATTTGCTCAAGAAGCTTTTTGAGTTCACTGATCGGTTTTTGATTCAGCTCGACGAGGCTCTTTCCTTCAAAGGTCACCGCTCGCGCAAACTCACTCAAGCGGGCTCCTTCGCAGTGACGGCAAGTGTCTTCTTTAAATGAAGCTCGCCAGGCAGAAGGGCACTTCCTCGCGGTGGTTCGAGCGAGATATTCTTCGAGAGGATAGAGCAGTCCGCCCGCTTCGGTGTCGGACTCACCTTCCAAAAGAATTTTCTGAATATCGGCAGGCACTTGAGACCAAGTAACCGCAGATTTGAGTTCTTCGCTTTGAGCGATCTTCTTAGCCCAATCAACGATATGAGTCGCTGAATCAAGCAAGTCTCGTTGAGCTTCACCTGGAGGAATTCTGGCATAGAGAGAATCACAGCGATCGATAAATCTCAAAACCGGAGAAGTGCCCTGCTCCGTCAGGCGACCGAGATCAGGCTGGAAACCTTCACCCACCCCCTGGCACCACCGACACGCTCCCTTGGGTGAATTAAATGAAAACAAACCCGGTTCGAGGAGGGGAAAAGCCTCGCCCTCATCGTTGAACTCACGACTTCGAAAAGTAAGAGACTCTCCGTCTTCAAAGACGAAGTGCATCTCTCCCCCGCCGAGCTCAAGCGACTTCTCAACCGACTCTCGTAATCGAGACAAGGATTCTCGAGCTAAAGCTAAGCGGTCGTAAACAATTTCAACCGACTGGCGGGAAGTAGGGACCGTACCGGGCCAATCGATAACACCCTCTGAATTCAATCGAACTTTGAGGATCTCTCCATCGACGCGCCAGCGCTGATATCCCTCGCTCACCCTTTCTTGAATCGACTCCATCACCGTTTGGGAATCTTCGACGATCAATGGAGCAAGGATAAATCCCCTCTTTCCAGTGTGTCCCTCTAACAACTCTTGAGAAATCTGATCACTGTTCTGAATTTTTAGTGCACGACCGGTTTTAGGATCGTGAGCTTGCCCCGCACGAGCGAAGAGCAACCTAAAGTGATCTTGAATATCCGTAATCGTCCCCACCGTCGAGCGAATGCGACCGCGAGAAGTGCGTTGGTCGACAGAGAGAGTAGGAGAGAGGCCCTCGATGCGATCCACTGCCGGACGATCTAACCCACCGAGGAGTTGTCGGGCGAAGGTGGATAAGGATTCTAAAAATCTTCGTTGCCCCTCTCGAAAGAGAGTATCGAAAACTAAACTCGATTTCCCAGACCCACTCACCCCGGTAAAGACAACTAAAGCATCTCGAGGGATCTCGACGGAAGCATTCTTTAAATTATGTTCACTGGCACCGTGAACCGAGATGGTTCTCATCGGGAGTTAATTCCAATCGAGATAGAATGAAGAGACAGAATTATTGTTAAAACTTTGAAGCAGCTCGAATGAAGTCGAGTTCTTTTCGTTTCAGTTTCCATAAAGAGGATGGGCCCGTCCAAAACCTTCATTCTCAAGATCACTTCGTTCGATCGATCATGAACCTGCCGATGGCTCTGAAGAGTTCTTGGCCCTCTGAACTCAAGGGAAGATCGTCGAGGATACCCTCGGCTTGTTCGATGAGTTTTTGACACTCCTGATCGGCAAACTCAAAGGCACCAACTTCCCGGAAGATATCGATAACTTCTTGAATGAGTTGACTGTCGGTTTCAGTTCGGTCTTTGCGAATAATTTCTATCAGCCGTTCGCGCCTCGGATCATCACTTGAGAGCTGCTCTAAGCAATAAGCATAGAAGACACTCGGCTTACCTTCTTTAATATCGCAACCGATTTCACCTCCTCGCCCCTTTCCTTCGGTGAGGTCGATGATGTCATCTCGAATTTGAAATGCGGGCCCTAAGCACCTTCCCAAATCCCACATCTTCTCGATGCCCTCATCGGAGATTCCCCCCGCGATGAGGGCTCCGCCCACGATGTTAAAGGTGAGGTAATAGGCTGTCTTGTGCTGAACGATGCGGTAGTACTGCTCGAGATTGAAAGACTCACTTCCCCTTAAATTGATATCCAAAGCTTGACCTTCGACTGTTTTTTGGAAGGTGAGCGTGAAGATATCGACGAGCTTAAGAACTGTTTCGGGAGGAAGCTTGGAGCGAAGGATCAGCGCGTAGGCACGAGGGCACAGGTAATCGCCCACATTGATGGCGTTGGCTTGACCCTCCTTAACCCAAAGGGTAGGACGATCGCGGCGTTGTTCATCGCCATCTTCGATATCATCGTGAATCAAAAGGAGGTTATGAAGCATCTCTGAAGCCAGTGCGAATGGGTAAGCAAGCTCCACCTCCCCGCCGAGTTGCTCACAGGTAAGAAGGCAGAGCGCAGGGCGAAGGCGTTTCCCTCCACTGGAAAATTGGTACCAGACCCACTCGGAGAGAAAATCGACGGATTGGGGAGGAATTTCTTCTTGGAGCAATTCCTCAATCTTTTCGGAGTAGGTTTTGAGAAGGGGGACGATATCCATGGGTAATTCGGGCTGACCTGAGGCCGGCCATTCTCGTAAAGTCATTTAATTTAAAAACTTAGGGCCATTCACTAAAAATCAGTGAAGAGCGATCATTCTGATATTCAACAAAATATCTTTAAGACTCGCTCTATCCTTCAAACCGAACTCCCTAAGGATATTAATTTAAAGGACTTAAGGGTTATCCCCCCCGAGACCTGCAGCTTTCTTTTGAAATAAATAAGCAAATCGGGCTAGGACTCGATCCGCTCAAGCCAAGCCACTCATTGTAGTTCGGGCAAACCCACTGTCAACTAGCCCTAAATTCTTCTGGAATCATTAATAGGAATCAGAGAAATCGACCGCTTTGGACCTTCGTAGATATTTTTCATTTTTTTGACACAGGTATTGCAGTCAGAGGAATTTGGGTTGATGATCATAGGTGCTGGATTGAGTTATTCCTGCTGAGTTATGGGCGGAGTTATGGCTTCCTTCAATGCTCTCAAATTCTCTCAATAATAAAGATGTGAGAGTTAAAATTAGAGTACTGAAAATTGAAGCGCATCGCTCTGAATCAGGTCAGAACTGAATCCCATGCAGGAGTTAAAATCCCTGAGTCACTCGATAGAGAGCTCTAGGTAAAGGTACAGTATCTATTAAGGTACAGTGATCTTAATTGCGTTCTAAAATGCACAGTACTAGGCTCTTTAATAGCACTGAGCTTGGGCCAATGAGATGATGGCGGCCCTTAACTCAAGTGACATTTGAAATATCGAGTTGAGGTCCCGAGTTTTAGGTCTTCTCATGCTGAACACTGGTCGCTCAGCGGAGAGCGCTCCTTAACAGAGTACTTATAAGCCAAGTACTTTTAAGCAGTGTCTATATAAGAATAGAGATAAGCACTTTGAGATATAAAGATTTTGATCTTTGGTTTTGTTCAAGATCGAAACACCGCCCAAAATATGGTCGGTGCTCTACTCATTTTATTAGCAAACCTAATCACATGAGTGAAAGCTGCTCAGACTGTTTTAAAGCATCTCTAATCTCTCCTCAAAAGCAACGCTCACTCAGCTCAGTCTCCTGGGTATTCCTACTAAGCTCTCTCCTCCTCTGCTCCTTTTTCTCCCCTGCCTGGGCCGACTCGCCCCAAAAAGAAGATTCCGGTTACAACTACCTTTTAGAAATTCCCAACGGAATCAAAGCTCTTCCCGACCACCGAACTCAAGTTGAAGTTCCCATCCTCTTTCAAAACAAAGGCAAAGGTCCGTTTGATGTTTTGAGGATTGGCTTGGATTACGAAGAACTTCTCCTTCAATTCAGTGGCGCTGATGTTGAGATCGAAGGCGCCGCCGGCCTCGATGTGGAAACTCTTCATCACAATACAGAATCTGGTCGAATTGATTTAGAAGTTGTCTTTGATCCCTTTAAAGCGATCGATCAAAAAGTTCCGTTAGTTCGATTACTGTTCAACGTAACGACTTTCTCTTCGCTCAACCCGGGCAAAGAGTACGAACTTCAGAAAAACGCTTCAGTGAAAATACTTCCTGAAAGTACTTACGTCGTTGAGAATGACAAACAGATCGAGCCTGAATTAAATTCGGATGTCACTTTCGAAACTCGAGATGGTTCAGTTACGATTTTCTTAAAAGATCATGTCGAAGTTCACTCCGCTGAAATTTCTCCTGATCCTCAAAGATTCAAGCTTCCAGTTTCAGTCACCCATCTAAAGAGAAGCTCAGAGAGCTTTACTATGAGCTTGAATTACTCAAGCCCCGATCTCACCCTGATCGATGTGAGTGCCGCAGCGGGCTCAATCGTTTCAAGCGTGGAATGGGAAGATCAATTCCACCTCGATGGAATCACCGTTCCAGCTCTCGTCACCGTTAGATTTCACCAGGGTATCTTCGAAACGATGAACGAAGAGCATCTGATCGATCTTCATTTCGCCTACACTCCTCCTGAATCTGATAACCGAAAAGACATCCTTTATGTGAATCCTCAATGGGGATTCGGAAATATTCAACTCGATCCTCATTGGTTAGAAGCATTCGGTTTCGAAGATCACGGCCAATTAGAAAAAACTCCCACCACCACCGGGATCGTGTCGGTCGCCCCGAGGAAATTCTTACGGGGTGATGCTAACAGTTCATACAGCATCGAAGTTGAAGACGCCTTAACAATTTTGAAGGCTACTTTCTACTCAGGAATCGTCGACATTCAGTGCCAGCGAGCAGCGGATTCCAATAACGACGGAAAGATCGGAATTTCGGACTCCGTACAACTGCTCACTTATCTCTACGCTGGTGGTGCTCCTCCGGAAGCCCCCTTCCCCTTTATCGATGTCGACCACAGTGACTCCCCCCTAAGTTGCGAAACTTACGGCCCACCGAGCTTCGAGCTGCTAACCGATTAAGAGGGGGTAGTAGGAACACGCTGTCTGCCGTCTTTCTTATTATGTAGTCCGCTCGTTCCACGAGCGGCCCTCCCAAGATTCAATCACAAGTAATAATAATTCAGATTTAACTTAGTCGAGTCATCGATTCATTGGAACATCGTATCCCTACCGGTTAGAGATCCTAGATCAGCTTTGCCTGTAGGTTTTGAGCGATTATGTTTGGTATATATCGTTCCGTGATGTGGGTATTCAATTTTGAATGTTTAACTTTAGATGGATTCAGGAAACTATGGTGAGCTTAGGATCCACACACACGAAGTGATTGTGAATTTTTAGATTCCTATGAAATCTAAAATCATAACAAAGATTTAAGCAGCAATATTAATAAGCCCGGAGCGTAAGCGACGGGACATTGCTAAAGTAATTTGCGGTTGTAAATTTAATGCCTGAGTTATCCCCTAAAACGTACCGATGGGGAGTCTCACGATGACGTATCCCTTCGCTTACGCTCCGGGCTTACTCATGTATTTCGAAAAAATTAACAGCCTCGAAGCGTGCTGACGGCAAACCTTATTGTGCGTTTTTAAGTGAACGTTTAATAGTAGTCGCCCCGCGGAGCGGGACGGCTACTATCGATAAGTTTGCAAGGGTTGAATCGAGTTCGATAGTTTAACGGGTGAGATCAGGAAGACCGCTCGCGGAGCGAGCGGACTACATTCTGAACTACGATTTATAACCCCATTAAATGTTCTAGACCGTAAACCATGCCTTCGGTCTTCATGACTTCGCGAGCGGCCAACACAACTCCGGGCATGAAGGATTCCCGGGAAATCGCATCGTGTCGTAAGCTCAGTAACTGCCCTTTACCCCCGAATAAAACTTCTTGGTGAGCCACTAAACCGGGGAGTCGAACACTGTGGATCCTCATGCCATCAAAATCTCCCCCACGAGAACCGGCAATTGTTTCTTCTTCATCGACTAAAACACCTTGAGCTTCACCGCGTTTTTCACAGATCCATTCGGCCGTTTTAATCGCCGTTCCCGAAGGAGCATCCGCCTTCTGATTGTGATGCAATTCGATGATTTCAACATCGGGGAGAAATCGGGAAGCTTCTGCCGAGAACTTCATGAGCAAGATCGCCCCGATGGCAAAATTGGGGGCGATGACTCCTCCCAATCGGAGATCTTTCGACTTCGTGATGAGGGTTTCAATCTGCTGGGGAGTAAAACCAGTCGTACCGATAACCGGCCTAGCCCCTTGGTTCAAAATGGTTTCTACATTTACGTAGGCGCAGCTCGGGTGAGTAAAATCGACGACGACATCTGCTTTTGACTCTTCGATCGCGCTGGCTAAATCATCTCCGAGATCAGTTTTCTTAACGAGCTCTAAATCATCTTCAGCCTCCACTGCTTTGACAACTTCACAGCCCATCTTACCTTTATATCCATTGACCAAGACCTTGATCATAGCTCGCTCACTTTTAAACAGTTTTGGTGATTCTTGAGACTCCCTAAAGATAGCTTGAGGATCTAAATCTTATAGTCCATCACTCAGCAATATTTGAAGGCCTCAAATTGAAGAAACTCAGTCGAGTTGGGATCAACTCGGCCGCGAATAAAGACCTAGGTCTTTATTCCATTATTACTGCACAGGCTCGTAGAGCCTATGTTTAGCGGAGTGTAGGCAATTCGAAGAATTGCCGAAACGGTTGAAACTGCCTCCGAAGG
>JANQLS010000079.1 GCA_028280485.1 Planctomycetota bacterium
CCGAGCGCGTCGAGACGTGCAGAAACTTAGGAGCTGAGGTCATCCTCGCTGAGAATGTTCACGCTGCGTTCGAAGAAGTTCAAAGAATCGAAGAAGAAGAAGGGCGGATTTTTGTTCATCCTTTTGAAGGAGAAAAAACGGCATTAGGCACAGCAACGTTAGGATTAGAACTCTGTCAGCAAATCGATGGCTTAGAAGCGGTCTTAGTACCCATCGGAGGAGGTGGCCTTTGTGCCGGAGTTTCTGCGAGCGTCAAACAATGGAACCCCAGTTGTAAAGTTTACGGGATTGAACCCGTTGGGGCCGATTCCATGCATAAAAGCTTTGAGGCGGGTTCACCCCAATCGATTGACACGGTAAATACCATCGCCGACAGCTTAGGTGCTCCTCTCGCTATGCCCTATAGTTACAGCCTGTGTAAAAAGTACGTTGACCAGTTGGTTAAAATCACCGATGACCAAATGCGTCAGGCGATGAGATACTTATTTAAAAATCACAAGTTAGCCTGTGAGCCGGCCTGTGCAGCTTCGACAGCAGCGTTTTTGGGCCCCTTGTCGAAGGAGCTCAAAAATAAAAAAACGGCGTTGATATTGTGTGGGTCGAATATCGACCTCACTTCATTTCATGACTTGATTCAAAATTAAAGCATGATCCTCAAACTCATTTCTTCAATTCTCTTCATTCAAATCACTTTGGGAATATTGGCAGGTTGCCAACTTTCGCAAAACTCTTTCGATAGTCCCTATCAAGCAACGTTTCACCAGATCGTGGATGGCTTAGCCGAAAAAAGCCTCGCCTTCGAACGACAAGCTTTACGGGCCGACTCGGTTAAAAGATCCAACGAACAACGCATCTCCGAGGTAAAGAACTCGAGTGAATTTGTTCATTTCTTAGCTGAATTTCTCAGCGAACTGAATGATCCCCATCTCACCTATTTCCCCCCAAAACAAGTCGGACAACATAAACTCCCTCTACGGTGGATTTGTTTAGGCAAACATTGGAGAGCCTTACCTTCACCCAACTCTTCCAATGCACCCCCTGCTCTTTTCAGCTTGCACTACATCGATGGGATTCGAGTCACACGATCCAACATAGGCTCTATTCTTCCTGCTTTAAGCTTGGGAAGGCGGTATTCTGCAAGCTACCTTCAACTTTTAAGTCCTAGCGGTCAAGTTTTAAAATTCACCGCTTTTAGAAACCTTTCAAAACCAGTTAGTGCAAAAAAAGAGTTTAACGCCTCCGAAAGTCAGTTCTCCCTTTCAGATCGTTGGATACGAGTCGAGAGAAAAGAGAATATCGGCTACCTTCGAATCCTCACGTTTTCCCCCGAGAGAACTGGAATTGCGTTAGACCGAATGGCTATCGAACTTCACGCGGCCATCGATCAACTGATCGGCTGTCATAAAGTCATCATCGATCTTCAATCCAATTCAGGAGGAAGACTCTCGTTGGGTTACGAACTGGCAAGCCGCTTTTATTCGGGGGGAGATGCCATTTGGATCGCTAATCGAGCATCGGGAATTTTTGGTGATCGTTCCAACCCAACCTATTTAAAACCACAAGAACCCTTACTCACTACTCGAACGGTGATCCTAACCGACGAAACCACTGCGAGTACTTCAGAACATGTGATCTATCATTTGAGAAGAAGTTCAAAAGCAAAGGTCATCGGGATGCAAACTCAAGGCTCCCAGTTTCCCATCGATCAAATTGAGACTGAAGATGGAACAGTGGTAAAGTTTTCGAGTAATAAGGTTCAATTCCCGCATACGGGTAACTTCCATCAATCCGGTATAATTCCCGATATCACTCTACCATTAGATATCGAGGAAGCAAAAACTGATGGTTTCTTGAAAGCCTTACAAACGGTGAGGCGCGCGAGATTGATGAGCGCCTTTCGCTCTTTGGATGAACCTACCTACAGTCTTCCTCGTTGGTTAGACTTAATTTACGGTTGGAAATAACAACACAGTAAATCCTGATAACATTAATGAAACTATCGAGACTCTTCGATCTAGGCCTCTTTTCAATTCTTCTCTTTCAGATTCAATCAAACGCAGATTCAGTAAAACTAGCAAAAGATGACTCCATTGAGCCCCTAATTGAAGTAGAAGCCCAAGGGAACACTTGGATGCTCTTTAAAAAGCCTTAAATGCTTGAGAATGACCACTACGATTCAAAAAAAAACTTGAACCCATCTAATAGTAGACCTTAGTCTTTAAGTAATAAAAATTTAGAAACAGCTCCAATAACGTCCGGAGCTATTACTGAATTAGCGAACAAAGCAGCAATTTAAGCAACGACTCTGTCAACTGGGCGAATGGAGATTTGCGATGCTCACCTTTTTTACTGGTGCTTCGAACCCTGATTGTGAAGGCGTCTCTCGACGTGATTTCATTCGCATCGGTTCGCTTGGCTTAGGTGCGCTCGGAGTCGAACAGTTGCTGAGCACTCAAGCTCTTGCCAGTGGCAGTGATGGCAACTTTTTAAAAGGCAGATCCGTCGTTTTTCTCTACCTTTCAGGTGGGGCCAGTCACATTGAGACGTTCAATCCAAATATGGATGCCCCTTCACCCTACTCAAGCCTCACGGGTGAAATCTCTACAAGCGTTCCTGGATTGACCTTCGGAGGAAACTTCCCTCTTTTAGCAAAGCATGCACACCGCATGTCGATTATTCGTTCGTTCCGATCTTCAGTTGGAAGCCACGAGCAAGCTCATGTTCACATCCTTTCAGGCGGAACGGATCCTCGCGGAGACACGAAAACAGGACAGAGCATCGGATCACTCTATACCCGTGCTCGCGGCAACTATAACCCTGAATCTGGACTCCCTACCTACGCCTTACTCACTTCAGAAGAAATCGACGGGCAATACCGAAAAGAACTCAATAGAGTAATCAAAGGCTCATGGCCGGGCCAATTTGGATCTCTCTATTCTCCCTTTGAAGTGCGGCAAGAGATTGAAGGTAAAGCTAAAAAGAAATCCAAGCGATCGAGAAAAAAGAAAAATTCATCAAACTTAAAGTCGGGTTCGTTTTTGAACGATCTTAAACTCCATCTCGATGTAGAGAGGCTTAAAGATCGAAGAAGCTTACTCGAAAAATTAGATGGGATGAAAAGGAGCGTCGACTCTCAAGCCAAAGAAGAGTCTTTGAATAAGCTAAGAGCTCAAGCTTATGACCTTATTCTCCAAGGGGCTACCGCCGCGTTCGATGTGAAAAACGAGTCTCCAAAAACGATTGAACGATACGATACGAGTCATGTTCAAGTCGGACATAAAGTTTTTAGAAAATCATCCCTTGGGATGAAGATGCTTTTAGCTCGTCGATTATGTGAAGCTGGCTGCGGCTTTGTGACCGTTCACTCAGCCGGCTGGGATATGCATGCCGATGGAAATAATCCCGGTATGGTCAAAGGTATGAATATGCTTGGGCCTACCGTCGATCAATCGGTTTCGACCTTCTTAACGGATATTGAAGAACGAGGTTTGTCCGACAAAATTCTCCTAGTGATCACGGGAGACTTCGGCCGAACTCCCAAAGTGAATAAAAAGGGTGGAAGAGACCACTGGGCGAGACTTTGCACTCTCGCATTTGCTGGAGGCGGCTTGAAACCTGGCGTTGTAGGTCGTTCGGATCGACAAAATGGTGAACCCGCCTCGAATCCCATCAACCCCGAAAACATGATGGGAACCATTCTTCATTCTGTTTTTGACGTGGGCCAAATGCGAGTTGCGAGAAACATTCCTCGTGAAGTGATGCAACTCGTTGATAATTCTCCCCCCATCAAAGAACTGTTCTGATCTTTACGCTTCAACAAAATTTTATTCTTAAGATGCCTTACCACAAATCTAACCTTATTCTCTTTGCGCTGCTTATATTCCATTTTTCACTTTCCTCTCAAGCCGATGAAAAAACTAAAGACAAAAATAATGCTTATCCAAAAAAGGACTGGATCTTTCTAAATAACGGCAAAATTAAAATCGGATTAAAGAAAACCTCGGGCTTGGCATTAGGTTATTTTTCAAATTCCGATTCGAATAAAAATATTCTCAATCACTATGACCATGGTCGGTTAGTGCAACAGTCCTACTACGGGGATCTCGATGGTTCAAAGTGGCGTGGGAAAGACTGGCATTGGAATCCCATCCAAGGAGGTGACTGGAAGGGGAAGGCAGCTAAGATCTTAGAAATCAAGAAATCGAAGAACAAAATTTACTCGAATACCCATCCTGTTCACTGGGCGACGGGAAAACTGATGAAAGATGTCATATTTGAGCAAACCATCTCAATTGAAGGCACCTATGTCAAAATTGACTTCAAGATGACCTACAAAGGGAAAAAAACTCATAAAGTCAGAGATCAAGAAATCCCCGCCTTCTTTGTAGAGCCCGAATACAAATACTTGATTCGTTATCACGGCAAAAAACCTTGGACGAAAGACAAACTCAATAGATCGGTTCCGGGTTGGCCTAATGAACGCCATCCACTTCCAGAGAATTGGGCCGCTTATGTGAACGAAAAAGATTATGGGATTGGTTGCTACGTCCCTAAGGCGAAGATCTTAACCTGCTATCGATTTCTGGAAGCTAAAGTAAGTAGCTGTTCCTACTTTTCTCCCTTAATACGATTTGGTGTGAAACCGGGAATGGAATTCAAATACACCGCTTACATCATCAGCGGTAAAACGGATTTCATTAGGAAAACAATTTACAAAATAAAGAAAAACTTAGAAAAATAAGATCGTGCTCCACTTTTTTCTAAACAGGAACATTAGCGCTTTAAATAAGTTCTTTTTCACCAACTGGAATTAGTTTTCAGAGACCTCCATCCAGTTTTATAATTTATTGAGTTTCGAATTTTATCTTTAAGTGGCCTATATAGATCATTCAAGGGCCTCATATAAGAGTCAAGCGACACTTTTGCCTTAAATCTTGGGTCTTATTTTCTTTACTCATCCAGCTTAAACTCTGAGTTTTCTTGATTAATCCCCTCTTTTTTTGATCCAGAGTTAAAAGCCTCATACGTCTATCTGGGAGCGAATTTTAGATGATGCGTTCAGTTGCTCTTGTAACATTTTTGTTCCTGTGCCTGAACTCAAATTTGCTAGCTCAATCTATTGGTATTTACATCTCAGAGTTTATGGCCACCAACACTAAGTCGGTGAGCGATCCTGATGGCGATTTTTCCGATTGGCTTGAAATCACTAATTCAACGAATCAATCCATCAACATTCAAGGATGGTTTTTGACAGATGATCGATCGAACTTAAAAAAGTGGCGTATTCCCTCCCTTATTATTGAACCCCATGATCCTAAATTAATTTTTGCATCAGGAAAGGATCACACAGATACTTTAAATGTTCCCCATACTAATTTTAAACTTGCTGCCAACGGCGAATATTTAGCTCTCGTCAGACCCGACGGCTTCACCATAGCTCACGAGTACTCCCCCAAATATAAAAAGCAGCGGCCAAATGTTTCGTACGGCATTCATCAATCTGATTTCTCCAAAATGGGTTACTTTGAAAATTTCACTCCAGGAAAAGAAAACAACAGTCTTTTTCTAAAGATCGTCGAAGACACGCAATTTGATCATGATCGAGGTTTTTACGACGAAGAATTTCACCTAGTTATTTCATCAAAGACTCCCGACGCAAAGATTCGATTTACAACCGATGGCTCAAATCCAACAATTGAACATGGCACTCTGTACACGGAACCACTATTCATCTCGGAAACTACGACGGTAAGGGCATTGGCCTTCAAAGAAGGATACGAATCGACCAATGTAGATACCCAAACTTACATTTTTCCGGATCATGTTCTCAATCAAACCGGTGCTTCATTTCCTCCTCAATGGGGCTCAGTAAGTGCCGATTATGAAATGGACCCAAATGTTGTTCACGATCCTTTGTACTCGAACTCTATTCGAGATGCCCTCCTCTCCCTTCCCACGATTTCGATTGTCATGGATCGAGAAGATTTGTTTTCTACGGCCTCGGGTATATACACCAATTCTTCGCAATCAGGAATACAATGGGAGAGAAATGGATCGTTGGAAGTTATTAGTGCTCCTGGATTAGACTCTCCCGGTTGGGGAAGCGGAACACAAATCAATTGCGGAGTAAGAATGCATGGCGGCGCGGGAAGGGGTAGTCAATTTTTTAAACACTCATTTCGTTTCTTGTTTAAAAGTAAACACGGTCCCCCTAAATTTAAATTTCCCATTTTTTCAGGCGGTCGACAACTCAAAGACAGAAAAGCTACTGACGAGTTTGATACCCTAATTCTGCGGGCAGGATTTAATAACTCATGGACCAATAGAAACACCCGCCAGCAAGATCGCGCTCAATACTTACGTGATCAATTCATTCGAGAATGCTTACTTGCGATGGGACAGCCTCAAGCCCATGGAATCTTTGTTCACGTTTATCTCAACGGGCTTTATTGGGGACTTTATAATTTAGTCGAGCGGCCTTCGGCTCCATTTTGTGCCTCCTACTTTGGAGGGAGAAAAGAAGAATGGGACACCCTCAATGCTGGTGAGATTATCGATGGACATGGGCATTCTTGGGGGCAATTATTTGCTAATGTTAACAGTGTTATCAATACAGATTTTCTACCTTCTTCATTATCGAGCCATCTCGATGTCAATAATCTTGCTGACTATATGCTAACTAATTTTTACGGCGGGAACTGGGATTGGGATCATCACAATTGGTATGCCGGTCGTCATCGCCTCCATTCCAATGGATACAAATTCTTTAGCTGGGATGCCGAGAGAACTTTAGAAAACACCTTTGGTGATGATCGAACAGGAGTTAACAACACAAACAAGCCGTCGCAAATTTTTAACAACCTGAAAACAATTCCAGAGTTTCGAATGCTTTTCGCCGACCGCGCGTATAAGCACCTGTTAAGCGATGGAGCAATCTCTGCAAATGTATCAACGAATCGCTATAGAGTTATGGCGGAAGAGATTTCAGAGGCGGTCATTTGTGAATCGGCTCGTTGGGGAGATAGTCAAAGAGACATTCCCTTAACTCGAAATGAAGAATGGGAAACGGAGAAAGAGCGATTACTTAATTCGCATTTACCAGCTAGGAGTGGCGCCGTCCTTACCCATTTAAAAAATGCCGGGCTGTATCCGGAAGTTGAACCCCCTATATTCAGTCACCCTTCAGGAAACTACCCGGAAGGAGTTTCATTTACCCTTCAATCTACTGAGGGAAGAGCGTATTACACCTTGGATAGCTCTGACCCTCGACTCCCCGGGGGAGAAATTTCACCCACAGCCCATTTTTCATTGGAGGACATTAAAACCCCATTAGTAGATGAATCCAAGACTCTCAAATATCTCATTCCCGATGATGATCGCTGGGAACAGAATTGGAATCAAATCGATCTCGATGATTCGGCTTGGGAATCGGGACTCAATGGCATTGGATTTAAAACTAACGGTGGGTTTGACGAACACATTCAAACCAACCTCAGTGATGATCTTTACAGGAAAGCCGGGTCTGTTTATGTTCGATTTGAATTTGAGATATCTTCACTCGAGACCATCGATTTTCTAAGGCTGCGAATGAAATATGATGATGGCTTCGCTGCCTATTTAAATGGAAATTTTTTAACATCTAAAAACGCACCTGAATCTCTCAGATGGAATTCTTTATCAACTCGACAAGTGAACGACGTTCGTGCTCAACGTTTTGAAGACTTTGAATTTCATTCAGTTCAGGATCTATTGAGAGTTGGGAAAAATGTTTTATCCCTTCAAGGCCTGAACAATTCGTTGACCAACAATGACTTGTTACTAGCAGTAGAATTAATTGCTATTGAAGTTCCAAAGGTGGGTATACCCATCACAGAAACGACTCGTGTCAAATCCAGAACTCTTTTGGGGGATGTTTGGAGCCCACTGAAAGAAATCGTGTACATTCGATTCCCAATAAGGATAACAGAGATCCATTACCATCCTCAGGCATCCCAATCTCCCAGTGCTTACGGAGAAGATCAGTTTGAATTTATTGAGATTCAAAATACGGGGAGCGAAATTCTCAATTTGAAAGACATTAAAATCAAAGGGGACATACAATTCACCTTTGCCGATCACTACTTCGTTCCCCCAGGTGGAGTTTTTCTCATCGTTAAGAATATCGATGCTTTTGAGGAAAGATACAGCTTAATCCAGCAACATATTGCCGGGGAGTTCACGGGGAACTTATCCAATCGGGGAGGAAGAATTTTTATTGACGATGCTCAAAATGAACGAATTCATGATTTTACCTTCGACGATAATTGGTACCCAGATACGGATGGAAAGGGGCATTCGCTGACTATTCGTGATCCAAATGGTGCTGCTTCTAATTGGAGCTCTTCTACTGCATGGCAAATCAGTTCGATTCCTCACGGCACGCCCGGAGAGATTGAAAATTGGGGGGGAGCTCAAATCCCTGGCGATGCGAATCAAAATTTAATAATTGAAATTGGGGACGCTATTAAGCTTTTGAGAATTCTATACCGGGGAGATCCTCCACCCTGTGACAATCCCTCAGTTCAGTCCGGGGGAAATCTTGCCTTATTAGATTTTGATGGAAACGAAGAAATAACTTCAGCGGATGCCGTTGGACTTCTAAGTCATCTATTTTTATTCTCGCCCCCCCACGCCTTACGCCATCAGTGTCGACAAATATTGGACTGTCCGGATTTGTGTCGGTAAGCCATCCCGAATGTCTCCCCGCGACTTCCCATTTCCCTTACCAGGTAATATTCCCCCTCCTCTACCTGGTAGCCGACTCTCCCCTACCAGGTAACAATTTTTGCTCTCAAAAAACAGCTTTCACCAAGAAAAAGTAAACCTCACTTTCAACCCATTCAAAACCGAACACCTCTTCATTCAGTCAAATACGAGCCCCTCTCATTAATTAAGTTTTAGCTCACCCCACCCCATTCGACAGCTCCTCATCCCCTTACCTGGTAAGGAGTACCTCCACCCCCAAACCCTTACCTAGTACTGGAATCACCGCTACCTGGTAAGGGGAATGCGTCCATTTTCGATCCTCCAACGTAAAAGAACGCTTCAATCGTCAAGCGTGAAGAAAGACAACTTTACAACTGTCTCAACTTCATCCCCCATTCCGCTACCTGGTAAGGGAATGAGGCGCGCTTTCCGTTACCTGGTAGCGGGAGTTTGGTGAAAATGGGCTACCTGGTTAGGGATGCGGGGTAGACCGAATTCGTTACATAATTGAATCTTGCTTGAGAGATGTGAGATGATGATGGGATTCTCACGTTTACCAGGTAGCGGGATGGGTTGCTGCTGTCGGCTTACCCGGTAAGGGTGGGAGTTGGAAATATTGGTTACCTGGTAGCGGGGAGGGGCGGGAAAGTTTCTTAGATGTAAACGTGTCTTTGCAGCTTTCAAAAATGGACACTTCTTCTTTTCTCAGCTTCAACGGCTTCAACCTCATTATTTTATTAAAATATGAAAATTAATAAGTTCTGTGCTTTAGCTTCTATTCTCTGTATTTGTTTTTCCTCTTTCGGCAGTGAATCAACGTCAAAACATCCCTTTGAAAGTGAACAAGATCGTGCACTCTTGAATTACCTTAACTCCAATTACGCGAGTCAAATCACCTCCATCGAACTCAATAAGGACTCCATCATTATCGAAGGAAGCACCCCAAGCTCCCCTACCGGTTGTTACCTCGTAGAATTCACCCCGTACGAAACCGTACTCAAGGGAGAACACTCCCAAGAGTTTCTAATTAAAAATAATAATAGTAATTCATTCTCGATCACCATCCCCAGGTCCAAAGGCAATTACGATCGAGCCTACTCCCGTTGGGCCATCGCACAAAAAATTAATAATCATTGGAAGTTAATCTCACCGGCCACCTACCCCAAAAAAATCGAAACTCTCTCAAAGTGGCCCCAACTGAAACCCAAAATTCCAACTTCAAAAAAAGGGATGGGTGGAATCGCCAATGATCTCAATCTCTTACCGGATTTGGTCCAACTAGGTGTCAAAAACATCACCCTGAACATACCCTTGACCCAAATCATGCGCCTAAAAAAAGGTAATACGATGACTCACCACCATCGAGGTCAAGATTTCTACTTCGATCGCCATCAAATCGCCGCATTCGATCGCACTCTAAAGTTTTGCAAAGAAAATGAGATCGTCGTCTCCGCCATCATTCTGATTCCCCGATTTAAATCTAAAAATGAGATGTCGAAGATTTTCAATCATCCCAAGGCCCTCGCCGGGCACTACACGATGCCCAACTTAACAAGCCCAGAAGGCTTCTCCCACTACGCCGCAGCGATGCGATTTTTAGCCGAACGTTACGGCCCACCCCAAGCACCTCACGGAACGATCACTCACTGGATCATTCACAATGAAGTCGATGCCGGATGGGTCTGGACCAATATGGGGGAAGTCGCTCCCCCCACCTACATGGAAGCATACGTAAAATCTTTACGAATCGCCTACACCTCAACTCGGCTTTACAATCCCCATGCAAAGGTATTTATCACTTTAACCCATCACTGGAATGAATCTCACATCCCAAGCAATCCAAGATATTACAAAAGCCTCGAACTTCTAAACTTGTTAAAAAAGTTTTGCCAAGTCGAGGGAGATTTCGAATGGGGATTAGCCTTTCACCCTTACCCTCAAAGTTTGTTTGAATCTAAAACATGGAATGATAAAAAACCGACTTTCAGCTTTTCCACTCCCATGATCACCTTTAAGAACATCGAAGTTTTAGATCAATGGATCCAGCTCAAAGACAATCTCTTCCGAGGAAAGCCTCGTACTATTTTGCTCTCTGAACAAGGGTTCCACTCCCGAGGCTACAGCGAAGAAGCCCAAAAAGTACAAGCTGCCGGTTTAGCCTACGCCTGGAAAAAAATTGAACACATGAAATCGATCGAAGCCTTCCACTACCATCGTTGGATCGATCATGAAAGGGAAGGCGGCTTACTACTCGGCTTATGGACTGTAAAAAAAGGATCGATCTGGAGACCGGATAAAAAGAAATTCGCGTGGGGTGTATTTAAGGCTTTAGAAACAGAGAATCAACAAGCAATTCTTCAGTTCGCGAAGAAGATCATCGGAATCGAGGACTGGAAAGAAATTCTCTACAAAAATAAAATTCGTTAAAATTAGAGTTCTGGGTAGAACATTTACGAATCTAATCACAATTATTCCATGACTATTCAAACTCAACGATCAGTATTTAATTCCAATCCAGCCATCCTAATAGGATTGTTCACTTTTTTATATTCATCCCTATTAGCCGTCGAGACTCCACGTAAAAACGAACCCAGTCCCGGGCAACTAATAATCGCAACATCAAAAATTCAAAAATTATATGAAAAAGAGTACTCCCAAAAAAAGCCTGAAAATAGAATCAAATTAGCCAACAAACTTCTTCAAGATTTAAAAACAGAAAAAGATAGCGCACTGCGTTTCTCATTAAAATCTGAAGCTGCAATCCTACTTTCACAAGTAGGACAGCCCATTCGCTCCCTCTCAATTTATAAAACTCTGGAAGATGAATTCCTCCTCGAAAATCCAACCTCCATTCAGTTAAAAATTCTGAACTCTTTACCCAAAGGAAAACTCAAAGGATTAAATGCTCTAGTCGTCAGTGAAACATGGGATTCTATCCACCTGTCATTATTAACGCAAAATCGCTTACAAGAAGCTTTAGATGCCATCATAAAAGCAAAGAACGTTTGCAGGACCATCCGGTCTAAAGCCCTTCAAAAATCACTTTTGACTAAGATAAACAAAGTCAAAGACGCAACTACAGAATTCTCTAAGCTCGAATTCATCATCGATAAATCCCTGACAGAACTAACTGAAGAACAATGCGAAAGAATTGGAATTTATTCGTTCGCCTATAATTACAACTGGGACAAAGCCATTCCTTATTTAAAGAAGTCCAAAAATTTCAGTTCGCTCGTTAAACAAGAACAATCTCCAAATAAATCGGCAAACGATAAACTTCAACTCGCTGCTAAGTGGGTACAAGAATCCAATAAAGTAGCTAAAAAGTTAAGATATCCATTCTACCAACGCGCTATTCACATCTACGAAACCTTGATTCCAACCATAAGTGGAATCGATTTAGAACTAGCTAAAAAAGAACTTAAAAACATCAGAGAAAAAAGCCAGCCCTTATTTAAACACCTCGAGTTGGAGGATCTCCAAGTCCAATGTTGGCTAAAGGGTAAGTGGAATTCCTACCCACGGTCAAAAATGAGTTACAGTTATAAAAATGGCTACCACATATTTCAAAACACAACCAGAATTCATAGCCATGCCGTCCTTGCCGTCAAAGAAACTCTTGAAAAGAATTTTATAGCTAAGTTCAAAATCAGAGGTGGAAGTCAAGTGGGATTGAGGTCCAATCGAGGAAAAGACCAATCCCTCAGCATCAATTGCCCCCCCAATACGGTATGGCAACAAGTGACAATCCGGAGAGTCGGAAATGAACTAGGCTTTTGGGTCGATGGCAAGTGGAAGGGCTGGAAATCTTATCATGCAAAAACAAACATGCCCTGCATTCCGATGGTTGATATTCTTTCAAATAAATATTGTGACGTTGAGTTCATCAAAATTTTAAATCTTTCTAAATGAAGTAGATATTTAAATTCTTTGTTAAAGATTCCTTCCACATTAGCAATTTATCTCTGCACTTAAAACGCAGATAGTACTTTTGAATTATTGGTATTACCTGCCAATGAAACTTAGCTCAGGAAAATATCGAGCTGTTTTCTATTACTCGAATAATCCAAATTCTTATCGACTGCGAAAGGCGAAAAAAATACAATACTATTCCCCCTCCCCTTCAAACGCCCTTCTATCCGGCAGCCGCAAACTCTCAGTCTCACCAAATAAATCTTTTAACTTTCTCAAGGCACGCGTTCTCAACATACACACCGCTTGAATCGACATATCCATGCGTTCGGCGACTTCTTGCGTACTGATTCTTTGAATGACGCTTAAAAGAATCACTTCTTTATGGCGATCAGAAAGAGAATCCATCGCTTGCTCTAATCGAGTGAGTCTCTCTTCTCTGCGCACGTACCCTGACGGCCTGGTTTGTGTCAAAGAAAGAAGTTCCAACAAGTTGGTTTGCCCACCATCCGATTTCGGACCCAGCCCCCCCTGCAGTTCTTTATCGATGCTTTGCTTTTGAGAGATCACGTGCTGTCGAACAACATCCGTACAGGTTCTCTCGGCGATCTTACACAGCCAAGCCCTAAACTGAGGCTCACTCTCCCACTCAAAGTTACTGATGCCTTTAAAGGCTCTCATGTAAGTCTCTTGAACCACGTCATCGACATCAATTCTGCGTCTCAAATCTTGCCCGATCCGTAATCTTACGATCGACTCTATCCGTGCATGAAAATGGCGAGTGATTTTATCAAAAGCTCCTCGATCTCCCTTTCGAGATAGTTGAACTAAATTTTCAAGCTGAGATTGTGTTTCCATGAATAGACCTAACGCTAAAACTCAGTCTCATTCCTGCCATGAAGCAGAATCCAAGAAGAATGCACACGGTGCTCCCTTAGGGTTGAACGCAAGCTATCAATCCGATTAACGAACGACTTAGAAGAAATTTTAAACTGCAGAATTTGCCTAAATTTAAGATTTTTAGTGAATCCCTAAATTTCCCTCCGTTCCAGTAATTAGCCCTTCATCTCAATTTCTGAAACGGAGGGTCGAAAACCTCGCAAACCATTGAAAATAAAGTCGTTACAACTTTCTCGGTCAGAATGGAGAATCCCATGACAGCAGTACCAAATACCCCTCGAGCCCTGCTCCTTAAGAGGAAATACAGAGGGCTATCCCTCCTTTGCCTCTTAGTTTCAGTTCTCAGTATTTTGAATGGCCCTCAAGCATTAATGGCCGATCCTCCCCTTCGATCAACTGATTATAACGGCAGCTCCTACATGAGCTATGCCGATCATGATGCTTTCAAACCTTCAGACGGATTCACCATCGAAGCCTGGGTTTACCGAGAAAACAATACGCGCTGTGAAACGATCGTTTCAAAAAACTTTACCAATTCTTGGTGGCTGGGCTTCTGCAATAAGTTGCGATTCTATTCAGCTAATTTTTCTTTTGTAGACTCCACTCGCGATGTTCCATCCCAACAATGGTGCCACATCGCCGTTACTCACGATGGTAACTCGGTAGCGTTTTTCATCGATGGAGAAGAAGCGGGAGCTTTCCAAAATGTTCCTAATATCGCTAATAACACAGGCCCGATGACCATCGGTGCCGATGTCGCAGGCGGATTTCCCCTCGAAGGAAGAATCGATGAACTTCGCATTTGGCATACCGCACGAACCAAAGAAGAAATCAACAATGATATGTACCGCGAAGTTCGAACTGGACCTTCATTAGAAGCGGTATTCGGAGATGGTGGAAAAACAGAACTCATCCGCGGCCTCACCGGTACGGAAATTGGAACTCTAACCTGCGATCCATTCGGCATCCTTCCGCAAAAATTAACAATTCCTTTTACAAGCTCACCTCCATCCATCGATGGAATTCTATCCAATGAAGAATACGAAGGCGCCGAACAAGCTGTCATTCGCTACCACGATGGAACGGCTCCTCGTGATGCATTAGTCAAACTCCTACACAATGGAACCGATCTATATGTCGCATTCGAGCATTTGCGACCTGCAGTCGATGCTAACACCAATCCCGGCATCATTATTTTCATCGACCCGGATCAAATTGTTAATGACCATCCCACATCAACCGAACTTGCGACTTCAATGTTGCTCTCTCCTGGTGCGAAAGCCGGCCGTTACCAGGGTGATAATGAATTCGGTTTTATGGCTTGTGAAACATCTCAAGCCTGCCCTGAAGAATTTGCAGTAGATGGCTCAGCAACAATTAGCTCTTCAGAATTCAGAATCTCAACTGCCATTTTAGATGCTAATCAATCTGATTTAAGATTGGCGTTCCAACATTTCGGTTTTCAAACCGCGTTACCAAATTCAAAGATGGCTCCTGGAAACTCCACTCCCAGTAATCCAAGCTCTTGGGCACTCGCAGAACTCGAAAGCGCACCCTTGCCACCCGGAGGCGACGGAGACTGCCAAGTTCCTTTCGAGGTTCCATCGGATGGGCCATTCCCCTTTTCACGAGTGGATCCTATCGACAACTTAGGAAGCTCTATCTCTGAAGTGAGTTGCCTTCCCCTTCCCACACCAGGCCCTGAAGCTCACTACTCTTTCACTCCTGTTGAAGGTGGAACCTATAGATTTTCGGCTTACTCTCCAGAGGGAAACAATGTTGCGATTCTCATCGGTTTAAATTGCCCAAGCGAGGAAAACACTTGCTTGAAAGGCTCTGACCAATTTGGCGATAAAGATCCTGAAGTCTTACAAATCACTTTAGAAGCCAATACCACTTACATCGTTACCATCGACTCTTCATCCTCCTCAGAGTCAGGGAATTTCTACTTCCAAGTCGACAAAGTTGAATTGGAATTACCTGTAGTCACACGAATTTTAGCTCCAGGTCCTAACGACTTCCCCTTCGCTCGAAACCAAATGGCGAGAATTTGGAAAGAAGATCCTCAAAGCGGAGAAATCGTGGGAGAAATCGATGAAAAGGATGCTGAAAACTTAAGCCGCAATGGAATAGGCGTCGCAACTTATGAAACCCCCAGAGAAGTTCAACTCTACGAACCGAAGCCCTCTCTTCGTTTTAGTAAGTTTTTCCATGACATCGAAGAAAGTGATGAAGTTGAACTTCAATATTTAGACCCAAGTTCACCGGTACAAGGCCAAATTCAAGCTTTCATCGCTACAGAAAGTGGAAACGACTTTGAACAAATTGTCTTGGATCCAGACGGCGATCGTTGGTCAGCAAGAATTAAATTTTCCCTAGGACAACAGCAAGGCCAGCCATTGGATGGAGAACTCCAACTCAACATCGGAGAAGTTCTCATCGGGCTCCAAAAAGATCCCAATGCCTCAGACCCTCTGATGGCCATCAGCATGTTAAGGGGGAGAAAAACCTTCAACACGATTGCTATCGACTTTGATGAGACTCTCGATATCCCCACGACTCAAACTCCAGGGAGAGGGCAAGCTGAAGCCCCTCGTCCCGTCGGTGGCATCGCGGACGATACTGGAACGATCCTTTCCTTAGGATCCGATCAACTTGTCATCGATTCTCGTTTTGGAGATTTCGGAAATTTAGTTGAGCGATTAAACGCAACCGTCGTCGATCAAGGTAACGATGGATTAGCTCAAACAAATCCTTATAAACTCATTCGATTCGACCCGGACCAAGTGAATCTTGATGACGCGCAAGTTTTACTTGAGCTCGTTGGTGCACAGGGAACATTTAGAGTCACTAACGAAGCGACCTTAGCGATGATCGTGATTTCGATCGAAGAACGATTGCGCGGCTCCAATGTCACTCCCAACTTCTTAATTCAGCTTCACGGAAGCACCGCGCTCGGAGCGGGTGAAGACAACGTCTTTGGCTACCCCGTAGGAAACGACAGTCTTCAGGGAGCCCAACGCGCTTGGATGATGACCCAAGTCTTAGGGAACCAACACCTCAACTCAAGAAAAGTGAAAGTTGCGGTTATCGATAGTGACTTCTGTGATCGACTCCCCGAAGAAGTTTCAGTGGATGGAGGTTACAACTTCCACGCTCTCTCCACCAGCCCTTATGGAATCACTGGACCCCTTGGGGATAAACGCTATCACGGAACAAAAATGGCGACAGCATTGGGCGGTATCTTTCACAATGGAGTCGGCTCTGCTGGCTCCGGTGGCCAAGTTGCTGACCTCTTGCTTTATAACGTGGGCGGGCTGACCTATTACTACGAAGCAGCCGCAGCAACCTTAGCCGCCACATCCGATGGTGCCCGAGTCATCAATATGAGTTTCGGCTTCCCTTGCAGTATTGGTGGAATCAACTTGTGTCAACTCGGTGGAGGACCCTTCCTCTGTTTGATCTTGGGCCCGATCATCGATGCGGCTTTGTTATTAGCGCAACCCTTCTTGCCCTTCCCGGTTCCTCCCTTCGGAGCTTGCTTTGTCATCGCCGGTTATCTCGAAGGGATGAATGCTGCAATTACAAGTGCCATCGGAGTCGCCCAAGCCGCCGACATCGTAGTCGTTGCTTCAGCGGGAAATCCATTAGAAGGAATGGATCCTGCTCCCATGGAAGCTTTCCATATTATCCCAGCTGTGATCCCAGGAGTATTTTCTGTCGGGGCTACGAATTCGAGTTATGAGAACACTATGATGTATGGCTTCTCTATCGACGCTTGGGTACTCGAAGATAATCGTTCCTGGTCACCTCCAACTGAAAATGAAAACTGTGAAGGTTTCACAACTCAAAGCGTAGGGGGAACCAGTGCAGCTGCCGCCTACGTCAGTGGCTTGGTCGCGCAGATTCGCTCGGCCAATCCCTCTCTCTCGGCCACGTCGATCAAATCGATCTTAAGACGTAACTTTGTTCGTTCCCCCGCTCCTGGAAATGATAGTCATGTCTTAAGGTTCTTAAGATCAGACGAAGCCTTCTTTGAGGCGGTAACGCGGCCGATCGGTCCTCACCCGGATCCTCGCCCCATCTTCCCTTCATTAGCCTTCGATGAAAATCCAAGAACCCATTGGCTTAGCTCACAGCCCTTCGGCTGGGTCACTTCAAAACCCGATTACGGTGATAGCGCGGGCAGCCCTATCCCCATCTCTTTCAGTGAAGCGGAATCCGGAAAGGTCATTGAAGATGCCGGTATACATGCCTTCACCGCCGATGGCATGAATGAAAATGACTTTTACCGAATCGCGCCGGCCCCCGATGGAACAGAATGTACTCCCTACAACATTTTAGTTTCTATCGAGTACTACGCTGCAGGGTCTCCCATGCATATAACTGCTGACGTCCCTGCACACACTGCAACTCTTAGCAACTTGGGTGATACCTTTCAGCATCAATTTCGATTTCGAAATGTCTTCATGGATGAAGGATTTAATTTCCGAGCAGTTGGAACGAATTTCTACCGAATGGTGGTCCTAATCGATGAAGAATCGAGCATCGCCGTCGATCGATTTGAATCGAATCAAGACGCAACGGAAGCAACTCCAATTGCTGAGAGTGAATTCTCAACCTTTAATTCTGGATTTTGGTGGGAACACCGATTGTTACTTGAAGACTTAAGTTTTCACTGTGCAACGGATGTCGACACGTTTATGGTCGACTTCCCTCCATTGAATGAAGACTGTTCAGATACATCAGCGCCCTGCGGGCAGGAATTCGCAGCCAGAAGAATGACACGCTTACGTTTTACGGGGGAAGGCTTAGGACGTATCGAAGTTTACCCCCCTTCCGATCTCGATCCAGATCCTTCGGAGGCCATCGCAACTGGGACAGGTTCCGTTGAGATTCCCTGCCCCGCATCCGACTTAGGTTTAGGACGCGTTTTGGTCAAACTCTACCCTCAAGAAAGTATTCGAACAACGGTGAACTATCAGTTGAGTGTGAGATACTCCGCTCCTCTGGTAGCTCCTCATTTAAACCCAAACAACTTTCTATGCTGCGAGCATCCTGCCGGTTGCGACGCACCGGGATTAGAGATCGATCCTTCTGTCTTTGACGTTGATTCTTGGAGCCCCTCTGATCCAGATCGCCATCCCTCAGAGTACGATCTCATTTGTCCTCCCGGCGAATGTATCTTCCCTCCATCGATGTACTACCAAATCAATTGGCTCGAGCCGGAACACCTCATCGGGCTTGGGATCGATTTCAACCTACCCGTCTCTGATGCCTTCGAAGGTGTCCTCCTCAATCTCGATCATGAAGTGGTTGCTTCCTTTGAAGATGTTAATGGGAATCGATTGAACTTTGAGCTTCAAGCTGAACCTCTACCCGAGGGTTTCTACTTCTTACGCCTACGAGGCATCGCACATCGTTCCGTTTATCGTCTTTACAATTTAGATCCTCTTCCTATCGATATCCCTGAATCAAATTCTATCGTTCCTCAACTTCAATCCACTTCGGTCTGCGGAGATGAAGCAACTTTTAACTTCAATCTACAATCAGATCTTCCCGTCACCGGATTTTCTTTTGGCTTGAAGTGGAATCCAGAACGGGCCCAATTCATCGATGCGGAATTAGGATCTGCGATTAATCCTAGTGATGTCCTGACTTTTATCGTTCAACGAAATCGCGAAGAATTCGGTGAAGCGGTAATCGGCGTCATCCTCAACAGTGGAACAACACTCGATGCGACTGAAACAATAGAAGCCTGTAGGGCGACGTTTAGAACTCCCGAGGGTTCGGTAGGATCTTCAGCGGTTGAAATTTGTACCGCTACCGAGTTAGGCTCACCCCCCGTTCAAGCAGTAGTTTCAGTCCTGGATGGTGAAACGAATCGATCAACATTCCCAAGCTTAGGCTGTGCTACCGTTAATCTTCAAGCGGATGTGATCCCTCCTACTCTTCATTGCCCTGAAGACATGACCGTGAACGGTGGCCCTAATGGAATGATCGTCACTTGGGATATTGAAGCTGTGGATACCTGCAGCGATGTGACTGTGACTTGCACTCCCGAATCGGGTTCCTTCTTCCCCATCGGTACCACTCAAGTCATTTGCGAAGCTGAAGATGCTTCAGGAAACATCACTGAGTGCTCCTTTGAAGTCACCGTGACGGAATCAGGAGGCTTCCGAAGAAGTGATGCTAATTCGGACCAAGTCGTCGATATCACCGACCCCATCACCATGCTGAGTTTCCTCTTTATTGGAGACACGCCGATAACTTGTATGGATGCTGCCGACGCCAATGATGATGGCTTAGTGGATATCACTGACCCCATTACGGCTCTCAGTTTCCTTTTCCTGGGAACGATTGAAATCCCAGCACCTGGAGTCGTCGAGTGCGGGCCAGATCCAACTGAGGATGATCTTGCCGATTGTGATTACCCTAATTGTTAATCTCTTAGTCGAATCACTTAAAAAAGGGAGAGCAACATTAAAGTTGCTCTCCCTTTTTCTATTTATCTTAAAGAGGACAAGGTTGACGCTGGATTATTACCGTGAGAACAACGACAATAATTCACTCTAATATATCCCCTTCACATCAAATCCAAACTCAGAGATTTAATCCATGCTGACTCTACTCTTCCTAGCTTTAAATGTTTCAAATTTCACCTTGATTGAAAAAGACGTTGAAATTAAACACTCCTTCTTCGTTGCCGGTCCTTCCTTCACCGGAATCATCGATGAATCGGGAAAACCCACTTGGGATTCAGGTCGACGCGGAGCCAGAGATGGTTTTGTTCTCCCCAACGGAAACATTTTGATTGCTTGGGGAAATGAGGTCAAAGAATTCACTCGTGAAAAGAAAGTCGTCTTTCATTACAAACTCTCTAAACAAAATAAAGAAATCGGTACCTGCCAACGCTTAAAAAATGGGAATACTTTGATAACTGAATTAGGCGAGAAACCTCGATTGATCGAAGTAAATTCTGAAGGCAAAATCGTTGTCGATTGCCCTCTTAAACCAGAAACGAATAATGCTCACATGCAAACGCGCATGGCAAGAAAACTTCCTAACGGAAACTACCTCGCACCTCATCTCTTGGCATTCAAAGTCAAGGAGTACACTCCCGAAGGAAAGGTAGTCAAAGAGTTCAAAACCGACTTTGTTTTTTTGGGCGGTCGAAAAGCAAGAAATTGGCCCTTTACTGCCATTCGACTTAAAAATGGAAACACCGTCATCAGCCTGACGAATGGAAATAAAATAATTGAGGTCGACAAAAACGGAAAAGTGGTTTGGAAGGTGACCAACAAAGATTTAAAAGAAAAACCTTTTTCTGATCCCTGCGGAGCCCAACGCCTCCCCAACGGCAATACTGTTATTGCGAGCTACGCAGCTAAAAAAGGGATCAAACTTTTCGAGATCACTCGCGACAAGAAAATTGTTTGGTCGTATCAAGGCCCCCACCGCGTTCATCATTTTCAAATTCTTACGACCAATGGAAAACCTCTTAAAGGTACCCCCCTCAAATAGAAACAATAATTCTCCCCTAACAAGCCATTGTAAGTTGACTGAGGTGAGTTTTTCGATAAGCCTCTCTCTCGTCGATGAAAATGTAATTCCTACGAGTTAGCTCTTCGATACGGAAAAAGGAAAGCAAAGGTTCTATCGATGACCTTAGCTTTGATTTTGTAACCGGTTGGGATTGGGCCATGAGTACAAAATCGAATAATGACTCTACATAAAAAAAGCCCACTCTTTCGAGTGGGCTTTTTTTATTACTCATACTTCCATTTAAGGATCCATGGATCATTCATCTTCCGTTGAAATTCTTTCAATTTCTTTTTGTAGGTTTCGAGAAGATCTTTGTATTTCGGATCCTTCGCTAAATTCTTTGATTCGTGGGGATCATTCTTAATATCAAAAAACTCAAAGGAAGGACGGTGAATATACTGATGAACAGTTTTCTTGCCGTAAGGTGCATCCATCCCTTTTTTTAATTGAGCTTGCCAGCTAGAGGCTGCCCATAGATCTGAAGCAAATGGATAGGGAAGCCCAGCAGCAATGTTCCAAATGAGTTTATAGTTTTTATCACGCACGACCCGCATGGGATAATACATTTGGATCTCATGAAAAGTATGGGAAGCAAAAACAGTCGGCCAATGTTCAGCATCGGCTTTTCCTAATATGGAAATCCACGATTTTCCGTGGTAGCTGTTAAACTTAAACCCACCACTTCGATTTTCTTTTAAGTGTTCTCCACGCTTCCTCCAATACGCGTTGGCGTTGAGAATATTCTTAGGCCCATTAGTCTTGGAATCGAGTCCACCCGCAAAATCGAGCAATGAAGGAGTGATATCGATATGGCTGATCAATGCACTCGATCGCACCCCTCTCGTTTTTTCGTAAGGATTCCTGACGACGAAGGGAACTTGTAATCCGGCTTCATAAACAGTGGTTTTTCCCCCTGAAAAAGCCATCCCATGGTCGGAGGTGAAAACGATCATCGTTTTGTCGTACAGGTCAGCTTCTTTCAAAATCTTTATCAGGCGCCCCACCCCTTGATCAATTCTAGCGCAAGATTGGTAATACTGCGCAAGCTCTTCACGCGTCTCGGGCGTGTCCGGCAAAAAATAGGGAACAGGAATTTTTTTCGGATCGAAAAAGACCTCTTTTACTCCATTATGAGATCCTCGTCGGGGACGGTTTCCGAACAGATCAGGCTTAAGGTCAAGCTTTGAACTTCGATCGATACCACCCCCTCGATGTGGATCACTCGTAGCGAAATACAAAAAGAAGGGTCGGTTATCTTCCTTGTTCGTGATGAATTCTCGGCAGTTCTCCGCCATTTGAACGGCGTTCCGAGTAGGTCCCTTTAAGTAAGTTTCAAAACGATAAACTTCCTCTGGTGCAACATGGTACTTGCCAATTTGAGCCGTGCGATAACCGGCCCGTTGCAAGACTCGGGGTAAAGCCAAGCTGACGACATCGTAAAAGGAGGCAAATTTATGGAAATGATGTTGGTGCCCAAATTGACCATTCTTGTGGTTATGAACTCCAGACAAAACGACAGAGCGACTGGCGCTGCAACTTGCCGTAGTGGCGAAAGCATTTAAAAATAAAGTTCCATCCTTAGCTAAAGAATCAACATGAGGAGATACTGCAACCTTATCTCCATAACAACCCAAAGTAGGGCTCTCATCATCGGTGATGAAGAAAATAATATTTTTCTCAGCTGCGTTTGTGGTGCAGATTCCAAATATCAATCCCACAAACAAAAGAACAGGAAGAAGCTTTTTCATTTCTATATCCTCAGAATGCCAACCGTATGAAGGCTGAATACAAGAAGTAGTGTTTAGAAATCTCAGTCCGTTAGGGAACCTTCATTTTATGAAGATCGCCCTGACAAGAACCAGTGAGAACTCTAAATTCTGAGGAGATAATTAATTCCTGTTGAATATCAGGAACTAATTATATTTGCGTAGGAGTCTGCAAATCACAAAAATTGGCTGAAAGCCTATTTTTAGTGGAGCGACGCAGATCGGAGAACTGCTTGGAGTGATTGAATAAAGGTCATAAAGATCTTTATTCAACAGAAAATAATCACATTACCCAAATATCATTTGCTTCGCCCAAGTCTTCGGAAAGGCCTAGACCACTGAAGAATTCACCTTGTTTTCGGTACTCTCCGAATTTGGATCATAACCTTCGGCGATAAAATCAATCGCTAACTGAAGGGCCTCTTCCCATTGATTTTTAAGTTGGGGCGTAAATTCTTTATCAAACTCAGATACAGCTTGTATGAAACTTTTCTTCCAGTAGGGATAGAGATCCGGAGATACATCCAGTTGGGATTTTTGATGAGAACCTCTAATTCTTTCGATTCCCATTCTTCCAGTAGCTGTGCCTCGGCTGAAACCAATAGCTAAGTTGATCCCATGACGAAGCAATTCTTTCTGTTTTGAAAAATCAGTACCTGTAAATCGAGGACCAATGTCGGGATGGCTGGCTAGAAAAATGTCATAAAATCTAGTAATTAAATCCCCGTCGATCAAACAGCGACCAAAGCTCTGGCTGACTTCTTTAAAATCATTCATAACTGGAACCCTTTTCGTTATCCACTTAACAGTGGCCCTTTAACTAAACCCTCATAATGACTCCCTTACAAAATCCTAAACCAACATCTAAAGTATCGGATATAACTTCAAATTTTCATTAGCAGCCGTTCACGCTTCAAAACTCTTGAGTTATCGCTTAAAGAATTGACAATGTGTTTAATATCCCATACCACCCATACAGAAAAATTCCCCACATCAGCAATGAAACATGATATTTTCAGCAGTGCTTATAACTCGGTACATCACTCATGAATCCTTCAGTTTGGTTAAATGAATATGCCCCTCATCGATAGACGATCTCACTTTCAATGTGAATCCTCCACCCTTAAGTGTTTCTTCGTTTTATATATATCCATTATCGGGGGAAGCCTTTTATCTTCTTGCCAAACCCAGCAGCAATCACGACTGGAACACAACTACGTTAACAATGAAGGTGTCAAGCTACACTACGCAGCTCAGGGACAGGGAGACTTGGTGGTGTTTATTCATGGGTTCCCCGATTTTTGGTACTCCTTTAACCATCAAATGAATCATCTTAAAAATCACTATCGTGTCGTAGCTTTAGATACTCGGGGATACAACTTGAGCGATAAGCCCAAAGAACAAGCTGACTATGACATGAAACATCTTGTTGCCGATGTCATCGCAGTCATTAAGGCCGAAAAAAGAAACAAAGCTGTTATCGTGGGACATGATTGGGGGGGAGCGATCGCCTGGCAGTTGACCCTTTCACAGCCAGAATGGGTAGACAAACTCATCATCGTAAACCTTCCCCACCCCAAGGGAATGATGCGAGAGTTAACTCACAATCCAACTCAAAAGGCAAATTCACAATATGCTCGCGCCTTTCAAAATCCCTTATCACATAAATTACTCAATGCCGATTTCCTGGCGAGACTCGTGGCAAAAGATGCCGACACTCTAAAAAGATACAAAGAAGCCCTCGAACGTTCGAGCTTCGAAGGCATGATGAATTATTACCGTCAAAACTATCCGAAAGAGCCTTACCAAGAAATCACTGGGGAGCTACCCAAGGTGAACATCCCCGTCTTACAGTTTCACGGCCTCAAAGATAAGGCTCTCCATCACCACGGGCTCAACAACACCTGGGAGTGGCTGGGAAAAGACTACACCCTCGTCACCCTACCCGAAGCTGACCATTGGGCTCATCACGATGAGGCGGACTTGGTTTCAGAGACGATGTTGAATTGGCTTCAGATGAGAACTTCGAAGTAAGACCTACTTCCTCCCAAGATCCAAGGTAGGGATATAGCCTTCCTCCCCTTTTACTCCAGGGCGAGGGAGAAGTGTTTTTGGATTTTTGGCAACTCCCACAGGGCGGGAATTATTAACAATCTCTTTTTCAAATTTTTGCATCAGCGCTGTCAGTCGCTTAACGACTTGAGGATGATTCTTATAAACGTTTTTCTTTTCACTTAAGTCGCGCCCGAGATGAAACAGTTTCTTGTCCTTAAAAAGCTTCCAATCACCGGAACGAACAGCTTTGAGTTGTTCAAAGCGATAGTAGAAAAAACTTTGATGAGGAGTCTTTGCGCCGGGTTCATCTTTTAAGATAGATAAGATGTTTTTTCCATCGATCACGCGATCTGTTGGAACTTTGACTCCAGCTAACTTCGAGAACGTAGGGAGAAGATCCATCGATGTGATCAGCTCATTACTTCGAGCATTCGCCGGGATCGTTCCCGGCCACCAGGCGACCGTAGGTACTCGAAATCCTCCTTCCCAGGTCGACCCTTTGCCGCCCCTTAAGGGCAAGCTGACACAGCCTCGAGCGCCACCATTGTCGGAGGTGAAAAACACTAAAGTCTTTTTATCGAGATTAAGCTCTCGTAAGGTTTTTAAGACCTGCCCAACGCTCCAATCCACTTCTTCAATCTGAGCTTCAGTAACGTTCTTTGCATTCTTCATAAATTGAGGACTTGCCAATCGGGGATGATGGACAAAGGCATGGGGAAGATACACAAAGAAAGGCTTATCTTTATTGTTACGAATGAATTGGGTGGCTCGATCCGTGAATTTCTTACAAAGAGCCGCTTGCTCTTCCATGGTATTCACTTCTTCCACAACTTTTCCGTCATCAAGAATGGGTAGTTTAGGAAATTTCCATCGCTTTAAGCCCGGCCACATATCATTGGAATAGGGAATCCCGTAATACGTATCGAATCCCTGAGATCGTGGCAAAAACTCCTTTTGATCACCCAAATGCCATTTTCCGAAGCATCCCGTCGCATACCCACTTTTCTTTAATTGCTCAGCGATGGTGATTTCTTTCGGATTTAAGCCATACTTATCACCAGGAAATAAAACGGCATGGCCCGATCCTTTTGGCAATCCCACTCGCAAGGGATAACTTCCTGTCATAAGAGCTGCTCGGGAAGGAGTACAAACTGCGGAGGCGACATAAAAGGATGTAAGTTTAATCCCTTCTTTCGCCATACGATCTAAATGCGGAGTTTCATTTATCTTCGAACCAAAAGGCCCGATATCTCCGTAGCCCATGTCATCGATAAAAATAACGACAAAATTTGGCTGTGTTTCTTTCGCAAAACTTAGGAACGAAAACCCAAGTAAACACGTAGTAAATAGAAGTAGCTTTCTTATTGAAACATTCATAGCTGATCAAAATTCTAAGAGTGACTCAAACGGGATCGAAATGGATTTAGAACAACTTCTAGACCACTTAACGTTGCACGGAAGCATCTGCTTCTTGGTGGGTTTATTCACGGGGTTTCCTTATTATCGATCTCTCCTCAAAGAGGAAGAAGCAGAACTTCAAAACTCTTGGAGAGTCGCTCATCTCAGCTTAACCCTGGGAGGAGTCTTACTCTTTTCCCTTGTGGGATTATTTCCGAGGATTTCTGTAGGCAATCCCGTTGATACCCTACTCATCGGATCTTTCATTCTCTCAGCCTACTCCTTCATGATTTCACTACCCTTAGGAGCCTTAACTAAGAACAGAGGCTTAATTCCATCGAAGGGTTGGGGGCAGCTTGTTTTCTTAGGAAATATCTCTGGAGTCTTGACCTCCTCCGTCGGAGGAATTCTTCTTCTCTATGTAAGCTTTCTCAAGATCATTAAATGACCTCAATTCTTCCCAGGGTTCTTTTTCTTCTTTGGTTTTTTAACAAAATCTAATCCCTTATCGCTCGGCAAGGAATGATGCCAATCGACCAACATCTTCGTGTACTTCTTAACGACTTCGGGATATTGGTCAGCAACATTTGCTTTTTCACCGCGATCCATATTCATGTCGTAGAGCTCTGGCTCTCCCCCATCGTATTCACAAAGAAATTTCCATTTGCCATCTCGAACTGCGAGATCTGGTAGATCTCGATCCCCATAAAAGGAATCTCGATCGGGAGGGCGTCGGAATAAAAGGGGTTGCTTTCGTGATTCCTTTGACTCACCCGTTAAAACTTCCAACAAAGACTCTCCATCGTACTGAATACCATCAGGTTTTTTAACATTAGAGAGCTTCAACAATGTTGGAACCAAATCGACCGCAGAGAAGACAGAGGTTTTATTCACAAAATTCTTCTTCTTGAGAATACCGGGCCCCCAAGCAATTAATGAGGATCGAATTCCCCCTTCATAAAGATGAGTCTTAAATCCTCTAAAGGGACCGGCAACCCCCGCTCCCTTTTCTGGTCCGTTGTCGGAACAAATCAGAATCAATGTATTGTTCTTTAATTCAGGATCTTCTTTGATGAACTTGAAGAGTTTTCCAAACTGACGATCCATCTCTTCGAGTACGGAAAGAAACAATCCCCGTTTACCATCACGCCACTTCGTTACCGGGGGCCAAAAGGGACTGTGAACATCATCCGGCCAAAGGTTGATGTAAAATGGCTTCTTTTCTGCCTTGGCCTTTTTAATAAAAGGAATGGCTTCATCGATAAATCCTTCTGTGATTTTAGATCGAAGCATCCAACGCACTCCATCCCCTAAGATTTCAGCCTTGCCCCAAATTTTACCGGGCTCCTTTTGCCCGGGACGGAGAGTCAAAGGTAAAAGCTTAGGGCCCATGCCCTCGAAGTTTGTCAGCGAGGCATCGAAACCGTAGGCACTGATGGGCGGAGCAGTGTTGACATCTCTTTGTCCCCCCATATGCCACTTCCCGAAATGCCCAGTGGCGTACCCCGCTTGCTTCAAAGTGCGAGCTAACATGGGAGCTTTTGGATCTAACCACTGAGCCATCCCTCTACGGTTGTTGTATTCGCGATGCGCTAAGAACGAAGTGATACGCCAACGTTGGGGATATTGCCCCGTCGAAATCGCAACTCTTGAGGGCGAACAAATGGGAGAGTTCACATAGAACTGCTCGTACCGAATCCCCTCAGTGGCCATTTGATCTACATGAGGAGTTTTTGCGGCTTCATTTCCAAAACACGAAAAATCTCCCCAACCCATGTCGTCAATAAAAACCAAAATAATGTTCGGTCTTTCAGCTTGAAGTTGAGAAAAGCTGCCAAGCTGAATGTAAATGCTCAGAACTAAAAACAATCCTGAGAGGAAATTTAACTTCATGAGAAATCCTGAGTTCAAAACTGTAATTTCTGGTGGGGTGGTGGCACTGATTTGCCGGGAGTTCAATCGAACAAGCGCTAATTCATGCTGGCAAAAGGGCCATTAAGTATCAAGATTTTAGTAAAATAAGTGGGGCAAATGCGAAATTATTTCATGGAATCGATAGAATGACGATTCAACTTGGATCCTCTTTATACCCAGCACTCAACATTGAGGTTGTGAGTATTTATTTAATCTAAAGTTGGCGAGGGATTCATCCAAATCAACTCAGTAAAAGTGTTATTTAAAGTACTTTGTACCAGCATTACGTTTTCGCTTCGTACGGCCCGAAGGTCGAACCTACCACTTAACTAGCCCGAAGCGCTAGCGAGGGGAGTTTCCCTCGCTAGCGCTTCGGGCTAGTTAAAATTAAAGACTCAAGCCACCCTTACCAATATGTATTTTCGAAAGCTCCATCTAACATATCTCTTCATTTTATTCCTTTTGCCCAAACCTGACTTGAATGCGGTAGAGAAGGATAAACCCAACGTTCTTTTCATCGCAGTCGATGATCTCAACGATTGGGTCAATTGCATGGGAGGGAGAAAAGGAGTTCACACCCCAAACTTTGATCGATTAGCTAAGCGGGGTGTTCTCTTCACGAATGCGCATTGCGCTGCGCCATCCTGTAATCCTTCCCGCGTTGCCATGATGACAGGGGTTGCTCCCCACAACTCAGGCATCTATCGCAACGGTCAAGATTGGCGAAAAAATGAGCGATTAAAAAATGCGATAACTCTTCCCGAACATTTTCGTGCCAATGGCTACAAGGCCATCGGAGGAGGGAAAATCTTTCATGCTCTTTCTTGGATCATCGATTCTTACGGGAAACAACAAAACGACCCCAAGATTTGGGATTCTTACTTCCCCTCATTAACACAGCCCATGCCAGACACTCTTTGGCCTCAGGAAGCAAAGGCTCGTACGGGAAAAAAGGGTTACACCCATTGGTCTCCGATCGCAAAGGGTAAGGAGGCTCCAACGAGAAGACCCGCCCACTTCTTTGATTGGGCTCCGATGAATGAAAAAGAATCGGGAATGGCAGACCATCAGGTGATCGATTGGGCGATCAGCGAACTCAGAAAAGATCACCAAAAACCTTTTTTTCAAGCGGTGGGAATCTTTAGACCTCATATCCCCTGGTTTGTGCCCAAAAAGTATTTCGATCTTTATCCGGTTGACAAAGTTGAACTTCCTCAGATCAAAGAGAATGACCACGAAGATACTTCGAAGATTGGCCAAGGATTCTGCCGCAAAAGTTGGCAACGCTGGGCCGTTGAAGCTGACATGTGGAAGGGTGCGGTTCAAGGTTATTTGGCGAGTATCAGTTATGCGGATGCCGAATTGGGTCGCCTTTTAGATGCCTTAGACCAAAGCAAGTATAAAGATAAAACGGTCATCGTCCTTTGGTCCGACCACGGAATGCACATCGGCGAGAAGGAGCACTGGGAAAAATTCACACTCTGGGAAGAATCCACGAGAGTTCCTCTGATGATTGTGGCTCCCAAGGTATCTCAAGTAGGAGGTCGATGCTCCCAACCCGTGAGCCTTTTAGATGTGTATCCCACCCTCAATGAGCTCTGCGCGCTTCCTAAAAGAGGCGATATCGATGGGCAATCTTTGGTGCCTCTCCTCAAAAATCCGAATAAAAAACGTCGGCTACCAGCGATAACATCTTGGGGAAGAAGAAACTTCGCTGTACGAACGGAACACTTTAGGTATATTGAGTACAATAACGGCGACCGTGAACTTTACGATCACCGCCAAGATCCCAATGAATTTGTTAATCTGGCTAAAAAAGATCCTGATAAATGGGAAGCCTTGATGAAAAAACTCTCAAAGTGGATCCCAAAGTAAATCTTTGGCCAAGGTGTAACAAGTTTACAATTAAACAACTCCATTCCCCTCGAAATGCCTAAGTGCTGAGGGGCTTAAGAAAATTGAATAGGAAATACGATGAGCAATCTCGTCAGCTTGTACGTAGGTTCGACCTCAGAGGTCGTTGAAGCATTAAGAAATATCGATTTTGAAGCCGACGATATCGTCAAACTCAAAGACTATCTAAAAGAAGCTGAAGAAGATTTCTACATGATGGCTCTTTCAGATATCTACGATCTGAAACAAAGTGAAATTTCAGGCGAGCCCGCAGAGCGCCTTCTTCGAATGATTCTTTGGACTTGGATCGACGACCCCGATCCTTCGGACCTTCCTCAATCCGTCAAAGATGAGCTGTTCTTAGATATCGGGCTTTCCCCTGAAGGTATCGAAGACTTAAGAACTGAGATCGAAAGCTTTGATCCTGAAAAGCTTGCTGAGAAACTTCACAATCCCAACGACATCTTTGAAAACGCTGAAGAACTTACAAAATACCTTTCGTATTGGAGTACTGCATTTAAAGATGCGCTACAAAACAATGCGGGATTGTTCTTTAAAGTGTGGGTCTGATCGAGCTCTGAATTCTGCAAATTTTTACGCTATGTCAACTTGTCTAAATCTAATTTTTCAAGCACTATTGTTTTTCCGTGACTTGAAATTCAGGGGGTCAGTAAATACAATCTATCTTCAATTTCCAACATTGAATGTTTAAAATCGGAGAGATTACGAGAGAATTATGCTCGTAGTTCGACCGAAAAATAGTGTTGTACTCAACAATGCAGAAAAGTATAGGGCAGATACAAATGAACGAATCCAATCCATTCAGCGCACCACAAACCGAAGCATCCGTTCCGTTAACTGGTAATGAAAATCTTGAAGGGCTTAACTTTGACGAACTTAAAAAGCTGTACCATAGATCGTGCAATGTCAACGTGATCAACGCCCTCTTAATCTTGGGTTTCTTCCTTTTGGCCATCGCAAGTATAGTCCCTGGACTACCTATGAGCCTGCGAATGGTCCTGATGGGCTTTACGGCCTTTTACGCAATCGCTATTGTAGGATTGTTTATTAGATCGTCTTGGGGACGCATCTTAGGGATCATCGTTAGCGTTCTTACTTTACTAGGAATGCTGTTTAACTTGTCAACGGGCAATACGAATGCAGTTGGGGCTTTGATTTCCATGATAGTTGGAATCGCCGGTTTGTTTGCTTTCATTGGCTCACCTCAATTGTTCGGCCCAGATCGATTCACTCATAAAGAATTGAAGGCTGAATTTAAACTTCAGAAGCGAAGTCGTTAATGAAATTCAAGGCTTAGTAAGCACTAACTCATTTTCGATTCTTATCAAAACTGAATAATAATACTAAATTTAAGCTGAGGCCTTGCGCCTCAGCTTTTTTATGCGTTTCAATTTATAACGAGCTCTCTCCAAGGCCTCTCAATTCCCTCAATATTTGTTGTCAGGATATTTGAGGAAAGGGACGGCAAAGATGAATTTGATCGCCTTCTAAATATTAAGCATTGAACCTCAAGCTCTCACTGCTTCTCAGTCTCCTTAAGCTCCCCCATCACTTCCTTCTTCCACTTTAAAAGCTCCGCTTGCATTCTTTGGGTCACCTCAGGAGATTGAGTCAACAGGTTGTTCTTTTCATTCCGATCTTTTTGAATATCAAACAACATCTTCTTTTTCTTTGTGATGATCAATTTATAACGGTCTTCCATCCAAACCGATTCATTACCATGCTTGTTTAAAAAGCCGATCGGCGAACCACGATTTACCTGCTTTCCCGTAATCAATGGTAGAAGACTGATGCCGTCGTAAGTTCGATCAGTAGCGAGTGGAATATTCAATACATCCATCACTGTCGGGAAGTAATCGGAAGTGACACAGGGCGCGGTAATCGTTTTTGGTGTTTTGATTTTCTCTGGCCAAACTAATAGCCCAGGCACTCGAATACCACCTTCGAGAATAGAAAGCTTGAAGCCGGACAAACCCTTGGTCGATCCAACATGACGAGGCGATCCCTGGCGAGCAGGACCATTGTCGGAACAAAACCAAAGCATAGTGTTTTGTGAAACACCTAACCTTTTGAGCTCCCCACGTAAGCGCCCCACTTGTTCATCCATCGCCGTTAAACAAGCGTAGTAGTGTTGGACGTGCTCCGGATGCTCCGAATACATTTTGCGGTACTTTTCCCCACCGATAACGGGAGAATGAGGAGTATGAAACCATATAAACGCTAAGAAGGGTTTCTTATCTTTAACCGCTTTTTGAATAAAGGGGAGAGCACGATCCATGATCACTCGAGAATCATCGCCGCGAGTATTTTCTGACTCCGTTTTTCCCGGCCCCACAAAATATTCGTTTCCGTAGGGTTTTCCTTTAGCCGGATCTTCACCTTTCTTTTTGTTTTTCTTCTTGATAGCTCCCGGATCGATCAAGGGATCCCAAGTAGGCACTTTGGATTCCGTTACAAAACAAACATCAACATCACGTTCCCAGGGAGGGCAATAGTAACGAACAGGCTTTTGAGAGAAAGGCCCCCACCGACGTTGATCCCCTTTCTTCTTTGAAAGAGTCCCCAAATGCCATTTCCCGAAGTGCCCCGTCGTGTATCCCTTCTTCTTCAAAACTGAAGTTATGGCGATTTCTTTTTCTTCAAGCCTTCCGCGCATCGCGTGGGTCACTCCAAAGCGGTACGGATTTCTTCCCGTATAGCAACTTCCCCGAGTGGGTGAACACATCGCCGCCGCCGAATAAAACCGAGTAAAGGTGATGCCCTCACGGCTCATTTGATCCAAGTGTGGAGTCTTGAGGTGTGGATGCCCGTTATACCCGGTATCTCCCCACCCTTGGTCGTCGGTCATACAAAAGATGATGTTAGGAACTGTAGGAGCTTCATCAGCAACAAGATCTGATGGTGAGTAACTCAGCGTAATACTGGTGACTAAAAGATTAACGATAAGCCAAGTGTTATTCATTGAAGTAGATTCACTTACGTAGAAGTTCTAAGAAGATAACGGCCCTTAATAGAGTCCAATTATTGATTTTAAATGGAGAGAATATTTCCGTATCTTGACTGAGGAAATTCCTAAAAGAGTAAAAGGCCCAGAAAACTTCCACATTTCAACGGATATCCGCCTTTATTTTAACGTAAACTAAAACAAGAATTCGAACGCTAATCTCAGTTGAGTAGATAAACCTATTTGAATTTTCATCGATCCTTAAGGCAATTGGAGGAACTGATGGTGATCCCTAAAAGCGTAATAGCAAAGAAAAGTTTTCTAGTAGCTATATTCCTGCTTCCCTTACTTTTTATTCCAGGAGTGAGCCGCTCCCAGGATCTCCCCTTCGTTCGAGGTGATATTGACAAAGTCGATGGAGTCAATATTACAGATGCGATTTTGACTTTTATGCATATCTATTTAGGCAAAGAAGTCAATTGTGTTGATGCGGTTGACGTTAATGATGACAGCCAACTCGACACTTCAGATGGAGTTCATCTTTTAGCCTACCTCTTTTTAAAATCGGCTCCTCCTCCACCACCGTTTCCTGAATGTGGGTTCGATGAGACTGAAGATGATTTCTCATGTGAAGTTGCTGGCCCCTGTCCTGCTCCTCAAGGAGATGCTTACGTCTTTATTGTCCAAAGATCGAGCAGCATGAGAAACTACCTCCAAAGAGCAAAGAACGAAATCATTACTACGCTCGAGCACATGAGTTCACAGTCTCAAATTGCGATCGTTCTTTTTGATCGCGGGCTCATCCGCTGGCCCTCCAATGGAAAAATTGCTGACAGCACCGAGCAAAATAAAGCTTCGGCGATCGCCTTTTTAAGATCCGTCCAAACCGGAAGCGGTACTTGTGAACTTCCTGGGTTTATCCAAGCGCTGAACATCACAAAAACATCAACAAGCCCGAGGAAAACGATTGTTTATTACGGGCGAGGAAGCGGAACGTGCCCCGGTCACTCAGCTGCTGAATACCTCGAAAACACCCTCAAGGAAATTCAAACTCGTAATACGGAAAACGTTCAAATTAATTGCATCGGCATGGGTGACAGTATAAATCATTCATTCATGCAACGTCTCGCGCAGCAAAATGGCGGAACTTTTTCCAGAATAAGATGAAGCTTCATCAATTTAGTTAGAACTGAGACTTTAAATTCTAAGTCTCTTAGTTCTAGTAAGCTTGCTCATATTCTCATGGCTCCGATATAATTTAGAATCAATCCAAAATTGATTTCAAACTTCATCGGAGCCGATCTTATGAGCCATCAAAAAACCACCCGCCGATCCTTCATAGGCAAAACTGCTGGAATCAGTGCCGGCTTAACATTAACAGCATTAAGTACAAACAATGTCCTGGGAGCAAATGAACGGCTCAAGGTAGGAGTCATCGGAGTGGGTCAACGAGGCCGAGGACGCCTGCGCTCCGCCCAGGATCATGGTGCTGAGATCGTAGCTATCTGCGATGTGAATCAGCAAGCCTACGGTCCCGCCGAAAAAATTGTGCGTGGTGCTCCACCCAAGCGCTACGATCGCCATGAAGACTTACTCGCTCGAGATGATATCGACTGTGTCATCATCGCCTCCCCCGATCATTGGCACCGTGACCACGTGATTGATGCCGTAAAGGCGGGAAAAGATGCCTACCTCGAAAAACCGATGGCTCACAGCCTCGAAGACTCCAAAGAGATCGTCAAAGCCGTTCAAGCTAGTGGTCGCATCGTTCAAGTGGGTAACCAACGTCGAAGTGGAAAGCACTGGGAAAAGGCTCGCGATATGGTTGCCGCGGGAAAAATTGGCGACTTAAGATTCGTGAGAACTTGGGATACACGCTACCGACCCGTCGATCCTTACGTCGAACGAGCAAAACGCTTTAAAGCTAAAGAAATTGATTGGAAAAGATTTTTAGGCCGAGCCCCCAGTCGCCCTTTCGATCCGGTTCGAGTTTCAGCCTGGAGATGGTTCTGGGATTATGGTGGAGGTTTAATGACCGACATCGGCCCTCATAGATTAGATGTAGCTCACTGGATCTCAGATACCCTCGGGCCTAAAAGTGTCGTTTGTAACGGCGGGAACTATCACTCTCCCGAATGGGAAACTCCTGACAATGTACACGCCATCTTAGACTGTGGAACATTCTGTATTAATTTCAACGTTCACTTCATGAATGGATTTGATGGAGGCGGCGCTGGATTCTATGGCACCGGAGGCGCGATCGTTCAGGGGCACGGAAAGATGCAATTTGCAGACTCAAGGGGTAACGTCAAAGAAGAGTGGGCAACTCCAGGAGAGGGTGAACTTCACATGCAAAACTTTTTGGAATGTGTTAAGAGTCGGAAGAATCCTAATTCACCCGTCGATGTCGCACATAAGGTTTTAGTGGGTGCGTTCCTTGCGAACGAATCGTATTTAACTGGGAAGCGTGTAGGCTGGGATGTGGAGAGTCAGAAGAAGAGGGTTTAGAAGTTAAATATAGATTCATTTTCCCCTCGCTAGCGCTTCGGGCTAGTTAACAGAGGTGCCATTAAGAATGGTATCCTTAACTAGCCCGAAGCGCTAGCGAGGGGAATGAAGGATAATTTTAATTGGGATCAACCGATTCCCATCGAAATGGGCGTAACCAGCCAAACTTTTACAAGTTTGGCTACTTTGAACTACGCGAAAATCTCTCGAACCACCTTACCCCCATCAGGACCAGTCAATCGATGCTCACGTCCTTGATGGAAGTAAGTCAAGGTGTCGTGGCGAAGCCCCATCAACTCTAAGATGGTAGCGTGTAAATCTCTGAAGTGAATTCGCCCATCGATGGCTTTCAAACCGGTGTCATCCGTTTTACCGTAAGTAAATCCCCGCTTTACTCCACCACCGGCAAGCCAAAAGGTAAATCCTCTAGGATTGTGGCCCGTTTCATCTTTTTTAGCGTTGGGCAGCATGCCGGGTCGCCCGAACTCACCTCCCCAAACGACCAACGTATCATCGAGTAAACCCCGTTGATCAAGATCTTCAAGCAATGCTGCGATAGGGGCGTCGACCGATTCACAACAAGCTTTTACATCTCGTTTATGATTGGTATGAGTATCCCAGCCTCCCTGAGCGATTTCTACGAAGCGGACTCCGGCTTCGATAAATCTACGGGCGAGTAAACACTGACGGCCAAAATCGGATGGCCGACAAGTACCTACTGAGATGTTTTTACCTACGCGGTATTTTTCTTTGATGTGATCCGGCTCAGTCGAAATATCTAAAATATTTTGGGCTTCCGTTTGCATGCGAAAGCCAAGCTCCATCGATTGGATAACACTTTCAAGTTTCGGATCTTCGAATCGATTCTTTTGATGACGACGATTCAACTTTTGAATCAATGAAAGTTGTTTTTGACGCGAAGCCAAAGGCAAATGATCCGTAGCAACATTTTCCAATGTTGCTTTCGACATGCTTTCCCCATTTTTCCCGATTGCCGTTCCTTCGTAAATCGAGGGAAGAAAGTTACTGGAGTAGGTGGTGGCTTCATGAGCATTCAAACTGATGAAACCTGGTAGGTTCTGATTCTCAGTGCCTAAGCCGTACGTGACCCATGAACCTAAACTCGGCCTCGGACGAAATCGCTCTCCCGTGTGAAGCTGCAAAAAGGATTGAGCGTGATTTCCGGTATCACAATACATTCCGTTGAGCACGCAAAGCTTGTCAGCTTGTTGAGCAATGTGAGGCATCAATTCAGAAACCCACATGCCATTGTGACCATGGCGTTGAAATTTAAACGCGGACCCAGGATGGGGTTTCTTACCGACTTGAGGCTTGTAGTCAAAAGTATCGAGATTGGCTGGCCCTCCACTCATGCATAAGAAAATCACGCGCTTGGCCCGTTGGCGAAGTGGAGGTAACTTTTCTTTTAATGACGCAGCGGAGCTGGCAAGGGCTTGTTCTCCACACAGGGCACTCAATGCGAGATAACCGAATCCGCAGGAGGCCGACTGAAGCATTTGGCGTCGAGAAAGGAGTTTCATACCCATGATCATTCCATCAATCGATATATCTAAATTCATTGCTGGCCAACAAAGCCTGAATGAGACTGGCCCAAGCTCGAATGGAAGCCGAATCTGCTTCCCCTAATTCTCTCTCAACTGCCCTGACGAGTGCAAGTCCTTCTTGGATCTCATCTTCTTGAGGAGTTCGTTTTAAGATAGCTTGGAAGATACTTTCGATTTTTTGAACTTCCGTTAATGCAACGTTTTGAGCCAGTTTCCTTGAATAATGCTGCGATTGTTCAATCAACCAGGGATTGTTGAGTAGAAAGAGCGCCTGGCTGGGCTGATTCGTGATTTCACGTTTCCCGTGAACTCGAACCGAAGTGGGAAAATCAAAAGCGGCTAATTCTGGCGGGGGGGAGTTCCTGAGCATACAGAGATAAACACTTCGGTGAGCACTCGGTTGGTGCAAATACTTGGCTTCGCCGGGAGGCCAATTGATGAGCTTATCGATCTTAGCAACTGCTGATTCTTGGCCCGGTTTTAAATTGAGCGTAGAACAAGCTTGAAGGATGGAATCACGAAGGGATTCAGCATCGAGACGACGCCTTAAATGACGGCTGTAATGAATGTTGTTCGTGTCACGAACTTTGCTTTTCTTTTGAAGAGGATCACTGCTCAAACGATAAGTTCGACTGAGAACGATCTTTCGAATTAACAGTTTGACCGACCAGTCATTCTTGATGAATTGAAGGGCTAAATGATCAAGAAGCTCGGGATGCGTTGGCTTCTCTCCGTAGCTACCAAAATCATCCACGGTTGAAACTAAGGTTTGCCCAAAGAGATGATGCCATACGCGATTCACCATCACTCTCGAAGTTTGGGGATGTTGAGGATGGGTTAACCATTCAGCCAACTCTAATCGGCCACTCGAAGTCTTAGGCATTTTCGGAGGGCGAGTAAATGACCCTAAGGAAGTTAAAACTCCCCGAGGAGTCGAAGGACCCAGCTTTCTTGAATTGCCATCGATATTGATCTTACAGTCTTCGATCTTTGCTTTATCGCGGGCACCCATAGCGAAATGTACCTGCTTAGTCCCTCTTTTGTGTCCGGACGCACGGTGAAGACTTAAACACTCATTCCTATTTAAAGCTCGTTCAAAAATAGCGAGATGAGCTAAACCACCTTTTAAAGGCGAAAATTGATCGTTCCTCGCTCCCACAAAAATTCGGCTTCCCTCAGGTGCAGAAATTTTAAATTGTGCTTCGATCTCTGGTTTCTCTACACCATTCAAATACAACCGAACTTTTTCACCTGAGCGAGTGAGAACCAAATGATTCCACGTCCCCTCAAGAAGGATGGTGGAGCTCCCCACCAATTGGTCGTGTTTTTGTCCGTTCCAGAAATAAAGCTTCCCGGTATGCTTCGCGTCATGCTTCCCCCCGATTCCAATGTGATCTCCCTCTTGCTGCTTATCTCCATTCTTAGCATGTGAAAAAAGATAAGCAGTAATGGGTCTCGCAGTATTACCGACATCATTTCGAAACCAAAAGGATACTGAATAGTTATCGCGAGGGATTTCTCGCTCAACTCGAAATCGACCGCTCTCCATCACCGCATGTTCACTTTTTGAAAACGTTACTTTATTTTCGGTGATGAGCGTTGCAGGTTTTTCTTTAAGGGAGGAATAGATGGCGGGTTTTAATCTCCTGATCGCTTCTTCGTAGTTTCCAGGAAAGGTAATCGCCTTAGTATTTGAATTCTTAGTTTCGTCTAAACTATCGACCAACTTATGGAGAGGAGTTGCTGGAGCTGTCAATTTTTCATTGGCCGCTAAACCCCACATCGTTTGTGTGCTTTTAAATATTCCAGCGAGAGAATAGTAATCTTTGGTTGGAATCGGATCGTGCTTATGATCGTGGCATCGAGCACAAGCAACACTTAAACCCATGAAAGCTGTGCTGATAGTATCGATTTGATCATTCACCACATCCATTTCAAAGTTTTGATTCATAGCTAAGGCCGGCTTCCAACCTAAGGCCAAGAATCCAGTACCCACTAGATTACGGTTTCTTTCCTCGACCGTCTTATAGGGCAGTAAGTCTCCAGCGATCTGTTCTTTAATAAATCGATCGTAAGGTGTATCGCGATTGAAAGCATCGATGACATAATCTCGATAACGCCAAGCATGAGGAAAGGTGGGATTTCGCCCCAAACCATCATTCCCATTCGATTCACCGTAACGAGCTATGTCCAGCCAATGCCTCCCCCACCGTTCACCGAACTGACTAGAAGTGAGTAAATGATCGACCAAGGCTTTAAGGGCTGCTTCACCCTTCTCAAGGTAAGCTGTCTTAAACTTTACTATTTCTTGGAAGGAAGGCTGTAACCCGATGAGGTCCACATAAAGTCGTCGAATGAGAACTTCAGGTGAGGCATCCTGAGTGGGATTCAGTTGCGCCTTCTCCATTCGCGCTAAAATATAATGATCTAAGGAATCTTGAGGCCAAGATTCATTCTTTACTTTGGGGATCGGATAGTCCTTAACCGGATTAAAGGACCAAGGGAGCGATTGTTTATTCTTAGCTTCTTTAGGATTGAGCTTCCGAGGATCAGGAGCGCCAATTTCAATCCATCTTCGAAAGTCTGCCACGATAGCAGGACTCAGTTTTTCTTCAGGAGGCATCTCCAAGCCATCGGTATGGAGGAGCGCTTTTAAGATCAAACTCTCGTTTGGCTTTTTTAGATTGATAACTGATCCCGATTCCCCTCCTTTGATCAATCCATCTTTGTAATCTAATTTGAGATTAGCTCCGAGCTTCTTAGCTTTCCCCGAGTGACATTTGTAACAATGATTGGCGAGGACGGGGCGGATTTTAGTTTCGAAGAATTTGAGATGAGATGGTTTTAGATTTTCAGCATATAAGGATTTTGTATCAAAACCTAAGAACGATACTTGAAAAGTACAGAGAAGTGCAGCGATCAAATTGAAGTTGTTAGAGAATTTTTTAAGGCGCATCGTCTAAATGAAATACTTATAAAATCAAATCAAGTTGAAATTAAGCTTAAAGCCTTTTGGGTTAGAAATCCTTTACTATAAGTTTAATTTTTTGGGATCTAACCTGTATTTTATTTAATTTAAAGACTACCCTTTTCGATACCAAGATCCAAGACAAAGTTCCCCTATAACCCGAATTAGCAGCTGAAGAATGCCGCAAATGAATACAAAGAAAATGCAGCTAAAGAAAAACCTCTTATTTGTCATCTCAGTGGCAAGCTTCAATTTTGTTGCCATCAGCTGCCAGCAAAGTGTTTCCGATTCACATAAGGACCACGAAATCTACTGGCTTGAAGAGGGAACAATAATTGACGGCATCAATGATAAAGGACAAGCTTTGTGCAGAGTCTCGGGTAAGGATAAAAAAACTTATTCCAAAGTAGTTATTAATTTGTTGAGTGGGGAAGAAAAAATAATCACCTCACCCAACCCTAAGTTCCCATTAATTGTTTCTAACGCGATCAACACCCATGAAACTTTTGCAGGGAGCATCCAAGAAACATTCCCGGGCACAAAATCTAAAGCAACTGTCTTTTTTAAAAATTCTCCCTCAATTGAGATAAGGTCTCCAAATACAAAGAGTATCTTGAAGCCTTTAGCAATCAATGACTCCAATGAAGTTGTAGGCTATTCGTATGAAAAAGAACAAAGTATAGTTCCATACGATTCTTTTTTTGAAACTCAGAACACTAAAGCTTTTCACTGGTCAAAAGAAAAGGGATTTGTTGATACCCATCCAACTATAAACGCCAATGAAACTCGCTTCCTGGATATCAATAATTCTGGATTGATACTTGGCGCTCTCCTTAGAGAAGAAAAATGAACCTACTTTGTTTACCAGAAGGGAGAAGCCACAATACTCGACTCTTCAGTTCTTGGGAAAAAAGATCTTCGTCCTGCTGGCTTCAACGACCGAGGAGAAATTTTGTTTGCTTATCTAAAACTAGAAGAACCAGCAAGCGCAGCAAAAACTATTAATCCAAATAGCGATGAATACAAGAATCGTAAAGACGATGTAATAACTGGAATTTGGTCAAAATCAAAAGGCTTCAAAAAGATTGAAAGCCGTGAAGAAATCAACATCTCAGCACCTTTAGGCTTAGATAACCATGGAAGAGTCTTAATAGAGTCGGGCAGCATGAGCAAACCAAAGTATTATCTTTATGATGATGGAAAATTTACCTTATTAGAATACCTCAACT
>JANQLS010000090.1 GCA_028280485.1 Planctomycetota bacterium
AACGAGTTTCCCTCACCAACGGCACTCAATGTAACCGTTTCCTTCAACCCTTACCTGGTAAGGGGATGATGGTGGCTGGTGGTTACCAGGTAGGGGTTAGAAGGTTTGGTAGTTTCCGTCTGCGGAATTTGAAGCATCTTTTGAGGTTATCTTCGGTTTGACAGGACTCAGCATGTTTTGGGTGATGATGCAAAAGTGGCTTTTTCCGTGGACTTCGATGGTACCAGGTAGGGTGTTGAGGGTTTTTTCGTTTCGTCTTACGATCGTGCACCCCTGAACTCTTGATCGAACGACATCTTTAAAAACGACACCTCGGTATCGAGGGTCTAATATCTGACAATCGTTGATTTGTATGTTTTCGCTTTTGTGAGCTTCGATCACTCCGCCAAATTCTTTAGAGCCGGCGAAGCAGTTTTCAAAAATGGAGTCTGCAATGATGACTCCATCACACTCCGAAATATAGATTCCATCAACGTACTCTGAATTATCGCCATAATATCGTTTGCCCCTTGAGCTAGGATTCCAGTCGATCGTGTTTCCGCTGAAAACAATATTATTGGATCGCTCGACTCTCAATGTACGGTCCGTCGCTGAATACAAGCTATTGCCGGTGATAGAAACTCCTCGACAGCGATCTAAATGTATGCCGTCCTGTTGGCTGCCCAGTAAATTTCCGGTGATCGCCAAAAGCCCTCCACTTAAATAATTCTCACCGCCAAGGATTCTAACATTTGCGCCCTTGGGACTGGGGCGAGCTTGAATCGTGTTTCCTGTTATCGATCCTTCTCTAAAGGAGGTTCCCTTCTCCTGATTGTCGATCAATATATCAGCAGAGCCTTCGTTATTTTCGTCGTAGTTATACTCAATATCATTTCCAGTAATTTGAAAATTCCGCATCTCGCCCCCCCAAATTTTAATTCCGGCATGTGGGTTATAACTGATGTGGTTATTGGAAATAATAGCCTGATGAAGGTTCACACGATCAAAAAAGATCCCCGTCTCAAGATTGTGGTAAATGTGACAATGGGAGATGATCGGATTTCGATTTCTTTTCGAGAGTACAATTCCGTGTTGGCATCTTCGAATCAAAAGTGAAGTGATGGTCGCTTGCATTGTCCCTTCAACTTGAAGTCCGATGGCTTCTGCATTGGCTCCACGAATTTCGAACCCGCTGATGAGGGGCATGCGCTCTTGATTCCAAACGATATCTTTAAAACCCTTAGGGTCAGCCGTACTGTTATGGCTACCGTGAAAAAAGAATGCCGGTCCTTTACCCGCCATGACGACCCGGGCGGAGCCATCTCCAACGATGCTTGTCGTACCAATTTCACTTAGCGTCAGATGAATCGTTTTTGATATTCGGTAGCTTCCCTTCGATAAAAAAATGTGACCCGCCTTAGAGGCCACCGCTTTAATGAAGGCATTCGAATCATCGGTTTTACCGTCACCCTTAGCACCAAAACTTTTGATGTCGTGGATTGTTGAGCTTTCTTGATCTTCTAATGAAGCCAACATTCCAGGGTTCATTGCAGTTGTTATTCCAAGCCCCTTGCGAACAAATTGACGGCGGTCCATAAATTCAACCTATGCTAGTGTGATTTCGTTATGATCTTGATCAAAGAATCTCTATGATGCAGGAATTGAAATGAAGTTCCCCATGTGTCGATTACCCGGTGCGTCTGTCACCCGTGTAAAACTTATTCTTCAATATTATAGTGCATTCAAATTGAAAGGATCAACGTTGAAGCTAGTCCTCCCTAATCTGGTTCACTTTCGAACCTTATTAACCTTAGTCTTAATTTTCGGAAGCCTTGTAGTTGATTCTCACACGCCTTGCATGGCGATTGAATCCAAGATAAAAGTGCTCCTCATCGAAGATGCCACTTCTGATGTTTCAAAGAAGTTAAGCCTTGAGAAGATGATGAAGTCTTCGTCACGTATGGAACCACGAAAGGTTTCATGGGACCAATTGACTCAAGAAGATTTGGCGTGGGCTGGTTGTCTTCTGCTGGGAGGAATTAAAAATAAGGAACCTCATTCAAAATTGAATTCTGTTATTCAAGCCGTGGGAAATGGGACGGGACTCGTCTGTTCTCAAGAGGCCCTCCGCTCTTGGCCAAGTTCAAAAGAATTCTCCCAACTCATCCATCGTAAAAACATTGTCACTGTTGAAAAAGATAATACCATTCCTTTGGCGATAGCAACGTTAAATCAAAGGCAAGATCTTACTCAGAGTGTCCCGCATTTTATTCATGAGGGATACAAATCAAAGGTCGTTCCAGTTTTAAGAACACTATCGATATTAAAGTCTGCACCCTTGAATGCTGAAGTCAAAGATCATTCCTCCTTACCCGCTAGAATGTGGCTCGGGATTTTTAACAATGGAAGAATTTGTGTGAGTGATCTGTCAACTCATACCGGCCCTTCAAAAGATTTAGTTCAAACCTTACTTCTTCGCGGGATCGAGTGGTCCGCCTCCGGGAATGCATTTCGATCTCGATCACTCATCACAACAAAGGTGAAGGGCAAATTTGTATTAGCTGCAGATAAGCTTGGCAGCAAAGACACGGGTTTGGTTAAGGGATTAAAGCCAATGAAAGGCTTTTATAGAGGACGTGAAGTCTCTCAAACGATGAGTTTTCACGGTGCCAGTTGGTTGACAAGGTCTGAGCGTGAAATTGAGGAAGAGCCTGAAAAGGTTTTAGATGCTATCAAAATTAAACCTGGTGAGTCGCTTTGTGACTTGGGAGCAGGGAATGGCTACTTCACATTAAGAATGGCAAAGCGAGTCGGAGCTGAGGGAAAGGTTTTTGCAGTCGACATTCAAAAAGAAATGTTAGATCTCCTTAAAAAGCGTCAAGAAGAGGCCGGTATCAAAAACATCGTTCCTATCCTCTCGACTTTTAAAGATTCTAAATTACCTCCCAACTCAGTGGATCTCGTTTTGTTTGTCGATGTCTACCATGAACTCTCTCACCCTCAAGAAGTGATGAGTTCGGTTCATAAAGCGATGAAGAAAAATGGAAGGGTGGTGTTAGTGGAATATCGTGGGGAAGATCCTCTCGTGATGATCAAACCTCGGCATCGAATGTTAGAACGTCAAGCGATTGCAGAACTCCAAGCCCAAGGATTTAAATGGATTAAAACTCACAATTTTTTAAAGAGTCAGCACATCATTGAATTTCGAGTAGAGAAGAAAACAGAATCGAAAGAGAAGAAAAAATAAGTTGATGTGTTCCTGTAGAATAGCAGGAACGAATTCATTCTATTCTACCTTTGATAAATCGATACGTACTGATAGGGGAGTTGAAGGATGGTCAACGCGAGGGAAGTACCATACGTAGTCCCTACGTGATCTCCCATCCAAGCGCCATCGCCTTGTTGACGTGAAAGTAACGTATCCGATATTTCTTTAAAATAATTCGACCAGCCCGAGCCGCCTTGTTGGTATTTAGCCTGCGCATAGTAGAGGTGTGCGTAGAAATAATGACCCGATTGAGTTTGGTAAACCGATAGATTTTGATCGCAAAACCTCATACTCCGAGCCGCAAGAGGGCTATCATACTTTCCGGCATTATATAAGGTCGCAACGGCGGCAGCTGTGATCGCAGGTCGAGGTCCCCAATTACTTTGCAAGCTATAATTGATGCTCCCATCGGGACGAGAAGTACGTTCAATGTATTGAATGGCCCGCTTGATGGTGGAAGGAGGAACGTGAACTCCCGCATTCCGGCAAGCCCGTAATGCTTGAATTTGAGTTACAGTAACTGAGCCTTCATCGGCATCTTGATTGGGTGAATAGAGCCAACCCCCGGCTCGACTCTGACTTCGCGAGGTTAATCGGATAGCCTTGTGAAGGGCATCGCGAATTTTAAATTGTCGGCGATGACTTTCTTCGTTTCCGTAAACTTCAGCTAAAAACATGGTGGCAAAACCATGACCGTGCATACAGTTGCCAGATTCGGCTGGAGTGGCAATCAAACCCGAAGACTGGCTGTTGTTCAGTAGAAAGTCGGTAGCTTTTCTTATGTTCGTCGCGTACGGACCTCGAGTAGAGGTGCTTCCCGACCCGAGAAAGGCCATCCCGGCCAATGCCGTCATGGCAGTTGGGTACCGTCCATAGCCACCGTTATTATTCCATGAGCCATCTCCATTTTGAGTTCGAGCCAGAAATCGAAGCCCTCGATGGATAGATTTTTCAACTTGGAAGCTCACCCCTTTGGGGCGGCTTCTACTTGAAGACTGTGCGAATACCAAATTCCCCTCCAGTGAATTCAATGCAGACCAAGTGAGTCCCAATTGAATGCAGTCAGTGAGAAATCGTCTACGGTTCGACTTTGAAGTTCTGTCCATCTTCTGGCTCATCCGTCTTCTTATTCTTCCTCTTGGGGCTCTGCTTTAACTTTAACTTTAAATGAACCGGATACTTGACCACTTCGATAGGCGAGAGCGAAATAAATCTTACCGCTTCCCTTTGCTTTACCTGAAAATTTCGGTCCAACTAAAAAGGGCTCTCCTTTTTTACCGATCTTGGCGACGAGAGAGGCTGGGGGGAAATTTTTAAAGTGGTTACCGCCTAAGTTTCTCGTTCCTCCGGGTCCAGCCGACCAACCGTAATTGACCAATTGAATCGTTCCTGAAGCTTCGATCACTAATGGAGATCCTTTCGTCACTTCCACTTTCGAGGCAAACCAATTGTTTTGGGGAGCCAAGTGGGTGGCGGGGAAATCGAACTCTGCTTGGTGTAAAGAGTGAGGTTGGAAAACGATACTGATAATGGATTTGCGGTGAGCTTGTAGCTTTCCGTACTTACTAGCGATTTCAAATTCTGAAGACACGATTTTGCCTTTGATAGTAAAGGCGGTCGTTACAACTTCATCGTCTTGGCCAGAAATGGGATTTTCGGCTTCGTCGTCCGAGATTTCTTGGCCTTCATTTTCTTCTTCGATCTCTTTGATGAGTTTCTCAGATCGACTTTTAACTTCTTCATCATCGGATTTGGTCGCCTTCTTTAAAAGCTTTAAGGCATCGATACCAAATTGACGAAGATTCTCGGTGGCTTTTTCTCGGATCTCAAATTCTTCACTTTTCAGCTTTTCGATTTCAGCCTCAATTTTCGTATCTAATCCTGGATCTTTTAGGCGAGCAAAGCGAATGCGAACGAGGTCGCTTCTCGGTACTTTTAATACCCCATATAGAGTTTTAATTTCTAGTACAGCTAATTTAGGATCGCCACTAATCCGAGTTCCATCGTACATGCGAAAAATGGGAATAGCTGGCTTTTTGACCTTCTTAGGCTTGGGTGCGGCCTTCTTTTCCTCTTTGTTCTCGGTCTTTTTATCCTCAGATTTTTCGCCCTTCTTGGTTAATACTTTTTTTGCTCCCTCCAATATTTTTTTAACCGTAGCCTTAGCCTTGGCTTCTTTTACCTTCTCTTTGACGGCTTCAACCTTGTCTTCAGCATCCGCTTGAGCAGATACCGATGAGGTCATTGACAGCATCCAACAGCTAATGAGAAAAAGGATCGCAATGGCGAAGGGGGATGGATTTGATAGCGTTTTCATATTCATCTCTTTCGGTGGGACTGAATGTTTAATCCTGTTCATTGTCGAGTTAGTATTCATCCTTAGATTAAAAATCTAAGTCGTCGAGATCATCGAGTTGTACTCTGATTTTAACTTCGGGTTCAGCCGGCTTTTCATCAGAGGATGTCGTATTAGAAGGCTTGTTCTTTTTAGTGTGTTTTTCAGTTTTTGAATCTGTATTGGCATCTAACTTTTCTTCGCCCGACTCTTCCGCCTCGGCTTGGTTCTTTTCTAGTCGGTAAAGTCCGAAGCCTTCTGAGTTTCCCATGGCGATGGAAACTTTCCCGCTTTCATGATCTTTCACAAAGGCTATTTTAGGATACATACCCGTACCTTTATTGGCGATCTCATGGGAGAACTGGCTTTCAAGTTTTCCCGTTTCCAGATCAAAGATAATCCACTGGCTGCTCCACTTCTGATTTTCTTCTGCCAGGTTGAGATTCAAATAAAGTTTGTTTCCTACTCTACGGGCTGAGTTTCTAAGAGTGACGCCGTTTTCACCTATCGACACTTCCTCAATCTTTTCTCCCTTTGAATTGAGCTTAATAAAGTGCAATTTTTTTCCTGATTGAGTGAAGGTCGCTCTGTAGGCCGTCGTCGATGTTGTCGAGCTCGACTCGGAGGCGAATAAAGCCCAGTAAGTGGCAGTTGAATCATTTTCAGAATGGAATTCATAGACTCCTTTTGGCAGCGACATGGGAGGAATAGTGATTTCCCATAACAATCTTCCACTTTTTGCCGTACGCGATTGTAGTTTTCCGGTTCGGGTGACGATCCATATCTCAGTTGAAGTTGCTCGAGCTATAGGGCCGTTTTGTCCTTGATCTTGGGGCAGGGTCCAAAGTGATTTTTGAGAATGAAGATCGATGACTTCGGTCTGGGTTGTTGTCGTGAACACTGCGAAGTGACCGGGGACGATTTGAGAGTCCATCAAGTTTTTGTTCTTCTCATCGAGTCGAATGAAAGTGTCGGTCTCTTTGGTATGAAGGCGTTTCTGTAAAAAGTCGGGTCGACGAATGAGGAGACCACTGGGAGAGAGAGTCATCGTCACTACTCGATCTCCATGAGGCAAAAACGTACCGGTAGGTTTTCCTGAGTGTTGGTCTGAACGAAGAATCATCTTTCCTGATTCCAAGTGGAACCCTGTTAAGGAACCATCGGTTTGAGAGACTAAGACTCGATTCTTGCTGGGCTCAAAAAGTGCTCGTGGAAATAAGTTACCTGAAACTCTGTTGAGGCTGCTACGACTCCACCCGCGACCGGCTTGATTCTGATAGAGCTTTTGAAGTTCGTGATCGTAGTTATGGCGCCAACCGATTTTAGGTACATCGAATTTCTTTGCTGGGCTGGGTTCATCTTTGGAGTCCGTGCCTTCATCGGAAGCGATATCACTTTCTGTTGTATTCTTTTGGGGGATAAGAATTTGATAGATCCCCGCTGCCGTAAACAGAAGAGCGCTTGAGCCTTTGAAGAAAACTTTACCGGGTTCTTCCAAATGAGATTTCAATCCGGCTTTCGCTTTTTCTACATCCGGGTATTCAGGAAGTTCTAACTTCCCAAGAAGATTCCCTTCAGTATCCGTGAAATGTAAATTGCCAGCATAGATAGAGAGAACCCAAGGTAAGGGATCAGAAGTTTCGGTGGTTTCAACCAAGAATCCTTGATCGAGACTTTTCCAGGTGATCTCCTTCCACGATAAATCTTCTTTCGCTTTAGTTTTTAATTGAGCCAGGAGTTCACTCGGAAGAGAAGATTCGACTTCCAGGTGAGCGGCTAAGGCTTGTTTTAATTCTTGAATTTCTTCGAGTTCTAAACTTTCAGGAAATCGATCGGTCAATAAATTTAACCAACCATGACAAGCGATGAGATCTCCTCGATCCAGGGTCAGGGCAATTAAATACGCTAAGGCTTCAGCGCTTTTCTCATCGTGACCGTTCTCAAAAACAAACTTTTTCAATTCGTAGTGACGGTTGCTGGGGCGGTCTGAAAGTTGTTGTAGATCTTTCGTTGGGAGGGAATGGGTCTCAGGTTCAAAGTCGTTTGTTTTTTGGAGGTGAACCAATGAATCTAAAAGGTAACGCTTCAATTGAGTTTGACTTCCGAATGGAGTCAAAAATGAGCTATTACCAGAACGATCCTCCGACGGTTTAAGAAGTTGGGTGTAGTGTTCAAAGGCTTGTTGAGGATTCAATTCTTCTAATGATAAACCCATCTCTAAATTGAGGCTGAGTCGTTCGTCATCCGTCCATTTAATTTTTTTTAATTGGAGGAGTCTCTTTAGAGAATCAGGGCGTTGTTGGCTTGTTGAGTTGAGCGCTGTGTCGGCTAAGACTGCTTTGACTTCAGCTAAGGTGATTTCGGATTGAGTTTGGGATAGTATTTTTTCCCCTAATTTGAAACTTTCTTCGAATTTTCCTTCTGCGGCTAACAATCTAGCCTTTTCGAGGAATTTGCGATCTCCTGCCTCCTCGATGGTTTTTCGAGTCGTTTCTAAAGGCTCGACTAAAGCAATACCCCACTTGCCTGAAATAACTAAGCGGTGTTGATTCTGGCTGCCTTCTGGAAGATGAGTTAGCGCGAGGTTTCCTGGACGAGGTGAGGGGAAGCGAGAATCGATCCAGCCGAGTTTTTGGATCTCCTTTCCCGATTCCTTATCGAGAACAACTAAGCCTTCCTCTACTGCGACAAAGATTTTCTTGTTGGTGACGAATCCACCTCCGCTCAATCCATCGAATTCCGGAGTTTCGTAAATGGGTTCGCCGGTTGTCAGTGAAAGTGCCTGAATGGTTTTATTGCCCCAATAAATTCGTTTTTCATCGGCGCCTAGAACAAAGGCTTGTCCATTATCGATGTTTTTTCGCCAGAGAGTTTTCCCGGTGGATTTATCGAGAACAAAAAGTTCTTTCGAGTTGAGAGGAGTACAAACGATCGCATCGCCGACCGAAATCAAACGTTCACGTTTAAAGCGATTGAACTGAACGTGCGCTGAAGATCGGTATCGAGTCCACCAACGAAGTTTTCCCGTTAGGGTGTTGACTTGACTCACGATTCCCATGCCCAAGCTGCAGGTGGCAAGATCGCCATCGATCGTCAAGCTGGGTAGAGGTTCGGCTCGATAGAAAATAGCTTGCCAGTTGTTGAGCCCAAAATCATGAAGGCGCGTAATCCACTGCTTCTTCCCTTTTTCACTTAGGCCGATCAAGAAAACGGCATTGTTATGAATCGCTGGGGCTACCCAGCCTCCCTTTTTTAATGGAGCCGGAGGAGAAACAAAAACGAATGATTTTAAAATGGGATCTTCTTCTTCTTCACCCCCGATGTGCCATCGGATTTTTCCCGTTTTTAAATCGTAGGCAACGATTTTATTCGGTGTGAATTTTGTCTTTCTGTAATTAGGAAAACCATCCGTATCGATAACGATGATCGATCCTTTTGCGAGAGTGACGGAAGAGGATCTTGAATGGGGTTTACTTCGGTAGGAATAGTAGTAATAGTTGTTCGTCGGTTGTTGAATTTTTCCGTCGTGAACTTGAACTTGCCAAGCGACCTTGCCAGATTTGGCTTCTAATGTGTAGAGGTCGTTTTTATAGCGAACGACAATGTAGCCGTCTTGGCTTCCTAAATGAATGGGGGGACTTATGAAGCTCGTTCGTTGTGCTTTTTTTGACTGTAGAAGTTTTTGAATGCTAGGAGGCTTGGTATCTTTTTCTTCTGGAGTTTCTCCTTCGAAGGGGAAGACCCATTCGGCTTTGGCCCCTAGAAGAGCTTTTGAATCGACAGTGTAGTTTAACGATCGTTGATCTTGTCGGCCGGTCGGCCCCGTCCATTCGAATGCTTCTGAAGTGGGGCTTCGATCTTGTGTTCTTTTAAATAGAGCGTGCTCCCGAAGCTGATGACCTGAAAGAGGTTGCCCTCCCAAAGTGAAAATAGCATCGGCAAATTTTTCTTCTAAAACTTTGAGTGCAGAATGAGTCTCTTGAACTTCATCGAGCAAAACGGAGCAAAGAGCCACTTTTAAGTGAAGCAATGATAGGCTGAGAAGTTGTTCTTGATCTTCCTCTTCAGGGAAAGCTTTTTGGGCTTGCTCATCCGTTGAAATTAGAAAGTTGTAGACTTCTTTAGCTTGTTCGATCAGTCCCACATCGAAGGATCGATTGGCGGCATGCTCTAAGGCTAATCGGCCGCTCAGGGTGAGAGGGTAGCGGAGATGAACTTTTCTCAGCTCGGGAATCGATTTTAAAAAGCTGATTTTTAATGCGGTATTTAAAGCCAGCTTGGCCGGGGGGTGGTAGGTGGCCTGATAAACTTGCTGACCTTCAGTCGGGAGTTTTTCGAGAGAGTGTCGAATGTAATCGACGACTGGAAGGTAATGAATTCCATCGTCTGAGTGAACTAAGGTTTGGATTTTATCTAAATCGACATTGATCTCTACTTCGTCCTCCACTTCTTCTTCATTGAAGAAGCCAGGGAAGATGGGGAAGGCTCTGAAGTTTCCTCCGACCCAACCTCCGCCAACGATATCTTCATCACTAGCTTCAGGTTCAGGTTCTGGCTCAGGTTCTTCTTCTTCGGATTGGGGACTGATCGTTCGAGACAGAGTTTCATCGATTAGCTCTAATCCTTCATTCCATTTCTTTTCTTCAAAGAGCTTATTGATTCGAGTGAAAACCATTTGGTTTTTGGGGTCGGTTTTAGCGATTGCTGGTCCTCGGTAATCGTGCGGAACATCTCCGTGGGGATCTTGAGGATTCTTTTCTGCTTTTACCTGTCCATGAATATTGGGCGAATCAATTAAAGAGATTCCTAAAAGGAAAAAGCAGACCGCTAGAATTGAAAGCTCAGCACGTTTGAGTTTCGTAAAATGAAAGCGCATGAATAAAGAACTGAAAGCAGGATATTCGTTTCTTGGCATCTCTCACTTGACTCATCAGAAGTGAGTGAGGGCCCGTGCCCATCAATGTTTTAAGTCTGGCTGATTTCTCGATAGCGGAGCAGAAGGTTTGAGTCCGATTGAGTGCCCAGCTAAGTAGATGATTGTGATGTTCATTCAGCTGGGATTTGAACCGGTTTTTTTAGCCCCAAACTCTTTATTCAATTGATGATAGGGGGAGTCGCATCCCAGACAAAGCGATTTTTAACAATTGTGCTTTAAAGTTGCGGAAAACTCGGGAATGTACCGAGTTTTTGATGCTTTTTCGCTGATTGGAAGACGGGGGGATTCGGCCGAAATTATTGACGAAATTATTGAAATTGATCTTTAAAGTGATTCCAGACCGCGAATCCCAAACAGACTGCCGTCAGCCCAGTGGTGAGGAGGCAGGGGATTTTCCACTTTTGAGTCGTTTGACTGGTCGTATACCGAGGTACGAAATAGCCGAGGAGGGCTCCGGCAACAAGCCCACCGATGTGGCCGGCGTGATCGATGTTAACTCTTCCGCCGATTCCCATTGAGATCAGAACGATGATGACAATATTGAAACCAATTTGGCGGAACAGATCTTTATCTTTGTGTCGAAAGCTGTAGCCGAGTAAGACGCCAAACAACCCGAAGACCGCACCTGAAGCCCCCACGGCGCCAGGAAGTCCGTAAGGGAGTTGGCTGAGGACATCGGACATGGAGTAAGCTCTATCTGTGAACCAAATGGTGAAGTAATCGTAACTTCGATGACCATTTACATTGAGCCAAATCGATCCAAATCGCCAGCAGACAGAGGCGATTGAACCAATGAAGCCGCTGATTAAATAGACAGAGAGGAATCGGGCCGTCCCCACTAGGGGTTCTAACACTTTTCCCATTTGAAACAAGATATAACAGTTCATACCGACATGAAGGAACCCAGCGTGAAGAAAGGTGGCAGCCATGATTCTCCAGTACTGACCCGTAAGCGTTTCCTTCATGGAGGCAGAGCCCAAAACGTAGGTGACATCGGGGTGAATGTTTTGGACAAAACCCTGACCGACCTGTGCTTTAATTTGATCGGGAAGCTTGCCGTGCATGATCCACTCGAGCGCAAAAAATGCAAAGTTCACCATGAGTAGGCCCGCGAGGCCGGGGAAGATATCGATGAAATTCCCTTGGGTTGGGCGATGGTTCGCAGTGGCGTTCAATGGTGGCTCCTGAGGGGAAAGTTGCTGAGGATTTTGGTTTTAATCAAATTGAATTATAAATAGTTCTAGTCGATTTAACAGGGCGAACTTCTCGGCGAAAGCTCATGGTTCTCATCGGCTTCAGATTCGACTAAATGTTGATTAATTCTTCTTGGTGACATTGATGCTTTTTCAGGTATCGGGTTTCATATCCAGTTCAAAGAAAGTCGTCGGTTCACCCTCTGAGCCGGCTTTAACAATGAAATTAACTTTCGTACTAAGAATTTAGTACGTATGACGCGAAGAGTCTCTTGGAACATTAAAGCATTGACATGCCTAAGTTCTGGCTCACGGGGTGAGCCGACGACTAGAGACTACAAAATACGTGAAATCCGAATTTGCTCCCCACCAATTACCTGAAAACTTAGACCGCATTTTACGCGCGACCAGTCGGTCGGTGTATTTGACGCTGAAGGTGGTCCCACGGTCGATGCGCCAGCAACTGATGCTGGCCTACCTTTTTTGTCGAGCGGCGGACACGATTGCAGATACTGCGGTCTTACCTCCTGAGAGGCGAGTGGAGTTTTTGGAGTTGTTTCGAGGGCAATTCGAATCTGGACCTGATAGCTCATCGATTCAACCTATTTTGGAATGGGCGAAGAGTGCGACGGGGGAGGGATTTTCTCCTGCCGAGAAGGATCTTTTAGAAAATTTAGAACAGTGTTTTGAGATTTTTTCAGGCTATTCGCCTCGTGATAAAGCCATCTTTAAACAGCTCCTGACGACATTGACGCAGGGTATGGCTTTAGATTTGAAGGTTTTTCCTTCTGAGAAGGAAGCAGAGCAAGAGGGGAAATTGGCCTGGCTTCAAAGCGATGAGGATCTCGATCGGTATTGTTACTTTGTTGCGGGTTGTGTCGGTGAGTTTTGGACCGATCTGCAATTGGAGCATGTTTCTTCCCTGAGGCAATTGACGCGTGAGGAGTTTTTAGAGGAGGGGATTCGATTTGGGAAAGGGCTCCAGATGACGAATGTCCTACGGGATTTACCCGAGGATCTTCGGATCGGGAGGTGCTACATCCCGTTTGACCGGCTTCAGGCTCAAGGTTTGGAGCCCCAGGAGTTGAAAGAGGGGTTGCGAGTTGAGGCGGGGAAAACTCCCTCGATTCGAATAGACTTGGTTGAAAAACTTAAGCCTATATACAGTGATCTATTGGATTTAACTCTCGGTCACTTTGAAGCGGGTTGGAGGTATACCCTCAAGTTACCGCGTAGAACTCCACGATTGAGATTGGCTTGTGCCTGGCCCCTGTTGATCGGCTTAGAGACCCTCGCGCTACTGAGAAAAGGGACTGAGGAATTGTTGATGGGCGAGCGATTGAAGATCCCGAGGTCGAAAGTCTATCAGCTCGTTTTAGCCTCCAGCTGGAGAGTTTTTTCAAACGATGCCCTCGACTACCTTTACCGGAGCCTCGAGAGAGAAGCTAAAGGGGAGCTTTAAAATGAGGCACAATGCCCTCGCCCAATCCAACAAGTTCAAACCCGAAGACCCTTACCTGGTAAGGTGAGCTTGCTCTGAATTGAGGCGTTTTCTGAAGTAGCTCAGTCCCCTTTCCCGTTACCAGGTAACCGTATTCTCCAGCTCCAGTTATTAGAGATTTCAACCTTTGGACCGCTACCTGGTAGCGTCAATGTTGAGGGAGCAACCCTTAGGGAACAAGGGAACAACCCTTACCAGGTAACAGTTTGAAGGAAGATGGTGTTTTTGTAAGTTTTTTAATATTAGTTATTTAGGTTGTTTCTTGATCATGGAGAGTGAATTATAGCCCCTTACCAGGTAGCGGATAAAGATTCGACTTTAATAAGTAAAGTCGCTACCAGGTAGCGGATTTTGGCGGATTTTGGGCTGGAGTTGGCTTACCAGGTAGGGGAGAAAAGCCGGGTTGGGGAAGGCTTACCGGGTAGCGGGTGTGGGGGAGTTTCGACTGATTAAGTAAATAATGTTAATTAAATGTGTGATTAAGCCATGCTACAAAATGAATCAGGCTCGGGCCGAGGGAAACTCAAGGTCGTCGTCTTCTGTGAGATTCAAAAACCTCAGCTTGATTTGCTCCATCAAGCTCGATTTGAGGTCATTTGTCATGAAGAGAGAGCCGTCGATCTCATCAAAAAAGAGCTTGAAGACGCAGATGGTGCGGTTTCAGGGGTTTACGTCCAATTCGATGAAGAACTCCTCCAGGCTTGTCCTCATTTGAGAGTCATCGGGCGAATGGGGGTCGGGGTCGACAATATCGACCTCGAAGCGGCCACTCGACACAACGTGCAAGTGGTCAACACTCCTCTCCCGATCATCGAGCCCGTGGCGGAACACACCCTGGCCCTTATGCTAGCACTCTCTCGAAATTTGATCATCGGGGATAAAAATGTCCGCGAGGGAAAATTCCGTCACAGTTCCGATGCTCCCTTCGCTGAACTTAAAGGGAAAACCCTGGGGATCATCGGTTTCGGCAATACAGGGAAACGCCTGGCTGAAATCGCCAAAAACGGCCTCGGGATGAACGTGATCTTTTATGATCCCGTGCCGGTTCCTTCAGAAACTCAATCGGAAATGGGAGTCCAAGCTTGTACCTTTGAGGAGGTTTTAGCCCAGGGCGACTACATCTCTCTGCATGTGAGCCTCTCAGAAAAAACCGTTAAGCTTTTTAGTCATAAAGAGTTCCAGCTCATGAAGGACTCTTCGCGGCTCATCAATTGTTCCCGTGGCCCTGTAGTTGATGAAGAAGCTCTCATCGAAGCCTTAAAGAGTCAAACCATCGCTGGAGCTGCCATAGATGTCTTTGAACAAGAGCCGCCCAACCCCGACAATCCGCTCCTTTCGATGCCCAACGTTATATTGACCCCCCATCGAGCTGGGCAGAGCAGTGAAAGTCTCATCGGCTGTTCCCGTGTTGCTGAAGATGTTGTTCGAGTTCTCCGCGGGGAAGAACCTCGATTTCCAGTGAACAATCTTTAATTTCAGCGGTCTAACCCTTAGAAGCTGATTAAAAAATCAAGCTCAGACGCGCCAGGGGAAAGCCCAATTGGGCTAAACCCTAAATTTCTCGTCGTTCGGTTCCGAACGAGGGGTTTTATTGGCCTGGATGATTCGGTAAAATGCATGTTTGGCATTTACCCCTTCTAACGAGGAACTCTTCTAAAGAAGAACACCGCAATCCATAGTTCTTTCATTCTTGTGAGAATTAGGGAGTTCTGGGGGACACTCTCAGCCTCACCATTTTCCCTTAAGAAGGAATTAGGGTGAACCTCAAGTCATTTACTTGGGAGAATTCATCTGGTTCTTAAGGAGTCTCATTGGTGTCTGAGAAAGACTTGACTTACGTCCATCACAAAAAGATTCTCATCGGAAAAGATCGAAAACGATCGTTGAACTCAACGATTCATTATCTAAAAAGATGAGTGAGGATTTTGACTCCAAAGTCTAAGAATCTAATCACAACGGTCTGTTTGATTGATCTTGTTCTTTGGATTTAAGATCCCAACATTCGCTCAAAGGAGAGCTTCATGACTTTCGGTAACCGCGACAAGGAGCGATTTTGGATCGCCTTAACCGTGCGTTTTGCATTCGGAATGATGTTCCTGATTGCTGCATTAAATATCTTTACTTATTTCGACCGGAAAGATCCGCCAGACAATCCTGATCGATCAGCTACGGCCTATTTTCAATCCAGTCTTACGCACTTCGTCACCGATTTAAAAGCTCCCTATGAAAACAGTTGGATGAGCTTTAAATGGGCGACGTTTCCCGTTAAGAAAAATGAGGCCCTCAACGCCAATATCGGTGCTCCTATCGGAATGCGATTTGTCGAGTGGTTCCTCTATTCCATGCCTTTCATCCTCTTAATACTGTCGATATGCCTCCTCACGGGTTTGGCCTATCGATTCGCCCTGAGAGCATCCGCGTTCTACATGGTGATTTTAGGCTTAGGAAAATACGCAATCGGAGATACCGCCACGACGGCCCAAGACTTCATTTTTGCAGCTTTCATTTGTATCGGACTGTTCTTAACAGCTCGTGAAAACAATGAAGCCACTGAAGATACCGTCGCGTTCTAATTTCTCTCGTAGACGACTAGGTGCTGATTGAGATTTGAACTTTTCATCCGAAGAGAGCTCCAATCATAGATTTTGGGAGAACTACAGTTCACTCGCTTCAGTGAAAAGTTACCAGCAATCCATGCTGGGTACTTGGAACAGCTTGATCCTGGTCGACGCAGATTCGAATCCTGGCCTAAAGGGTAAGGATCTCGATTCTGCGGCTTCTTCCGCCTTCAGCCTGATGCAAAGGTACGAAGAAGAGTTATCAAAGTTTGATCCAGACAGTGAAGTCTCGTTGATGAATTCACTGGCTGCATCCCAAAGAGTGGGAGTCTCGAGCACTCTTTGGGAGCTCTTAATTCTTTCCAAGAAATTTTGGGAAGTGTCTCGAGGCACTTTTGATCCCAGTATTGCCCCACTGATGCAGGCCTGGGGATTTGATTCGGGTCACCCCCGAGTGCCCACTGAATCAGAGCTCCAAAGTCTTCGAGCGATTTGCGGATTTGAAAACGTTTCACTTTTTGAAGAAGACTCAACGGTCTCCTTTAAAAAAGTGGGTGTTTCTATCGATCTTGGAGCTATCGGCAAAGGCTGGATCGTCGATCGAGTCGTCGAGCATCTTCAAGAACTCGGTGTTCATTCAGGCGCATTGATCAGTGGCCGATCCACGATCGTCTGTTGGGGGCAAGCCCCTCAAGAGAGGTCTTGGAGAATCGGCGTTGCTAATCCTTTCGAGCCCGATGAGCCATTAGTTGAATTAGAAATTGAATCGGGAGCGATCTCCTCGACGGCAGTCTACGAGAAGCAATTCGAATATGACGGTAAAACTTACGGTCATGTCATCGATCCCCGAACGAGCCAACCGATAGACAGCTGTTTAGCGGTGACGGTTTGGACCCCCAAGGCTGTTGAGGGGGATGCAGCTTCGACAGCACTGTTTGTCTTAGGGCGAACGAATGGCGAAGAAGTCTTGCCTGACTTTGGTCGGGTGAGTGCTTTAGTCGTCGAAGAAGATTCCTCGAGCTGGGGAGGATTAAAATCGACCGAACTCTACTCGGGCGATCCTGGCTGGAATCTCATCCGATGAAGGATCCAAGGTGAATTCATCGACACTAAGTCAGTCAATACAGAAATAAAGCTTTTGAATTCTATGAACTCAGAAGCTTTGGTTTAACAACTAGATAATTGAACCAAATAACCCGATGGGTGTTTTGGTTTCGTCCCTGCGACTTTTATTTTTCTTGTCGAAAGTAAGTCCAGGTACAAAGGAGGAAGCATGGCTTCTAATGATGTCTCCCGGCGAAGTTTTATCAGCAACTCCACGTTCACTGCTGCCGGAGTCGCAACGGGTTTATCTTACTACTTCTCTCGCGATAACACTCCTTATCCCGAGGCCGACACCGTAAAGGTGGGCTTCATCGGAATCGGCGCCCGGGGTGGCGCGCTCTTGAGAGCGATGTTGAGAGTTCCCTGCTCACAGGTCGTTCATATCTGCGATGTACGGGAGTCGATGCAGATCGAGAAGCAAAAGAACGTTCAAGATTTCGCAAAGATCAATAAGCCCAATAACCGTCATATAGATCCCGCTTATCTTGAAAATAAGAATCTTCCTTTAAGAACGCCAAATTGGCGTGACGTGATCAACGATCCCAATGTGGATGCGGTTGTTATCGCAACGCCTCAATATTTACACGGCCCGATGGCGATCGCCGCTTTAGAGGCGGGTAAGTCGGTCTACTGTGAAAAAGCGATGGCTTACACTGTCGGCGAATGTAAAGACTTATTTCGCTTGGCCACCGAACGAAGAAAGACGCAAGTTTTTCAAGTTGGGCATCAACGACACTATTCGAAGATGTACCGCAAGGTTAAAGAGATGGTCTTGGGTGGGCGAATCGGTAATGTCGTCGCCGCGAGAGCTCAGTGGAATCGTAACGATGAAATTCGTCGTCCCTGTGAACGACCTGAATTAGAAAAGCTTATTAACTGGCGACTCTATAAAGAATTCAATGGTGGCTTGATGAGTGAGTTTGCGAGTCACCAAATCGATGTGATCAACATGTTGTTGGGAACGCATCCTGAATCCGTGTGTGGAATGGGTGGTCAAGATTATCCTCGTTATAAAGATGATCGTACGACCACCGACAACGTTCACGTGATTTTAAATTACATGAACGATTGGAAGGAACACGTTAAAGACGCCAATGGAGAATGGCGCTTTGAAGCTAAAAAAGATGCTCAAGGAAACACTACCAAGTTCCCTGCGCGATTTAGCTATATGTCGATCATGATGAACTCCTTACTAAGACCTTCAGAAATCATCTTCGGTGACGAAGGTTCCATCCAAATTACTTTGGGTGGAGGTGATTTTTGGAAAGAAGCGAAAGTTCTTAAGAAGCCTGACAAGATTGCTCAAGGAACCAACCCATTCGGTTCTCACCAAAAGAGTATCATGCTTTCAGGGAGTACGGTTGTCGGCGTAGGCAAAGGCTTGCCTCCAAGTGATGAAGCCATTGAAAATAAATATGATCGTACCGATTGGACTCAATTCATCGGTAAGATTCCAGGTGGTCACTCTCCCCAAGAAACACTCTTAGCCTTGAACAGTTTCTTAAACTGTATTCGACGAGCTAAGAAGGGATTGGATTACCACGTTTCGGCTAACGTTAAAGTCGGTCTTTGGGGAGCGATTCCTGATATCATGGCGAACATCGCAATGGAAGAAGGGCGCACTGTTAAATGGAGTGAGTTCTTTGATGAGAGCTGGGATAAAGAATGGGCTAAGTGGCCTGACCTATCGGTCGAGGAAACTGAAAAGCTGGAAGCAGCTCCTCCCAAGGATAAAAAGGTCACTTGATCGTTTAATCTAAAAAGTTCTAAGTATTGAATTTAAAAAAGCGGCGAGAATTCTTAAGAGTTCTCGCCGCTTTTTTTATTTTGTGTCAGTGGTTAAAGAAGATTAGTTGTCAGTAGCTTCTTCTTCAGCAGCTTCTTCTTCAGCTTCGTCGTTTTCTTCTTCTTCCTCAGCTTTTTCATTTTCTTCTGCTTCTTCAGATTCTTCTTCTTTGGTTTCCTCAGTTTCTGTTTCGGCTTCTTCTTTAGCCTCTTCAGAGGATTCTTCTTTAGCATTTTCAGCGGCTTTAGTGCCGGTTGCTTTAATCACTGAAGAGAGAATCGTGTTAAAGAAGAGTTCATCGATTAAACCATTGTGCGTATAGAGAACCTTACCGTTTTTGTCGATGAAGAGGGTCGTTGGGAAGAAGGGGATCTCTAGGGGTTTAACGAAGCTTCGATCGACGATGCCATATTTCGTTTTTAGGCCGAGGTGTTTGACGTATTCAGGGGTTTGCTTGATGCTTTCTTGGTCATCTTTGAAGTATTGGTAGAAGAGCGTTCTGACCGGAATGGTGCTTTCGCTTTTCTCTGCGACTTTATTGATGGTGTCGACGACTTCGGTCATGCCTTCGTGATGGATTCTGGTGATCACGAGTGCTACTGGGCGATCTTTCAGCTCATCGGGAGAGTATCCACCTTTGTCAGAGAGGCTTTTAGGTAGATTAGTAATGGTGTAGGCATCTTTATTGGCGAGGCTTTGCTTAAGCTTTTCTTCGATATCTTTGGCTTGTTGATCTCGGAACTGCTTTTTGAGCTTGTTGACCCGTTCTAAGAACTCTTTTGACTGACGGATCTCAGTGGGAATCAGAGAGGCGAATTCAAAGGTGAAGGGATTCGACCAGCCTTCTTCTATAGCTTTGTCAAACCAATCCAAGCAGCCGTAATCTTTAGCCTCTTTAGCTCCCTCGAGGCCTTTAACGCCCAAGAGGCCTTTCATGACGGCCATGGCCCAGGCAGCGTATGCGCGTAAATCTTTATCATCGGCATGCTTGGAATTGTGATAGGCGGCCCATGCCACATCCCAGGCTCTAGGTAGTTTTGAATTCTGTAAGAGTCGGCGGATCTGGTTTTTAGATCGGCTTTTAGCCTGGATGCTTTTGCCTTTGTCAGGCGCTTTCTTTTTTGGGGCTTCTTTTTTGGCCTCTTTAGAATCTCCAGCGGTTTTTTTGGAGGCTTGATCCTTATTAGCGTCTTTGTCTTGAGCCAGCGCCCAAGAATTTGAAAGACTGACAGCTACGATCAATAAAAGACGTAAAAACATGGTCATACTTAACCTTTTGATTTGCTCTCAATACGAGATTTGAGCTAAGGAGTGAAATAGTTCGGTGAATATTGAGGGGAGGTCTGATTCAGAGGCCCTTCATAGATTAACTATCTATTATAGCTTCAAGGAACACTCATCTAAAGCCTGCAAGGGGCCAGAATATCGCTATTTTTAAAACATTTGACGCTCGGTCAAGCGCTTCATTCAAAGCCAGAATTTAATAAAAAAGGGCGAGATCGATTTGGGCGATTCCTCTCGATGGGAAGGCTCTCCACGTCCTTCCTGAGTTGATGCTTGCTTAGGGCCCAAAGGGCACTCTCTTGCAGAAATCAGAGTTCCTCACCCTGAGCTTGTTCCCTGCTATTCAATGATTAAAACCTCCCTCACTTGTTCGGCTTTGAGCCAAGGTTAGGCCTGCAAAAAGATTAATTTATGTTCATTATCGCCCTTTTTAAGAGATTAATAAATGTGCATTGACGCGATGGTCACCTTCTTCAGCAGTCCCATTCCGTTACCTGGTAGCGGTTCAGATCCAGCGATTTAAATTTTTAAGATTAATTAAATAAAAAAGATGTGATTTTAATTGTGAACCCTGGGTTGGGGATGTGGAAGTTTTTTGGAGAGTGGCAAGGGGTGTGCTTTCATTGGGCGTGGGGTTATTAATTGTGTTATTTGCACTGCACTTTATTTGTTCATTAGGATAAATCGGAGCTGATTATGAAACTGATCACCGCCATTATTCAACCCGCTCGGTTGGAAGCTTTGAGGCAATCGCTTCAAGCAAATGGGATTTTTGGAATGACCGTCACTGATGCCCATGGTGTGGGACGTCAGCGCGGACACACTGAGGTATACCGCGGCCATGAATATGAAGTCAATCTTGTCAAAAAGGTCAAGGTCGACATCGCCGTTGAAGATCACGACGTAGAGAAAGCGGTTGAGTACATCATTAAAGCGGCACGCTCTGGCATCGAAGGCAAGATCGGGGATGGAAAGATCTTTATCCTCCCGCTTGAAGATGTTGTCCGTATCCGGACGGGCGAAGTTGGGGCGGCTGCGGTTTAGGGCAATTTAGTTAAAGAAATAAAAAATAGTCAATTCGCATGAGGAATGGAGTTCAAGCCATCATGAAATTTTTTAAACTCAGTCAATTAGCATTGCTGTTAACGTTAGCGCTTCCTGCGCTACTTGGTGCTCAAGAAACAACTGAAGCAGCCCCTGAAGCTGCGGCTCTTGATGATGTGGATATCTTGTGGACCTGTATTGCGGCATTTTTAGTGTTCTTTATGCAGGCAGGATTTGCTTTCGTAGAAGGTGGATTCACTCGCGCTAAAAACCTTTGCAACATCTTGATGAAGAACGTAATGGACTTATCCGTTGGGTCTATTGCATTCTTTGCTATTGGTTTTGGATTGATGTTCGGTTTAGGAAATGAGTTCATAGGAACAAGCAGTTTCTTCTTCGATCCAACCATAGAATCCATCGAAGTGCCTGTCGCAGAAGGTTCCTCTGAAACAAAACTGGTAACAGCCGCAGAAGCTGCTGGAAAGTCAGAAGGATTTGGATGGGCTTTTATTCTGTTCCAGACGGTATTCGCGGCTACAGCAGCCACGATTGTGTCTGGGGCAATGGCCGAACGAACAAAGTTCGTTGCTTACCTATGCTATTCAGCTGCAATCTGTATTATCGTGTACCCCATTTTCGGCCACTGGGCATGGGGAAGCTTGTTTTTCGGGACTGAAAGTTCAGCGGCAGGCTGGTTAGAAGGTATGGGTTTCGCTGATTTTGCAGGTTCTACTGTCGTTCACTCCGTTGGGGGATGGGCTGCATTAGCCGGAGCGATCGTAATCGGTCCTCGCCTCGGAAAATATGTCAATGGTAAAGCTCGACCCATTCCCGGTCACAACATGGCCATGGGAGCCTTAGGTGTCTTGGTTCTTTGGTTAGGTTGGTTCGGCTTCAATGCTGGAAGTACAACTGCGATTAAAGGTGGTGATTTTGCTTCGATCGCATTTGTAACGAATCTCGCCGCAGCGGCTGGAGCAGTTGGTGCAATGATCACTTCATGGACTCTCTTCAAGAAGCCTGATATCTCGATGACCTTGAATGGTGCTCTCGCCGGTTTAGTCTCAATTACCGCTGGCTGTAATGCTATTGGAGCTGGTTGGTCATTGTTGGTTGGATTTCTTGGAGGAATCACAGTTGTCCTTTCCGTTCTTTTCATTGAGAAGCTCAAAATCGATGATCCCGTTGGTGCTATTTCCGTGCACGGAGTTTGTGGAGCATGGGGAACTCTCGCAGTAGGTCTCTTCGCTAAGGAAGTCGGTCTCTTTACTGGTGGTAGTGCCGCTCAACTGGGTACCCAAGCTATTGGAGTACTCGTCGCCATGGGTTGGACCCTCGCCGTCTCCTTCCCAATCTTCCTTACTATTAAATACACCGTCGGTCTCAGAGTATCTGAAGAAGAAGAGCGTATCGGACTCGACCTCGTCGAACACGGTATGGCTGCCTATCACCCTAATGAAATGGGTTTAACTTCAGGTGTTGAGAGCCAAGATCCTGGCGTCATGGGTCAACCGGTTCCCGCTAACAACTAATAAGTAGTAATCCCATTAGTGAGCTTCGAAGTTACCTCCCTACCAAACTTCGAAGCTCACTTTTCATTCCTTCCTCTTTCATTCTGAGCACTTACCGAAATCAAGCCTTGAGAAACGATCTAAGCTTAGACTGTTTCTTGTCTTACAGACCTCTTTTCTTGATGCGGGGCCCCCTTTTTACATGTGTGGATGCGTGCTGATGAGGGGGCCCACTTTAAATCGAGATTAAGAAATCTTTACAAATATTGGGTCGAGCAAGGTATGTTGTTAGGCTTTCTAACAGGGGCTTTAGGCGCTTATTGGATTCCCTAAGCCTTTTTGGTTTAAAGCTTAATGAGGTTTGGCTATAGGCCTGAACTGAGATTTCAGGAAGGTGGGGTTCGGTTAAGAGAGTGTTAAGGAGCCCATAAAAATAATCATAAAATCGTTAAGGCGCCATTTTCCAGTGCCGATAAGTGATCAGGAATCAAAAGTGCCCGTAATCTTTGTTCAAAGAGAACGAGATTTAGGCGCGAAGAGGTAAGCCTCTTCTGATTCTTGTGACTAAACAGGGAAAAGAGGTTTTAAGAACATGGGGTGATTCGATTTTTCTAAATTGAATCTCGTCTTAAAACGCAAACGCTTCAGAACCTGGTCACCTGAAAAAGGTTTTCAGGATCCTCGAGAAGTTCTCGAGGGGGTTTATAAGAAGAGAGGCTCTTAGGATTTTCCTCTGTGAGAGGGGAAATGAGATCCTCATTTAGTCTGCATTCTTTCGGAGGAAGCATGCTTAGGATAGTGTCAACGACAAGGCGAAAGCTTCTATTGCAATCTTTCGCTCTAATCTTAGGGGCGGTTGTCGCTTGCCCGGGACTTTTTGCTGAAGATTCTGCTAAACAGCAAGAAACTTCACGAAATGGTTTAGATCTCAATGCCCTATCAAGCTTGGGATCATCACAAATGGGTGACCACCACGGTGGTGGAGGTCTTCTCAGCGGCTGGACAGTTGCCGGATTTATCGATACTGCATTTACATACAACTTCGATAATCCGCGCAGCAGAGAAAATAGGCTTAGAATTTTCGATACCCGTCATTCAAGCTTTGATCTTCATGCTGTGAGGATCGAACTTGCTAAAGGGGCTACCGCGGAAATGCCCGTTGGTGCAGAGTTCATTGTAACTGCAGGTCAAGACGCTGCAGGGATCCACTCCACTGGATTGAGCGATGGTGATATCGATATCACCTCCGCAAATATTCAGGTACTCATTCCTGGAGAAATCCCAGGAATTAGTGGTGGAACCTTAAAGATTGGTAAATTTGAGACCACCATTGGTGGCGAGGTTATCAATAGTGCTGCTAACCCGAACTACTCGCGTTCAATCCTGTTCGGTAAAGCAATCCCATTCACCCATACCGGTATTCTTTTTAGTAATGAAGCTGCCGATGGTCTGGTTTCATACAATGCTGGTATTGTCAATGGTTGGGATAACACTGCTGACAACAATAACAGTAAAAGCCTCATGGCTGGATTTGGTTTAGCTCCGTGTGAGGAGTTTAGCTTTGCATTGAATGGAATCATCGGTCCAGAAGAAGATGATGATGAATCATCTTATAAAGCCGTATTAGATTTTACCGCAACCGCAAAAATTCCAGATGCTGGATTAGAAATCTCTTTAAACGCAGACATTGGAACTAATAGTGGTAACTCTACTATCGATCCCAATGGAGACACAGATTCTACCGCGATGACGGGAATGGGCGATGACTTCACCATTTTGTCATCTAAATGGTATGGCTTTGCTGCTATTGCGAATTTTAATTTAGCGACTCTGGGGACAGGTTGCCTGGATAACTGTTTCGTCGCTCTAAGAGGTGAAGTTTTCTGGGATCCAGATGGTACCCAAGTCGGCTTGTCAACAGGCTCAGGGTTAGCTCAAAGGTATAGCGAAGTAACGCTAACTTTCGGCTGGAGACCTTACAGCAATCTTCTAACTCGTCTTGAGTTCCGACATGATGTTGCTGATGCTCAAGTCTTTGATGAAGGTAGTGGAAACATGTCCAATCATCAAAACACTATCGCAGTAAATACTGTACTCAGCTTCTGATTTTTTAAAGAATCATTAACTGAACTTCGAAATCAAAACGCCCCACGAGAAGCTTTGCTTCGCGTGGGGCGTTTTTTTGTTGTCGGTGTTCAAAGTCATCGTCCCGCTCCGCGGGGCGATTTTTGCATTCACGAATAATAGTTAAACTCCAATATGATTTAAAAAGAGGTTCTGAGAGAGTTGTGAAATGACTAGCAACCGATGAGAGTATGAATATACTCGATCGAACCATTTTTGAATTTTCAGATAATTATCGTCGTGAGGGGCCGCCTCGCGGAGCGAGACGACTACTATTAATTTTCAATAAAATCAAAGTAGCCGATACACATTTCGTTCCAAGTTTGATTTCCCCAGAAAACAGGCTTGGAATATTGTTTCTTCGTCAATGCAGGGTTGCTTGAAGAGTTGTTGAAAATGGCGGTGCAATAAAGCATCGCACCTTTGGGTGCAGTGACGGGTTTTTTAAAGACATAAGAGCCTTGCCAGCCAAAATCATAGAGAGGCACATTTAAAAGAATTTGAGTCTTCTTTTGGGAGGCTAATTTTTCGAGATTCTTGAGGTCGGACTCTTGAGTGTATTGCTCTTTTAACTTCTTGTAGACTTCCTCGGGAAGCGTTCCTACATAAGAAAGCTTTTTCGTTCGTTGATCGAACTTCAATCTCGATAAGGATTGAGGAGGGAGCTTTGAATAATCGGGTTGGCTTGAGATATCCACTTCATGAGGGAGGAGGAGTTCGTACTTGAAGCCTTGTCCTCTTAGATGCATGTGAGGTAGTAAGCTGAGAAGTTGAGTTTCACGTCGAAATCGGTAGTTCGCATAAACCTTATGAGCTTCAGCATTCGGAGGAATGATCAGTCCGACTTGGTTCACCGCACTTTTCGTTTTGACGATGTTTGTTCTTGAAGGTTTGTCGGTAAATTTGAAGCCGACTTTGGAGCGATCTTTAGTTCGCTTGCCGTTCGTCGTGTAATGAATTTGAAGGATGAGTTCGGCGCCGGCCGGAAGTCTTTTTGCCGTTCCCTTGGGATAAATAGTTGGCTCGCTACCAGGTACCATGATCGCAAAGTAACCATGGGCTCCGCCGCGAGTTTCACGTTGCCAGCCGCGAGGATTCTTGGGGTCGACCGCAAAAACTAAGATGTGATGCACGACGCTTCGATCGCCGGCTTTAACTTCGGATGCTTGGATCCATTTGTCTTCATTAAAGTTTGTTTTTATTCGAGCCCACTTGTAGTTCAGTGTTCCGGTTGCGGGAATATCGTTGGCATAATTCATTTCAAACACTGCGTCGGGAGTTCCAATTTGCCAGCCGGATGTGAATTTTTTAGGTTGGGGAGCATCTTTGGGATTCCCTCGAGGAGCTCCGGCTTCGATCCATTTCAAGATGATCGATCGTTCTTCTTCAGTTAAGCTTCGATCGTTGGAAAAGTGATTCTTATGTTTGGGCGAGGCGTGCCATGGAGGCATTCTGCGATTCTCAACCACCTCTTCGATCATGAATGCCCAGTTGTCGACATCATTGAAGGTAAGAAGCGAAAAGGGGGCAATTTCATTGGGACGATGGCAACTTTGGCATCGACTTTGAATGATCGGTTCGACGTCTCGGTGATAGGTAAGCTCAGTAGAAGCCTTTGTTACTTTCTTTTTAATGTGAATGGCACAGCCGATGGCAGGGGTCGTCTTTATAAGAACTGGGCGATTCATTAAGGCTGAATCTAAAGCGTCGATAAGGTAGTTTTTTTCGGGGCGATCTTTTCTTAATCCTACAGATCGTTTTCCTAATGAGTACTGATCATCGACAGCACCACGGTAGAGCGTGTTTCCTTTTGGGTCTAAAACAAAAACTTCGGTTGTTCGGGTGACTTGAAGTTGTTGTGCCAGAGTTTGTTGGGCGTCTTTGAGAATGGGGAAGCTCAGTTTGAATTCGGATTTAAACTTTGAAAGTTTTTTGACCGAGTCTTGCGGGTTGGCATTGACCCCTAGGACAACGACTCCCTTTGCGGAATAGTTATGGTGAATCTTTTCTAAGCGCTGAGAGTAAAGTTCAGAGATAGGGCAGCCTAAACCATTGAAGGCGAGGACGATGGCTTTTTTATTCTTATAAGCAGATAAGTTAACTACCTTTCCTTCGGTGTCCTTCAATTTCAGTTTAACTTTTTTGGGGAGCTTGACTGCTTGAAGGAGGTCTTTTGCGTTCAGGGTAGTTCCAAGGAAGAGTTGGGAAATCAGAAGACCCAAAACCGAAAGGAAAAGGTGGCTTTGATTAAACTTTTGCATGATGAATTTGATGATGGGGTAAGTATTAGTGGTTCTTTTCACTCACTCTATCAAACCACTTGAAAACAGGCTCATCAACCGGTAGGTGGGAGTTGAAATGTAAGAGTTTGTCGGGCTGGAATGAGGTGACTGTATTTATAGTTTTGAAGTAAGTTCGCGCCCCGCAAGCCCGAAGCTTTAGCGAGGGATAACGAAGAGTGTGAAATTCCAGGTCGTTGTGGATTTGTGATCATCGTGGGATTTCTTTTTTAAGCTAATTTGCCGCCATTTATTTTCCGCTTTGCTGACCCTCGTTGACACTTCGGGCTTGAATTATGGAATTTTCCAATAAATCCAGGCCTCACTAGAAGGAAGTTAGCTAGGCTTTGGAGCTGGGAGCCCGATATTAATAATAGATAAGAGAGGGATGCTTATCTTGATATTGGAGCTCCTCATGGCGCTTATTCGATCTATTTTGTTAGCTTTAATCGGACTGTCCGTTATCGGTTGTTCGACGGTGGAATTATCCCGTGCGGATCGATTGTCGATTCAAACTGTCTATATTAAAAAAGACGTCTGGCTGGAAGAGTCAATTGAGTATGACGGAGGGACCTTAGAGGGATATGATCCTTTTCCTCTCCTTCTCTATTCGATGCCGATCACGCGAGAGCTATTAATTCTTTATGCTTTGACTCCCCCTGGGATGTGGCAAGTGAGTCAGGCGTATGACGCGATGAGTGAGGCTTTTACTGAGAGGATGGAGAGGCGGGGAATCTTTGTTGGGGAAATCGCCCGAGACCGGATGCTCAACCGGATGAAAAAATTAAAAGTCTTTCCGGTGGTCGAGCTTCAGCCGGCAGGGTTTCAGCAGGGGCACTTAGATCGGGGCGAAGCGTTCTTAGACTTGAAGGTGCGAGCGGGAATTGACGCGCCTCGCTGGACTTTGACCCCGGGGGTTCGACCTTGGGTTGAGGTAGAGGGGACGTTGACCGACCATGAAGGTCGGGTGTTGTGGAGACAGTCGGGGGAAGTTTCGATTTACGACTCTTCTGTTCCGACCTACGAGGGTCAAAAGCTCTTCGACCAGCCCAGTTTGTTCAAAGATGCCATCTACATCTCTATACCCATGGCTATAAAAGAGTTAATTCAAAAATTTAAAAAGACTTAGGGCACAATCCACTGAACCCAGGGTATGCCCATCCCCGTTACCAGGTAATCCCTTTCTTTCTCGCTACCTGGTAACGTGAATGGGGTGAATTTGTCCTCTTTTCACTCATTTCTACCACTCCCTCAAAACTCAATATTAATTAACTCGTAGGGTCAAAATTCACACCTCTGATCCCTACCAGGTAGCCTTGCTGGATTAGTTCTGCTACCTGGTAAGGGGAACTGTTTTGTTTTGAGGCATCTCGGTGTGGTTTAAATCTCATAATTTATTTAGTCAACGGGGCATAGGATTAAGGTCTCCAGTCGTCAGCTCCTCGCAGGAAATCTTCTCCAAGAGGTCCAAATCTCTACCAACCGGATTCTATTTACGAGCCCACTACTCCGGTACCTGGTACCGGAAAATGTCGCCCGCCCCGCCCGGCCGAGTACCGGAATATTGCCAATAAATTGAAGATGGAGTCTTACCTGGTAAGGGTAGATAGGGGAGGTGTTGCTTTGTTTTGATACAGTTTTTATTTGAACTGGGATTGAGCTTAAAATAATTCTTAAACCCTGGGTTGGGATTTGAGCCAGAAGTTCTTAATCACCGATTATGCCATAAGATATTATATAAAAATGTATTAAGTTGATTTCGGGTGGCGAGATGGAGGGGGGGATATGAACCCTGGGTGGGATTTTGGGGAGAATGTTGCACTTGAGTTGTTGCAATCAATCATTTGTTCGGGTATACAAACAAGTGATTGGCGCTTTGAACTGGTGCTAGCTGTCTGGTCCCCTTGTTGGTCGAGGCTTCCCGCAGTAAATGGCACAGAAATAGCACCGTTCAGAATCGATCACGTAAATCGAGTCAATTCAATCAGATCCAATGGGATGAGGTCCTTTTGAGAACGGCCTTAGGCCTGGGTTCACTCCCGCTTTGAATCTGGTGAATGAATGAAACTTTAAAGGACAATCAGCCCTTTCTACATTAAGAACGGCTCCTGACCGTCCCGCTAATAAATAACGACAGAGGAAATCCCATGTGGAATGAAAATGCTGCCAAACGGGTGGCGTCTTCTGAGACAGCGCCTTCTCAAGGCAGAGAAGAAAACCGACGCATCGAAGTGAACCGTGTTTTTGAAGAAGATGGTTCTTCTTACGTTCTTCTTCAGGATATGAGCTTCGGGCCGGGAGTCGGTTGGTACCCCCAAAAAACAATTCGACTCGATGGTGAACAGGTTGAAGCGTTATTAAAAAAATTGTGCTGTGAGCATAAGTCGAATAAGGCCCAAAAAGAAGATTTGGTTCGCCCTGAGAATTGGACTCAAACCGAATCCAGGTCTACAGCTCAAGTCATCAACTTTCCCGCGAATAAGCTAGATTAATTCCTCTCACCTTTCGGTGAGTTTAAAAAAAAGAAAACCCATTAAGGCAAAATCAAATAAGCCTTAATGGGTTTTTTTGTATCTATTTCAAAATCTGTGGGTGCTTTGATGAATTCCTGTTATTAAACAGAAACTAATTAGCCTGCTTTTTGACCGGATTCAGCACCCGAAATTTCGATGTTACGCTGAGAGAGAAATTTCTCGATTTCCCATACGTCTTCTTGTTCGGCCATGATTTGTTCTTCGATCATGAACTGAATGGGAGAAGCATCTTCAGCGGCAGCGTGGGCAGCGCGGTATGCAGCTAAGGCTTCTTTTTCAGTTTCAAGGTCGACTTCTAACATCGTGGTGAGATCCGTAGCTTGACGAACACTGGCTACTTCAATCGTGGGTACTCCACCGATGTTCACAATCCAATCAGCGACTTTTTTAGCGTGATCTCGTGCTTCTTCACTGGCTTCAGTGAAAAAACCTTCGTAGACCTTTCGATCGGTACCTTGGATCAAAGCGCTGTGTTGGTTGTACTGAACGACAGCAGCGTATTCGATGCTCAATGCTTGATTGAGATGGTCGATAAGTTTTTGATTTGCCATGTATTTTCCTTAACGAATTGACCTTAATTGGCCCAGCAATATCCAGCTGTATTTAATATCAGGCTGAGCATTCGGTTGTTTTTCATCTGAAACTCAGCTTATGAATTTTGGTTTTTTGTGAGAGCGTCAAATAATCTCTGAGCTACGAGCAGCTCAATTTGCTCTCTCTATATAGAATCCTAACATCCTCAAAAAATGCTGCAAGGCATTATGAATACAGAACTTTTGTCATATCTACTGACCATTTGTTCGGTATAGCGAACGGCCTTTTACCCACTAGCAAACTCAAAACTCTATCCTCTGGCGCCTTCTCGTTTTCTGTACTTTTTAAATTCGGGCACCAGTGTGGGTATCTTAAGCTTGTTTCCATGCGATCCGGCCTGATATAAAGAAATTAAGTATTTCCACTCGAAATTCCCCCGTCAAATCAAGTTCTACCCATCAGGATGACAAATGGATCGCAGAAACTTTATCAAAACATCTTCCGCCGGACTCATCACCGCAGCTACTGGTTCTACTCTTCTTAACGCAAATCCCATCAAAGAAGATTCTAAGAAAAAGCTATTCGATATCAGTTTGGCTCAATGGTCTTTCAACAAATCCCTCTTTGGTCGTGGGGGTCGAAAGAAAATGGATAACCTCGATTATGCCAAGGCTGCACGCAAGCTGGGAATCGGCGCTATCGAATACGTTAACCAGTTCTTTAAAGATAAAGCCCGCAATGAAAAGTACCTCGCCGAAATGAAAAAACGCGCGAAGGGTGAAGGGGTCAAAAGCCTCCTGATCATGGTTGATGGCGAAGGGCGTTTGGGTGATCCCGATAGTAAAAGAAGAGCACAAGCCGTTGAGAACCATCACCGTTGGGTCGTAGCTGCTTGGTACTTGGGTTGTCATTCGATTCGCGTCAATGCTGGAAGTAAGGGATCTTACGAAGAGCAGATGAAACTCGCCGCTGATGGCCTTCGAAGTCTAAGTGAATATGGTGATAAGTATGGAATCAATGTGATCGTTGAAAATCACGGCGGCTTATCCTCCAACGGAGCTTGGTTAGCTGGAGTCATGAAGCAAGTGAACCACCCTCGCTGTGGAACCTTGCCTGACTTTGGAAACTTCAGAATTGGTGGAAACGAATGGTACGATCGTTACAAGGGTGTCAAAGAACTCATGCCCTATGCTAAGGCTGTGAGCGCCAAGTCCCACGACTTCGATGACAAAGGTAACGAAACTAAAACCGATTATTTCAAAATGATGAAGATTGTTTTGGATGCTGGTTACAAAGGTTACGTTGGAATTGAGTATGAAGGCGGTCGCTTAAATGAAGTCGATGGCATCACGGCGACGAAGAAGCTCCTTGAACGCGTTCGAGATAAATTGAGTTAAGCTTTAATTTGAAATTGATTCATTAAAAAAAGCCCAAGCGAAAGGTGCGTCTTTCGCTTGGGCTTTTTTTATGACGTGAAATGGAAAACTAAACTTCTGATAGATCCACCGTACGGTATTTCAATTCCCACTCTTTCATCCATACCGCCGAATCGGGTTTAACGCGGTACAAAATGTATCGTTCATCTTCAGGTCCCTCTGAGAAGAAACCTCGCCAGAGCTTGGGGCTTAAAGTCGTTTCCATCAATCGCTCTTTCTCTTCGATCGATTCCACTAATTCTGCTTTTCCCTTAAGGCGAACTTGCCAGTGTTCGTTGTCGACAAAGCAAAGTTCAACGTTGGGGTTGTTTTCAATTTCTTCGATCTTGCTCGTGTCTTTGTGGCTCGGAACGAGTATTGAAAAATCGTCTTGGAGGAACGCGCAAACAGGTCGAACTCGAGGCGCAGTGCCATCTGCCGATACGGTTGCTAATTGACCGTACACACAACTTTTGATGATTCTCCGAACGGCTTCTAATGGTGTTTCGCTCATCTTAACTCTAAGAATTGGGCTAAAGTATATGTATGGGTTAATTAAACGAGGTAGCTTAGAGGTTCTCTTCTATGAGATCTACCTTTATTTTGGTTGGCTTAAATTTCAAGGCACGATCTAAGAACTGATAGGAAGCTTTTCTCGCCCGTGGAGGGAAGTCATGTTTCGCCTCGGGATAGATCGCTTTAACTTGATCCTTCACCTTGTAGAGTTTCCAAACTTCTTCAATCCTGGGCATCGCTCGCCGTACTCCCTTCACTTCAAAGTTACTATCACCTGTGGGTGAGCTCGTAAGAAAGGCCCGTGGAGCGATCGTCGAGATCAGTCCATAGAAATCAAAGGGGACCTTATCTGGATCCAACTGGTACTTCGTATTTAAAAGTGGCATATAGCGGTCACTCGTCCAACCTTTTATTTTCCCATCGTAGTAATCATGAAAGGGTGTCCAGCCGCAACTGGTGACCATCACTTGTATTCTTTGATCAAAGGCGCTCAAGAAGATAGCGTTGTGACCACCGAGGGAATGACCGATAGCTCCAATGCGATTAGGATCGACTTCAGGACGGGCTTGAAGGTAGTCCACACACCTCATGTGATTAAAGATGCCCTTCATCGTGCCTGAAACATAAGGGATCTTTTTAAAATCAAACTTCTTGAGGTCACCAAAAGAAGGGTAATCAGGCGCGATCACAACGTACCCTCGCTCAGCTAACTCGGTAGCGTAATTCCGATTTGGGAGGGGGCCTTCACCCGCAACGATACGCTTACCCAAGGGAGAAGTGGGGTGGAGGGCGATGATCCCGGGGCGCTTGTCTGTCTCAGCGATATTTTTAGGGAGGTAAAAATGCGCTGAAATGCGATCTCCGTCCCCAGAATTCAACCACAGATGCCATCGCGAGAAAGAGTTATAGTCTTTCTTTAAGCTCAGTTTGGGTTGAAGTGGTCCTAAATTTTTTCTTGAGGGTAGAGCTCCGGCAGCAGCTTGAAAGCCCTTGAGGATGGCTTCTCTTTTCAATTTCCACTGCTTAAGAGTTCTTATCTTTAGAACTGAGCCATCCTTTTGAATGGTTTTCAGGGGATGGCTGTGGGGGTAGTTGGGTGGGGGGTCCTTACCTAATAGCTCGCTTGTACTGACGATTACAAATAAGAATGCTATTAGGTGAAGAGTGACACGGATGGATGGACACATTGAGTCGTTCTTACACATTCGGTTTGGGTCGAATGTAATAGGATCCATCTTGAATCCCCTTCGCTCGAACATCGGTGAGAATTTGAGCTAACTTCTCAGGGGAGACTTTTTGGGTTTCGTCTAAGTGTAACTTTTTTGTCTTTTCAGAAGAGCGGAATCCGAAGGCTGTAATTCTCATTCCCCGTTTTGTAATGATCGGCTCGGGAGGAAAGAATTCATCCACTTGAGGAAGGTTTTCCGGATTCATAAAAACGTAGGTTCGATCGGGTTGCTTCTTACTTGTAATGGGATAAGCCAGTAAATGTTGAAGGTAAGGTTCAATCGAAACTGAAAGTTTCTCGGCAGGGAGAGAATTATAACAACAGCGCTTTTCTGCACTCTTTCCCCAGCGGGTTCGAAGTGCCGTTTTATATCGTTCATTCGGTTGGTAAAAGAAGATGGAGATGGGTTGAGAATCCATCATAGTTCCCAAATGCTTTTGCGACTCAAGCATTTCGCCTAAAAGTTCATCGAGTAAATAGGTTCGACCTTCAGAGGTTTCGAAGAACTTAGCCAGGGCGATTGATTGAGGAATCGAGATGTCTTCTTCTAAGATCCATTCATTGACGAGACTCTGATCCTGTCGAATATCATGGAGAAGGAATTGAGCGTGAATTTTGTCTTTAAAGAGATAAGAAACGACAGCGACGCAGACCAAGGATAGAAGAACTGTGCTGAAAAAGATGCGCCGCATTTTTGAGTTCGATTTTTTAGCCATGATAAAACTCAAATCGATACAGAGTTCAAAAACTGTTTAGGTCACGTTTCATTTTAATTCTGGTCATTTTAATTCCGACAAAGGCAGCAGGAACTACCCACCAGCATAAAAGAAGGTGGGTGAGAACTCGTAGAAAATTCTCACCCACCTTCGTGAATTTAAGCTTTTAAATCTCTTTATTTAAAGCTGGTCGATTAAAGCACCCAGGGGCCTCGATAGTTGACGGCTTTGAGGAGACGATCAGCTTCAGGGTCGCCGATGATGGTTTCCTTCTTCGGATCCCATTTTAGAACTCTTCCGCCTAAGGCTTCAGAAACCATTCCTAAGTGGCCAGGAGTGATCGAGCGGTGACCGGTCTCAGCGGGGCAGATACACTCTTTGCGGCTCTTGACGCTTGCGAGGAAGTTCTTGTGGTGCTCCGGTGAGTTGTAGAGCTTGATGTCGCCAGGATTGAAATCGCCTTTGGTCCAATTTTTATCGGAAGCTTCGAAGGCGCCCCTCGAGACGAAGACCCAGCCATTCTCGCCGATGAATTTGGCTCCACGACGGAATCGGTTAGAGATTCTCCAATCGATGCCACCTTCGTATTCGCAGATGACTTCATACTTCCAGGCAGAGTCGTAGATTTCTCGATTTTCACCCTTAGCGTAGTCGAAACCCGTAGCCTTAATGGTTTTGGGGCCGCTCTTATCGAAATCCAATCCCCAGTGAGCGATGTCATTGTGGTGACCGATCCAATCCATCAACTGGCCGCCACCGTAGTTGAGGTTCCAGCGCCAATGGAAATGGAAGCGAGCGGGACGGAAGGGAAGTTTTTTCGAAGGACCACACCAGAAGTCGTAATCGACGTGCGCGGGTGGATCTTGAATTTTGGGATCACCATGTGGTTTTTGGTGACCGGTGGGGAGACCGACTTCAACTTTTTTGATCTTACCTAAGACGCCATTGCGAACGATTTCACAAGCTTTTCTGAATTGACGGCGATTCGATCGTTGTTGGCTACCGGTTTGGAAGATGACTTTATTTTTGCGAACGGCTTCGACGACGGCTTGTCCTTCGCGGAAGGTGTGCGTGATCGGTTTTTGACAGTAGATATCTTTTTTCTTATTAGCAGCTTCTACACAGGCTAAAGCATGCCAGTGATCAGGAGTCGCGATACAGATCGCATCGATATCTTTGTGACCGATGAGTTCGCGATAATCTTTATAGGTGGCGCAATCTTCGTTCTTTTGAATCTTGTTGATTTCGCCAGCAGCTCGCTTGAGGTTGTTCTTGTCGACATCACAAACGGCTACGACTTGGCAGTCAGCGTTGCGGGCGAATTCGCGAGTGTTTCCTCTTCCCATTCCTCCTACACCTATGGTTCCCAAGGTGATACGTTCACTGGGAGCGATGGCATTTCCCAGTCCTAATGCGGAACTAGGAGCTAGGAGGGGTGCTGCGAGAGCCGTCGATGTTGCCGCGATAAAATCACGACGTGAAACTTTATGAATGATTTTCTTCGCCATGGGTGAACCTCAGTTCTATTTTTGGAAACGGTGGAGATTTCTTATTCTCGAAGCTGCCTATTTGATTCGCTATGAGTTTCTCTTGAGACCCATGTGCGAGTGGCTTCAGGTGACTTCTGGAATGCGTATTACGTTGACCTTCTTCAGCGATACCCTCTTTCAAAGCGTTAGCTTAGAGCGGAGTTAAGCGGGCTTAATAAATAAGTTATGCCTCGAATTCCCAATTAAAGAATGAGCTTCAATTGATTTGTCGATTCAAAGTCAAATCGTCAATCGTTGAATTCTGGGGAATAAAAGGCACGGATTCGTAGGAGATTACGAACCTATTCAACCGCAGTTTGGATCAACAAAACGGCAGTGTTATGCCTTGAGACACATATAGATCTAGAATTAGTACGCTGACAGTGGTTTTAGATTCCTCTATAATACCCCTAAGGCCGGCTTGAGGGAAAGGCTGAAAAAGCCCTCTATTATTAGATTTACGAATGAAAGTGAGTTTTATTCAGTCTGTACTTCAGATTGAATTCCGGGCGCTCGTCATCAAGGTCATGACTTTAGCCGAGTAATACCCTATTCGAGGGGCCAGAGTTGGGCCAAGAATAGGGTTTAGGGTCTGATATTTGGGCTGAAAGTCTCTTTAATCACAAGGAATAGTTTTGAATCGAGGGCCTTCGATTCTTGGTGAATCAACAGGATGTAAAACATGAGTAAAAAGATATTTTCCCCTGATCGTCGCTTGTTTTTGGGTCAAATGGCGTTAGGAGCCGCTGCTTTTACCACTCCGGGTTTGTTTGCAGAAGAATTAATCAAAACGCCTCCTCAAGGAGAAGGGCCTTTCTATCCCGACAAGCTTCCGTTAGATACTGACAATGACTTGATCATTCTCAATAAAAATATTACCCCTGCAGTTGGAACGATCACTCATCTGACGGGTAAAGTTTTAGACATTAAAGGCAATCCGGTAAGGAATGCAGTTGTTGAGATTTGGCAGTGTGATAGTGGAGGGGCTTACCTTCACAGTAAATCGGGGAACAAAGATAAAGAAGATAAGAATTTTCAGGGCTTCGGTCGCTTCTTGACGGGCTTAAAGGGTGAGTTTTACTTCCGCACGATTCTTCCCGTTTCCTACCCGGGTCGCCCGCCACATATCCATGTCATCGTGAAAAAGGGGAAGAAGCGTTTATTGACGACCCAGCTCTACAACAAGGCCGAAAAGAAGGCCAACGAAAAGGACGGTTTGTTCCGAAGGGTTAAAGATCCAAAAGCTCGGGCGACCCTCTTGTTGGATTTTAAAAAGATGCCCAAGTCTAAAATCGGTGAGTTGGCGGCTAATGCGACGATTGTTGTTGGTTTGACGCCGGATGAGGGTGAGTGAGGTTCAATAGATCGGTCGCATTCTTGTAGCCAAATTCGCCAGAATTTGGGCTAAATTAATTTGAATTGATCCTGTAGCGCCACCCCTTGTGGGTGGCCTTTTTTTACGGGACGAATTAGCGGTGAAGGTGGCTATGGTTTTCGGGGCAAGCCCTGCCCCTACAGTTCGCAGATAGAGTTAAGACAACCTAACGTAGTTCATCAATCCACCCTTGTGATCGGAACATAATCTTCATCTTGATATTCCACATCCTCAAGTTCACCATCTAATAAATGCAATTTGTGAGCTGGAAGAAAGAGTAACTCAGAATAATCTCTTTGATAATAGACGGTTTTCCACTCCGCTAAATTGCCGCCAATAAACTGACAGCACACGATCAATGTTTCTGTTTTCATCATGAATTGAAATCTTGCAGATAAGTATTTTAGCTTAATTTCAAAGCTTTGGTGGCCATCTATCGAAATTGAAATGGTTTCTCGGTCATCGATAAGGGTTGTGAGGGTAAATTGCTCTGGAGAAAAACTAGGAAATGAGCTTTTAAGTTGGTTTTGCTCGGAGAAAAAGAGCGAATCAGCGCAGATCGTATTTTGATATAGGTAGCTCTTATTATTCTTCCTGAATTGAAATTCAGTTAATAGGTGGGATGGGAGGTCATATTCTTGGATGTTAAAGGGGCCAAGATTAGGTGAGATTGAAAGTTTTCCCTCCATCATTTCGTCGGCATTAATGGTTAAGGTGTTTCCATTTTGTTCGACCTGTTGAACACCCTTTCTGCAGTTGAATCGAATGTCTATAGCGGTCATGAATTTCTTATTCTGCTAGGAATCTCAGGTAAGATCCGCCAGATTGATTTGCTAAATCAATAAGGAATTGTGGGATTTCATCAATGCGGGGATATAAGCAGTGAATAGGAATAAGTTCTGAATTGAGTGTTTTTACTCTACTCAATACTTCGTCGAGATAATCAAGTCCTCCATTTCCTGGGCACGTTGCCCACCCGTTATGAAACAGAAAAATAGATTTTGATTTTGAATCAGATTTACTTGAGAACTCAAAAACTGTTTCTAATCCTTTTCCTACACAAGTACCTCCACCCCGAAAAACTGAATCCATCCAAGCAATTGATGTTGCGATATTTTCTTCGGTAGCTTTTACAGGGTTTCCGTTTGAAGGAAATTGCAGAACGCCGCGATCAAAAAATGCGACAGCAAAATCGTCATTCGGATTAAGCGTATTTAAATTATCAATAATATGATCCTTAAATCTTGTTAATGCTTCACCAACGCTTGACGAGCGCTGACCAACGAAATAATACCCCCTTGATATGCATCTGCCATTCTCCTCGCATGTCAACTCATCCTCAGTCTCGTCCTTCCCACAATCTGGAAACGGTTGTGCCGGAGCCATCCCGCCTAAGAAAAGATAATTAATCGGGGCGATCCCATCGCTCAGGTCCAAAATCCCATCATCGTTCACATCGAGGGCGTCTTGGCAGGTGATGGCTTGACCCAAAAATAGGTGTCTAAGGGTGAAGATGGCATCGGTGATATTAATTTTTTGGTCGCCGTTGGAGTCCCCTCGAACGAAGCTCGCATCTTGGGCTTGAGTCTGATGGTCGGGGGTGAGGAGAATTAAAAGGGTGAATCCTGTCAGGATTGCCAGTCGTTTCATTGGAGTGCCCGATTTCGTTCAGCTGTTAATACGGTTAATAGGCCCAGTTTTAAAACATGGTAACGGAGGGTGTTTTATTCTTCAAAGTACTAAATTGAAGTCTGTGATGATGGGAAAATAGCTCAAATTTGATCATATAAAAAAATATAAATATATAGAAATAATTATACTTAATTAGGATTTTTAACCTCAATTCCCTTACCAGGTAGCGGGAGAAACGCTACCTGGTAAGGGGGGCTTAATTTTTTAAGATATTAATTAATAATGTTTTATGATTTATCCTGTCCGAATCTGAATCAAAAGTGGCACGCCATGTGTTTTATAGTCTCTCGTCTGACGCGGTCAGGCAAATCACTGCCCTTCGGGGCTAAACGAAACGGAGGCAAATCATGGCATATAAAGACTTATTCAATACTTTAGTTTCAAAACTTCCTAAGACCGACACCGCCAACGAGGCTGGGGGCCAAGCTTACCGCTTAGCTCCAAAACACGCTCTGGCGCAGTACGCAGTGACCGGTTGTATGAACTCAACCTTCTACGCATCGGCTCAATTGCAATTAGATCGAGTCTTGGCATTGTGTAACGAAATCGAACCCGAGTTCATCGCGAAGGTGGCGCTCTACGCTCGAAATCGTGGGTACATGAAAGACTTGCCCGCGTTGCTGGTCGCATACTTGGCTTCAAAGCAACCTGGCCTTATGGCTGAGGTTTTCGATCGAGTGATCGACAACCCCAAAATGCTTCGAAACTTCGTTCAAATTGTTCGAAGTGGAGTCACTGGGCGTCGAAGTTTGGGGTCGCTGCCCAAGCGAATGATTCTTCAATGGTTGGAGAAGCGTTCTGACGAGCAACTCTTTATTGGCTCAGTAGGAAACACTCCTTCTTTGGCGGACATCATCAAGATGGTTCACCCCAAGCCAAAAACCAAGTCTCGTGAAGCATTGTTCGGATACCTCTTAGGTCGGAGCTACGACGCTGAGGCTCTTCCTCAAGTGGTTCGAGATTTTGAGGCTTACAAGAATGCTGAAGATCGAAGAATGCTTGAGACTCCCGATGTCCCTTTCCAATTCTTAACCAGCTTAGATCTGGCGGATTGGGAATGGCGTCAAATCGCTCGCTACGCTCCTTGGCAGATGACTCGAATGAACTTAAACGCGTTTGCTTCGCACAATGTGTTTAAGGACCTTGAGATCACCAAGTTGGTGGCTGATCGATTGCGCGATTCTGAAAAGGTTCGTCGAGCCAAAGTGTTCCCTTACCAACTTTTGGTCGCAAGTCAAAGCGCGCGTTCGGATGTTCCTTATGCGATTCGTTCAGCATTGGAAGATGCGTTGGAGGTCGCCTTGGAGAATGTTCCTGAGATCAAAGGAAAGGTTTATGTTTTCCTCGATATCTCTGGATCGATGCATTCGCCCGTTACTGGGTATCGCCGTGGATCGACAACTGCTGTTCGTTGTATTGACGTTGCCTCATTATTGGCTTCGGCACTCGTAAAGAAAAATCCTCAAACGGAGGTCATCCCTTTCGAGTCTCGTGCTTACGAGTTCAAGTTGGATGTGACCGAACGGGTGCTCGTCAACGCTCAACGCTTAGCGAGCTTGCCTTGTGGCGGAACCAACTGTTCAGCTCCGTTGGCGCTTCTTAACCGAAGAAAAGATCAGGGTGACTTAGTGATCTACGTCTCCGATAACGAGTCTTGGATCGATTCTCCTTACTACGGTCACTTCGGTGGAAAGGCGACTCGAACTCTTCAAGAGTGGAGTTTGTTCAAGCGTCGAAGCCCTGAGGCAAAAATGATCTGTATCGACATTCAACCCTACGCCAACACTCAAGCTAAGGAACGAGAAGACATCATCAACGTCGGTGGCTTCTCGGATCAAGTGTTTAACTTGATCGCCGAAGTGGCGAGTGGAAACGCAACTGAGAATCATTGGGTGAACCTTATTGATGCCCAAAGGCTCTGAGTTGCAAAAGTTGAGACAAGCCCCAGTGGGCTTGCCTCAACCTCTTCAGCAAATCTGCGATTTGCTTTCGCTCCGCTAAATGTAGGCTTTTAGCATACATTCGCGGTCGAGTTGATCCTAACTCGGAAAAGCTTCGATGTGCCGAAGCTTTGTAGCAAAGATCCGAAGTGGTTTCACTTCGGTAAATGAGCTCTTGAGCCGTTTGACCTATTTTCAAGAGCTCGTTTTTCTAAACCTTATTCCTCGCTGGTTTGGGGGGTTTGAATCGCTGAACACCTTATACCCAAGCTCCCTGGCCAGCAATTTTTTTGATTTGAACCTTATAGACGTAGAAGTTTGCCCTTTTGAAAGATGTGCGGTGAAGTAAAAGAGGATTAGAAGTAGAAGCTTGTTAAAAGATGCGAAGTAAGAACTTATAGAGTTGAAGCGCGGTGAAGTAGAAGTTTAAGACAACAAGAAGTAATAGTTTTGTTGATGATCGAGTCGAATGCCCTAGGGACTACATTGAAATGAAAAGCCAAACGTCTCTAGACCGTTTGTCGACTCGATCTTCAACTTTCCCAGATCACATTGGGTGGTTGAAGAAAAAGTGGGTACTTGGGGCAACGCAAAGAATTGTGACGAATGCTGATGGAACTACATGGATATTGACCCGTAGGTTGTGAGTTCGAGTCTCACCAGCTGCACCATAGGTGGCTGTAGCTCAAAGGTAGAGCAACGTAATGTAATTGTTTCATTTAACCCTTGTCGTCACGTTTTTATATTCGTAATGAATCATCCCCACATTGAAGGAAACAACAACCAGAAATGGATTAGGAAGTGACCCCAGAGAACCGCACCAGCGCTCAGGCTTTTCGATTTAAATAATGCAATAAAGCCAAAGATGATTCCCACAGTTGCATCGAGCAAGATAAAGGAAAAGCCAATGAGGGCGCCTAAATAAGCGATAGGTGTAGGAAATATTCCGAGGAGAATTAATCCAAATCCAATCTGGGTAATAAGGCTTAAAATTAATGCGATGGCTGAGATCCAAAAGCAAACTCTCCCTTTCTTAGGATCTTTGTGGTGTGTCAGGGTTTGAAATATCGGATCAGCCATGATCTTAAGAATGAATTATTTATGTTATTCAATGGTAGATTGAAACGAATGCCTTAGGGACTACATGCCCTCGACTTCTAATCGAACTGTCTCTAAACTTCCTTGTCGTTTCGATCTGCCGTGATATTTCTTAGTTTTCGTTTCGGTACTCGCGAATGCCAGTGGGAATACATGGTAGAGGCGGATTTCTCCGCCGGGGTTCGAGGCCCCAACTCACATTGGAAAAACTCTGATTGAGAAAAATCTCACTACCCTTTGTCGCGAGTTTTTTAGGGCTGATGAAAACCCTAAATTCATAACCGTTTTTAAGTCAGTTATTTCACGATAAATTAGAAAATTCTGCTGGGATTTTTGCTCAAGTTTCCTGTTCTAATATTTTAACTTAACGGTAAACCCACCACTCAATAAGTAGAAATAGAAGTGCAATAAGAGAAGCCCAGATCCACCAAAATTGAATAGCAACTTGGGCGATACAGAGATACAGCATCGATTTTTTTCGTGTTCGCATATGACAAATCATCCCCGATGATAATCCAATCGCTGCGATTATCATGGCGAGGATTATTCCAATTGCATAGCCGTCTTTTGGATGATAGCGAGGGTCTTCAATTTGAACGTTTAATATTGCCAAAAAAATAATAGTTCCATGAGTAAATATTCCGAAAGCTAACGAGGCAATGCTAACCCAAAAAGGAATCGTTATATTTCTGGGAATGCGGTGATCTGTTTCAATCGGTGGGATTGAATTATAGTCTTCTGGTGGTTCCGTCATTAACCGAAAAAATTCACTCGCTGTTTGCCACTTAATTCATTTTATAAGTTCCCCATAGCGTAAAGAATCGATAATGGGAATCCAACAACAAATAGATTTCCAAACCAAATTAGGAAGCCTTTTAAATCGCCTGCTCTAACCCAATAGATCGTGCTGGATATAAAGCCGACCAAGGTGATTACTGAGATGATCATCAATCCATAAACGTAAGCTGCTATGGCATCCCAGCCCTTAATAATTCCAGTGGAAATAGTGACTACCAACAAAATTTCCAAGAATAGATTCAGGCCGATGGCAACGATGGTAATCCAAAACGATTTTGGGGCGTGGAAGGACTCTTTCTTTGGTAGTTCATTGATGATCGGAGTGGGAGAGTTGTAGTCGCTGGTGTTCATGGTCTACTACTTTCAAATAGAACTCAGGCCAAGAGAGACGATCGTGACGAAAGCAGGCACGACCATACTTAAGATAAATACAAAGCCACTGGTGAGAGAGCGCGATTTTATTAAGAAAATAAAACTTGTGATGAAGCCTATGATTGCTGAGCCCAGGGCTGCAAAGAGGAAAAAGGGAAGCCCAAAAGTGCTCACTACTAATAAGACCATTGAGCTTTGACTGAATATCATTGCGACCAATAGGAAGGCCAGGATCAGAAAGTTCAAGAAGATCGCCCAAAGGGATTGAGCTAAGTACTTTCCGTACTTTGAATCTGACTTCGGGATGCATCCGCTGAGAATTTCAGTGATTGAAAGACGATCTTGATTCTTCATTGATAATCTCAATTCTTTTAAACTTAAAATTGCAGTTAATGTCGAGAGTTCTACGCATCTTTAAAAATTCTGTATGATAAACGGAATTGCGGGGGCGAGGAAATTTAGAGCGAATACTGCGTAGCCCAAGGCGGACTCACGCAGGGCTTGAAACATTGCACTGGCGAGAAATCCCAAACCTGTAATTGCGGCCAAAGGTAAGTACATACGAAAATAATTGATTAATACCTCAACTGATTGAAATAGATTTGCATTCTTCCAATCAGAGATGAAGTTATGTGATAAAGAGCTTGAGAAAACAAAGCTCTCAACACAGAAGGCGATTGCAATAAAAAGATAGATGCCGGCGAAGAAGTCAGTTCTAAGATTTGTTTTCCTCTCACTGCTAAGTGAATCGGATAAGAGCTTGCTCCTTTTTAAGCGTAGTTGTTCTCTTTGATTTGCTAAGGCTGAGATTGCTTTCATGTTTTGCATTTGAGACTCCATTCATTCGAAAATCTTGAGCGATCAGAAATACTTGATGGCGACGAAGGGAAGAAAAGGCGCGATTGTATTCAAGGTGAGAGCGATTCCTCCCAGCAATGATCCCTTTCTGGCTAAGGTGAACGCGCTAATGACGACGCCGATTCCAGTCAATAGCCCCACTCCAATCAAGCCAATGCCGCCCCAGATCATGAGCGCAAGGTAACCGTAGCTAGAAGTAGCTTCCCACTCGTCCAAGAATTTCATAAGTAAAAAACTGGTACAAGCCAAGTTGAAAAAGAAGTAGAGCGTTGCTGGAGTCAAAAATGCGATATCGGCGATTTTGGACTCTTTAGGCTCTTTGATATTCCTTGGAATAATGCTGTGCTCTGCTAATTCATTCATGGTTTGTTCTTTTTTTTCTGAGTTGAGTTTTTTTATTAAATCGAAGAGCTTCATTTTTTTACCTCAGGCGAATTGGAGGTAGAGGGGAATCGCGGGAGTGGCTATGTTAAAGATCACACCGAGGATCCCCTTAAAGGTGCCTGAGCCTGCGCTTTCCCTAGTCGCCGTTATCATTCCCCAGCACATAATTCCGACAATCGGAATGAGTAAGAAGGCGTGATAGAGCATTACCCAAAGTATTTCGATTCCCCATGCAGCGTCTGCTCTCGCGTTGAAGTTTAGAATCAACAACCAGCTGAAAACCATATTCATCCCGCCGATCATCATGCCGGGAATCATTGCGCTGAGGGCAGCAGCTTCAGCTTCTTGCTTAGCTCCGTTTAAGTATTCAGTTCTTTCGTTATTAGCGATTTTGTTCATGACGACTCTCCATTCATTCAAGGTTTTTAGGACAGCGATCTCTAAAAGCAAGGTAGGTGCCAAATGAAGAACGTTTTCTTAAGTGATTATAAATTAATGGGATATGATTGGTTTGTTGAGGGCCGGTTGATGCTGAGATTTAGCGATGTACAAATGGTGTTTGCAGATGTGCAAAGGATGAGGGGGCTATAGAATCGTATTTCAGCTTATAGGATCCGTCCATCGAATGATGCATTGGGTGTAGCAAAAGGGTCGAATCAAATTAAAAATTCCCTTAGTAAGCCCGGAGCGTAAGCGACGGGATCTCTTCTTAGAACTCTCTCTATAAATTTATCCCTGAGAGCTTTGCCCTTTTTCGTCTTAATCTAATTTATAGTTTACCCCGTGTCCCGTCGCTTACGCTCCGAGGCTGTGAGTTTTTAGGACTTCCAACTTAACTAGCCCGAAGCGCTAGCGAGGGAAGTACCCCTCGCTAGCGCTTCGGGCTAGTTAAGACCGTATTTCTACTATTTTGGAATCCGGCTCTAACTAAGCTTGATAAATATTCACAGCCTCTCCGGGCTTACTAAGGCCTAAGTTCGTAATAATCGATAAGTCAGGGGTGAGAGGGTGAGGTGCGAATGGTTATCAGTAAGAAGATATCGTTCAATGTTCACCCATCTAAATTCTTACGAATTCGGCTACGAATCAAAACGGAATTTGGGTTGGTAATAAATCAGCAATAACTCTCAATCTCTTGTGAATCTAAAAAGCTCACACAATTTTCAAATTCTTCATTCATAGCTTCCAGAACGTTTCTAGCAAATTCAAAGTCATTCGTGTTTTTGACTTCTTCTAAGGTACTGGCTAACTCGGCCAATCGTTCGGCAGAAACCGTTGAAGCTGAGCCTTTAAGTGAATGAGCTAATCGTGAAGATTGAGCACTATCTTGAGCTGAGATTGCTTGATCTAATTCGATTAAAGTGGTCTTTGAATTTTTCTGGAATACCTCGAGAACTTGTGAGGCTGTTGACACTTGACCCATGCATCGTTGTAAGAGATTAGAAATCATCACTGGGCAAGAAGTATCCTCTCCTTGAGTGAGCTCTTCGATGGTATCCAACAAATCTTTGGGATCGACGGGTTTAGACATAAAAGCGTCGGCCCCGATTTTGATACACGCTTCTTTGTCAGATTCAAAGGCGTTGGCCGTCAACATAATGATGGGCACATGAGCTTCCGTTTTTTCTTCGTGCTCCCGAATGCGCTGGATGGCTTCCATTCCATCCATGACGGGCATTCTCATATCCATCAAGATGGCGTCGCAGGTTCCTCGTCCATAGGATTCAACGGCAGCCTTCCCGTTATCTACTATCTCATAGGAATAGCCGACTGATTGAAGGATATCACCCACAACGATCTGATTGACCTCATTGTCTTCAGCAACCAGGATATGTTTGTTTACGGGTTTTTTGTCGGCAGGAATAATGGGATCGATCATTACTACTTCATGGGTTGTCTCTTCTCCGTTGAGTGCTGAAATAATGGTGTCGAAGAGTTCTGAAGGAAAGATGGGTTTACGAACGGTGTACTTGAATTCAGGTTCTGATTCTTTGTCAAAGGCGGTGATACCAATCGTTTTGTGTTTGAAAGCAGAAGCTGAGTTGAGAGTGTCCTTATTATCCATGTCGACGAGGATAAATTTAACTTGATCCGTTTCATCGATGAATTCTTGAGTTCCTGGTTGATGAAGCAATGGAACGGGCTTCATTTTCCAAGCATCCACCAGCTCAGTCAGAAATTTACCTTGTTGTAGGTCATCACTCAAAATGGCAATGGGAAGGTTGATGAGCTGCTGGTATTGAGTTTTGGCGGGTCGATCAACTTGTTCACTGTCGCGTTGAATTTTGATGTTGAACTTAAATGTTGAACCCTGGCCTGGCTTACTTGAAGCGGAGATTTCTCCGTCCAGCAAATTCACGAGATGCTTACAGATCGCTAAACCCAATCCGGTTCCACTTAATTTTTCCGGAGTGAGGGCTTCGACCTGAGTAAAGGCATCAAAGAGGGAGTCTATTTCATCTTTGGGAATTCCAATTCCAGTATCCGAGACTTCGAACAGAATATTCTCGTATCCGTCTTCAGTCAGTTTGAATTGGGCATCACGAGAAACCTTGATCGATACGCTTCCTTGATGAGTGTATTTGATCGCGTTATGAATGAGGTTTACGATGACTCGACGAAGTTTATGAGAATCTCCATAGAATGTCGCTTGTAAGCTAGGGTCTATAAAACAGAGTAAGTTGAGTCCTTTAGAGCGCGCTTCCTGGAAGAGAGTTTCGATGACTTCTTCAACTAGCTTGGAAAGAGAGAAAGACGCACGATCGAGCCCCATCTTTCCGGCTTCAATTTTTGAGAAGTCTAAAATATCGTTGATCAGTTTAATCAGTGATTCTGCCGACCGAACGGCGATGTCGACTTGTCGAGATTGTTTGGCTTGAAGCGATGAATTCTTAAGTAACCGAAGCATGCCCAGCACGCCGTTCATCGGAGTACGGATCTCGTGGCTCATTCGAGCTAGGAAATCACTTTTTGCTCGATTGGCTTCTTCGGCGGTGGCTTTAGCTTCTTTGAGTTCCTCAGCATATCGCTGGCTTGTTTCTTCGTGTTCTCGTCGTAGGGTGATATCTTCGGCCAAACCTACGAGACGAACCGGCTTTCCAGCGGAGTCGTAAATGGGTGAACCGCGATCGTGGATCCAGCGGATCGATCCATCGGGTTGTCGAATACGATAGATCTCATCGTATTCACCATTTTCTAACATCTTGAAGAAAGACTTTTCAGTTCTCTCTTGATCGTCAGGATGAACGGCGCGGGACCACTCCAGGGGATCTTTAAATAATGATTCTCGGGTTCGTTTCCAGACCGTTTCGTAGGCTGGGCTGATGTACATCAAACTGAAGTCTTTAGCACTGATCACCCAAAAAACAACGGGAGCCTTATCTACGGATTCAATGAGCCAGCGTTCACGGTCCGAAAGCTGAACGACCTGAGTTTTTAACTGGGATAAAAAGTACCAAACTCCCACTGTCAAAACCGCTAGCGTTATTTCTTCAACGATCATGTAAGTGGAAATTTCTTTGTTCGCAAAGCTAGAGCCAATGGCAATCAGCGACAAAAAGATGAAGAACTTGCCCAGCTGAACTTGAGCGGCACTCACTGCAGCAGCAATATAGAGAGCCCCTACGATGATGGGAGTACCAAATAACCAATCAGTAATTCCTGCACTCACCAAGCAAAACATAGTGGTGAAGTTTAGAAAGGTTTCTTTCCAAATGATAGATTTTGAATCTTTTGAAGTTGCCATAGTAGGATTCAACTAAAAGCTTTAGTTGATGTTGTTGAAAAGCACTTCACTAACATCAAGAACAGATAGAAATGGATAAGTATTTAGATGACGCTCCCGAGAGAGGAATCAAACGGGGGGCGGTTCTATTTATTAAAGCCGTTTTTATAATCTCAAATCGGCCTCTCCGATACTCAATTCAATTGAGCCAAGCCCTCAAATTGTCACGAGTTAGAGATGCTAGAGTTATCGACATTTTTGGGGTAATTCTTCAAGTAAGCTGATGTTCTTTAAGTCTGATAATGGGTCGAGAAGAAATATGGGTTTTGATCAGGATACTTAGTTAATAAAAGGCTATCAGGGCTATAGCATCGAAAGTAGAACAGCCCAAACACATACCGATATATTTGCGATAAACAAAATCCAAGAAGCTTTTCTTTTGCACTCAAACCAAGCTCGAACTGCGGCGGTCATGCCTGCGATTCCGATAATTGGCATGCATAAGAAGCCATAAAAAACTAGGTGATCTAATATTGGAATTAAAGATCCCATAAATTTCTCAAATTCAGGATAGTAATTGAGGGCGATGCAGAAGGATAGGAATAATAAGTTCACAAAAAAAGCGATGCCTGAAGCCCAAAAGCTAATTGAAAGAGTTCGGCTGTCACTCCTAAGAATCTCGGTATCAATTGGGAGAAGGCTGTTCTTTCTTTGCATTAACTCTTAATTCATTATGCCTTGTCGGGTTTAGGTTGAAGGGTCGCCTTCCACTCTAAGGTGCTTTCCTGGACATTGAAATCAGGAAAGTCATATGATTTCACGCAAGGTAGGCTAAGAGTACCCAGATAACTGTGAGTAAATTTAGACCCATTACAAGGAGGGCCATTCTCTTTCCAGACCCGGTCCAAGCCAAGATCCCCATATAAAATCCGAAAACCCCGACCACTGACATAAATAAATATCCTACCAACTCGGTAGGATTAAGAAGTGTAAATAGGGATTTAATTGAATCCAGACTATCGGGAAAGTGGTCAGAAAAAAAACTAAGCGACTGAACGATTACGCTACCTAAAAGGGTGATGACTGAAAGCCAAAAAGTCGGTGGATAAGGCTGGCCGGTACTCTTGAGAACCTCTGGATCAATCGGATGTTGATTGTTCTTACTTTGCATCGGTTCTTAAACCTAGTTGAAATTAACGCAACAAAGAGTCTTCTAAGCGAAGTTAGTAACGTAGGCGTTTTTTAATCCATAGTTATCCAATTAGACTCATTGCAGCTAAGACTAGGAGTACCCAGCCTACCGAAAGTGGATTTAAAATTATTAGGGCTAAAGCCGTTTTCTTCCCACATTCTACCCATGCTTTTGTACCAGTATAAAAACCAACAACTCCAATTACTGTTAAATTCAGAAATCCAAGCATCCAAGTAGGATCGAAATAAACGAGGAGGAATTCAATCGAACCAAAAATATCAGGAGAGTTATAAGCAATGTAGCAAAGGGATTGCCCTGAAATACTGATTAGAAAAGTCGCCATCGAAATCCAATAACTAATGGGAATAGGTTGCCCATCACTCTTAAGCACTTCTGGATCAATCGGAAGAGGATTTTCCTTATCTGGCATTGTTAACTAAAACGCTCAATTAAGTATGTTGCATTCTTGACAATAAAAACGCACCTTCCAATTTAAGTCATAATTATCACAAATCGTATAAACCCAATCCCACAGTAAGCCCTAATACAAATTCCCATAAACCACGGATCAAACGGCTGAAAGTAAGTAAATTTAAGATAATTAGAACAATTGCTGCTTTCTTTTCGGAGTCTCTCCATGCTCTTATCCCAGAGTGAATCCCGAAGAATCCAAGGCCACTCAAGAACAGAACACCTTCCATTTTCTGAGGGGTAAAAAACACGATAAAGAAATCAGAATTGAATGATTCATTGAGGCCTAGGGAATAATAACAATAACTCAGAGATTGACCTGCTGTGCTGATGATGAATGTAGCCAAAGAGATCCAAAAATGAATTGGAAAAGGTTTCAATTCACTCTTTAGCAAATCTGAAGAAATGGGAATTTGTTCTTCTAATTCTCGCATGGATTCTTGAGTCGCTTGAAAATTTGTTGATGCACTTATCCCATAAAAAAACGCCTTCCACTGGAAGGCGTTTTTAACTCTTAAAGCATACCGGTTTGAAGTTTCGCAACTTCTGACATCATTCCGGGATTCCAGGGGGGATCCCAAACGAGTTCCACCTTCACTTTGGTGAGACCTGGTATGGAGGCGATCTTTGTTTCAACTTCACCTGGCAATGATCCCGCTACGGGGCAGGCCGGAGTGGTGAGGGTCATTCGAATGTAAGCTTCTCCCCGACGCTTGACCTTCACATCGTAGATCATCCCCATTTCGTAGATGCTCGCGGGAATTTCGGGGTCATAAACCGATTGAAGTACGGCGACGATGTTCTTGTTCATCACTTCAGTGTCGATTCCCTCACCTTCAGGTAAATCATCTTCTTCATCCCAAACGAAGGCTTCAGCTTGCGCTGCTTCGGGTGTACCTTCAGCCGGGGGTTGAGGATTTGAAGTGACGGGAAGATCGGAGTTATCAGGAGTCGTGTTTTCGGTATCTTTGGGTTCTTCCATGAGATTTCTCTTATGATGAATCAAGCGATTAAGCCAAGATCGACTTTGCTTTTTCTAATGCGGAAGCTAAAGCCACTATATCAGCTTCAGTCGTGTACAAGCCGACTGAGGCTCTGATCGTGGCTGGAACTTTAAAGTGATCCATGATCGGTTGAGTACAGTGATGGCCGGCTCGAATCGCGATGCCTTCTAAGTCTAAGATCGCGGCTATATCGTGGGGGTGATGATTCTCTAATGTGAATGAAAGCACTCCTGCCCGGTTGGAAGCTTCACCCACCCAATTCAATCCATCGATCTTTGAAAGCTCCTTGAATCCAAACTCAAGTAAATCACTTTCGTATTTCGCGATATTTTCGATCCCAATTTCTTCAACGTATTCCAAGGCTTTTCCCAGGCCGATCACACCAGCCATATTCGGGGTTCCCGCTTCAAAGCGTTCAGGGGGAGCTTGGAATTGAGATTTTTCGAAGGTGACATCCGTGATCATTCCGCCACCTGATTGGTAGGGAGTCATCGTCTCTAAGAGCTCATATTTTCCGTAGAGAACTCCCACCCCAGTGGGGCCGTAGATTTTGTGACCGCTGAAGGTGAAGAAGTCACAATCCATTTGGCGCACATCGATAGGAGCGTGGGGAGTCGATTGAGCGCCATCGATTAAAACAACAGCCCCAACCTTTTTAGCCTCACGAATGATCTCCTCGACAGGGTTCACTGTTCCGAGGGAGTTCGATGTATGAGTCACCGCCACAATTTTAGTGCGTTCATTGAGGAGCTTTAAATACTCCTCCATGATCAGTTCTCCCTTGTCGTCGATTGGGATGACTCGAAGTTTAGCTTCGCGTTCTTCGCAAATGAGCTGCCAAGGAAGGATGTTGGAGTGATGCTCCATCTCGCTGATGAGGACTTCATCGCCGCTTGAAAGATTCTTTCGGCCGTAAGAGGAAGCTACGAGATTGATAGATTCCGTCGTCCCTCGTGTGAAGACGATTTCTTTAGAATCTTTGGCGTTGATGAAACGTTGAACGATATGTCGGGCTTCTTCGTAGGCAGAAGTCGCTCTCTCACTCAGGGCGTGGATGCCACGGTGTATGTTGGCATTATCTTGAAGATAGTATTCTTTTATCTTCTCGATAACTACATCCGGTTTCTGAGTGCTCGCGGCATTATCCAGATAGATTAAGGGTTTGCCGTGAATTTTTTGCTGCAGAATCGGGAACTGAGCGCGACGTGCGTTAACGTCATAGGGAGCTTGATGCACTGTGGTCATGAGACCTCCACTAAAGCGGCTCCGTCTTGTTGGAGTTTTTTGTAGACGAATTGTTCAATCGTCTCTTTGACTTCTTCAACGGGTAGTTGCTCGATCACTTCCCGAGCGAAAGCGATGGTGAGCAGTTTTTGTGCGACATCTTCAGGGATACCCCGAGTGCGCAGATAGAACAAGGCATCATCGTCGAGTTGGCCGATCGTGGCGCCGTGAGTACAACGTACATCGTCGGCGTAGATCTCCAATTCAGGCTTGGTGTTCATGATGGCATCGTCTGAAAGCACTAAGCTTTGATTCGATTGCATCGCGTCGGTTTTTTGGGCGTCCTGAGCCACATAGATCTTACCGTTGAAAACACCACGAGCTTTTTCAGCGAGAATGTTTTTGTAGGTCTCAAAGCTATTACAGTGAGGCTCGGCGTGAACGATTCGAGTGTGATTATCGATGAGTTGTTCACCGTTACCTAAAACTAAGCCGTTGAGCGTACATTCGATATTCGTTCCCCCAAGATGGGCTGAGATATCGTTTCGAGTCAATCGACCACCGAGGCATACATTGTGGCTATTGAAGTTACTGTCTTGTTCCTGCGAGATCGCTAATGAAGCGATGTGGTAAGACGATTCGTCTTCTCGAGTGATCTTCAAGTGATCGAGATGAGCGTTCGCTTCGAGGGAAACCTCGCCGACTGCATTCGTAAACCGAGTGCTTGAACTTTTTAAGCTGACGTAATCTTCGATGACCGTCGCCTTAGATTCGGCTTCGGCGTGAATGAGGACGCGGGAATTTGCCATCGTGTCTTGGCTTTGAGCTGAAGAGACAAAAAGCAAATGGAGAGGCTTTTTGATTTGAGCCTTTTTCGAGATGCGAATGTAAATTCCATCCGACATGAACGCCGTATTCATTGCCACGAAGGGGTGATTTTGGAAGACGGCGCGTTTGCCGATTTGGCTTTCAATTTCTTGGCTTCGTTGAGAGTGCATCAAGGAATAGAGGCTACTCAATTCGATGCCTTCTTCTAAGTCTGCGTACTCTGAGAGCTCGTTTGAGAAGAAGCCATCGACAAAAACCAATTTGTAAGCATCTAAGTTGGGGAATTCAAACGGGGCGAGATCACTAGGGCTCACCGAGTTTTTTGCCTCGGGTGAAGCTGGGGCAAATTGATGCTTTTTGAAAGCCGTCAGATTTGTGTATTTCCATTCTTCATGGCGTTGAGTCGGGATGCCGAGCTCGTTAAATTTGGCCATGGCCTCTTCTCGTAGAGGCTGAGCCCAAATCCCACCGTTTTGAGACCAACGTTGAGTGAGCTCTTTGTAATTATTGAGGTAGATTTCTGGAGTATTTTTGAGGTCGGACATGACCTTGAACCCTGATTTCTTTGTCGGTCGAATCTGGGCCTTGTGCTTCGATTCGACGGTTGATTTTCTTTAAACTTCTTACGTTTTACGTTCTTACCAAGGAGGAGATATCAGGCAGCGCCGACTGATTCTTCGATCCAGGAGTAACCTTTTGCTTCTAACTCTAAGGCCAGTTCCTTGTCGCCTGATTTGACGATCTTTCCTTTGTGAAGAACGTGGACGAAGTCAGGGACGATGTAATCTAAGAGACGTTGATAGTGAGTGACAACGACGAATGAGCGTTCGGGTGAACGAAGCCGATTGACTCCTTCAGCGACGACTTTTAAAGCATCGATGTCGAGGCCACTATCTGTTTCGTCTAAAAGGGCGAGTTGGGGTTCTAAGACCGACATTTGAAAGACTTCATTTCGTTTTTTCTCACCACCGGAGAAGCCTTCATTGACTGCGCGATGAAGGAATTTTTCATCCATTTCGACTTCCTTCATTTTGGTCTTTACCAATTTGAGGAACTCCATGGCATCGATTTCATCCTCACCGTTGTATTTCCTCTTGGCATTGACGGCAGCCTTGAGAAAGTAAGAATTGGAAACGCCGGGGATTTCTACGGGGTATTGGAAAGCTAAGAACAATCCTTCACAGGCGCGCTCTTCTGCTTCAAGCTCTAATAAATCGTTACCTTTGTACAGAACTTCTCCTCCGGTAACTTCATATTCTTCTCGCCCAGCTAGAACTTGAGCGAGAGTACTTTTACCTGAACCGTTGGGGCCCATGATGGCGTGTACCTCACCAGGATTGACGGTGAGGTTAATTCCGTTGAGGATTTGAATGTCTTCTACTTTTGCTTGTAAGTTTTTGATCTCGAGCATTTTTAGAGTCTCGACTTTGAGTAATGAGTTTTTACTTAGTTTATTCTTTGTTTAGGTAGGATTTGACTTTATCCCACACTGCCTTCCAAGCTCACGCTGAGCAGTTTTTGCGCTTCGATGGCGAATTCCATGGGGAGTTCGCGGAAAACTTCTTTGCAAAATCCATTTACGATCATGCTGATAGCGTCTTCCATATCGATACCGCGTTGGCGAAGATAAAACAATTGATCCTCACCAATTTTTGAAGTGGTCGCTTCGTGTTCAACTTTAGCGGTTTTGTTCATTGCTTCAATGTAAGGGAAAGTGTGAGCGCCACAGCGATCCCCGATCAACATCGAATCGCATTGTGAAAAGTTACGCGCGTTGGTCGCGCCTTTTAAAACTTTCACTAAACCGCGATAAGAGTTTTGACCTCTCCCGGCGGAAATGCCTTTGGAGATGATCGTGCTCTTTGTGTTTTTACCGACGTGAACCATTTTGGTTCCGGTGTCGGCTTGTTGGTAATTGTTGGTGACGGCGACAGAGTAGAATTCTCCGATCGAGTTGTCTCCTTGAAGGATACAGCTGGGATACTTCCAGGTAACGGCTGAACCGGTCTCAACTTGAGTCCAGGAGATCTTTGAGTTGTGACCTTTGCAAAGACCTCTTTTGGTAACGAAGTTATAGATTCCACCTTTTCCATCCTTGTCACCGGGATACCAGTTTTGAACGGTGGAGTATTTGATTTGAGCGTCGTCTAAGGCGACTAACTCAACGACGGCTGCGTGGAGTTGGTTTTCATCTCTTTGAGGAGCCGTACAACCTTCTAAGTAACTAACGTAGCTGGATTCTTCCGCCACGATCAAAGTTCTCTCAAACTGACCTGTTCCGGCAGCGTTGATGCGGAAGTAAGTGGAGAGCTCCATGGGGCAACGTACGCCTTTTGGAATGAAGCAGAACGAACCATCGCTAAAGACGGCGCTGTTGAGCGCGGCGTAAAAGTTGTCGGTATAAGGAACGACTGTACCGAGATACTTTTTGATAAGTTCAGGATGATCTTGAACGGCTTCAGAGAAGGAGCTGAAGATGATGCCCTGTTCGGCGAGTTCCTTTTTAAAGGTTGTCGCTACTGAAACGCTGTCGAAGACCGCATCGACGGCGACGCCTGAGATTCGCTTTTGTTCATCGATCGAAATTCCGAGCTTGTCGAATGTGGCGCGGAGTTCGGGATCGACTTCATCTAAGCTTTCGAGTTTCTTCTTTGGCTTAGGAGCAGAGTAGTAGACGATTTCGTTGAAATCGACTTTCGGGTAATCGACCTTGGGCCAACGAGGCTCTTGAAGAGTTAACCAATGGCGGTAGGCCTTCAATCTGAACTCCAAGAGGAATTCAGGTTCTTTTTTGATCGCAGAGATTTTACGAATGATGTCTTCATTGAGTCCCGGGGGAATACTTTCGTTTTCGATGTCTGTTACGAAACCGTACTTGTATTCGCGATTGGAAAGCTCATGAATGGACTCGGTGCTTGAGGTCATCGAAGCTCCTCGATTCTTTTGGTTTAGTCTTATTCTTGATTGTTGAGTGAGAGTGAATTTTCAAACCGGGGCTGAGTGGTGAAATTCTCCAGTTGAATATTGGGGAGGTGTTCCGCTTTTTGGAGATACGTTTCTAACCACCGACTCATATCCTTTTCGGGAAGTATAAGTTCAGCTAGTGTGGTTTGAGTTAGAAGATGGTCGACGATCATTTGGATGCCCGACCATAGAGTGCGAACGGAGCAATCACTGGTGTGCACGCAATTGTTGCGGTCACCGCTGAAGCGTTCGCAGACTTTTTTGTCGTAGATTTTGGTGCCGAGAGCGGCTAGGACTTCCGAGACGTTGATTTTTTGTGGAGGTCTCGAAAGACGGTAGCCACCTTTACATCCCCGGACGCTCTGGACGAGACCTGACTTGCCTAAGAGGCGAATCAGTTTCCCGGCGTACTGCGTGGAGATGCCTTCGATCTCGGCGATATCGTTGATGGTGAGCGAGGTTGTGGGGGTGCTGTCATCGGACTCAAACGATGGAGCAGTGGAGTCGGGTGAGGACTCCGCTTCATTTGACTCGGCTCGGGCTAAGCAGAGGATGCACCTTAAACCGTACTCTTCTTGAGCTGTGAGTTTCATAATCGAGAGTGATTAACTTTCGAGGCTGAAGACGAATAATTGTTTTAAGATATTACAAATTAATACCTTGTGTCGTTTTGAGGGGGAAGCCTTCGCAGGTGTGTCTCGCAAATCTCCTCTCACTCTTCTTCATTTCAGTGGTGTTTAAGGATTTATTCCTTCCCTAAAGCGACGCTGAAATCTTATTAAGTCATTTATAAGTAAATGCTTAAGTGTGTAGAGGAGCTGTGGCTGAGGAACTGAGCTGGAAGAGCAGTCTGAATCCCATCCTCAAAAATAGCTACAATAGTGTAGTGTTTCTATATCGCTTGACAAGAGGAAATATTACAAAACTGTGAATGTTTATTAAATCTTTATTCCCAAACACTATACATAGTTTTCTTCTCTGCTTTGAGTTCCATTTCTATCGAATTATTAACTTCTTAAGACCGATCTGATTGCAATCGTCGGAATTGTGAATGAGTTCGTTAACAACTTGTGGATTCTTCAGCCCAAAATTCCTCGAGTTTTCCACCCACCCCACTCCCCAACCTCTACCTGGTAACGGACTCTGGCTTACCAGGTAGCGGGATGGGGGTGGTGATTTGTAAATTGTAAAAGGGGCAAATGGAAGCAGAGCACGAACCCTGGGTTCGGATGGGAGAGAATTTCAGAATTGCGAAAACAGATTTAAGGTTCAGCACTGAAATGAGTTAAGTTAAGAAGCTTATTTTTCTACTCGAACCCAGGGTTCGGAAGGGATTTGAGCTTGGAATGGAAATTGGCTCGATAGGCGGTAGAATCCCAGTTCGTTTCCGTTACCTGGTAAGGGGTGGGGAGGGAGCGAGTGAGCTCTATTGGGCTATTAACGATTGTTGAAAATTGGCGGCTTGTTTCTCTGAATTCGCCTGCTTTTGAAGGTGGTTTGAGTGAGAAAGTTGGTCGACGTTGAAGAATGAGACGGGATGTCCGAGTTCGTTCCTTTTGGTTGAGACTGTTCGAGTGCTCACGGCTTCCGTCAACTCGACGCGCCGCAGTTCATTGAAGATTAAAATTTAATAAGAGATTTTTCAGGAGTTGATTCATGACTTTCGATCCACGCCACAAAAGCCGAGTTCTACTCGATGGCCCAGACCGAGCGGGCGCTCGTGCGATGATGAAGGCCATCGGCTTCACCGACCGTGACCTCAAACGGCCCCAGATCGGCGTCGCTCACTGTTGGATCGAAACCATGCCCTGCAATTTCAACCACCGCGAGTTGGCCGAAAAAGTAAAAGAAGGCATTCGAGCTGCCGGGGGAACTCCCATCGAATTGAACACCATCGCAATTACCGATGGCATCACCATGGGAACCGAAGGTATGAAAGCTTCCCTGGTCAGTCGCGACCTGGTTGCCGATTCGGTCGAACTCGTTGCTCGCGGACACATGTTCGATGGACTCGTCACCATCTCGGGTTGTGATAAAACGATCCCCGGGATGGTTATGGCGATGGCTCGATTAGACATCCCCTCGGTTATGCTCTACGGTGGTTCGATCCATCACGGTGAGCACAACGGCTGTCCGATTACGATTCAAGAAGTCTTCGAAGCCATCGGAAGTCGAAACGCAGGGAAGATGGGCGAGAAAGAATTTAAACAAATCGAGAACAACGCCTGCCCTGGTGCTGGAGCTTGTGGAGGTCAGTTCACCGCGAATACCATGGCGACCGCTTTTGAGATGATGGGAATTTCACCCATGGGCTTCAATGGCGTTCCGGCAACGGACAACGCTAAGGCCGAGACCGCCGTCCAAACAGGTAAACTCGTCATGAAGCTCCTTAAAAAGGGTATGACTCCTCGTCAGATTATTACCAAGAAAAGTATCCAGAACGCCATCGCCGGGGTCATGGCTACCGGTGGTTCTACCAACGCTGTTCTCCATCTTTTAGCCGTCGCGCACGATGCGGGAATCAAGCTCAACATCAATGACTTTGATCGTATCTCCAAAAACACCCCTGTTGTTGCAAATCTCAAACCCTGGGGAAGGTACACTGCAGTAGAGATGTTTGAAGCTGGAGGAATGGCTGTTGTCGCGAAGCGTTTACTTGATGAAGGTAAACTTCATGCCGACGAAATCACGGTGACTGGAAAAACGATCGCCCAAGAAGCAAGAAAAGCGAAACCACCTAAAGGACAACAAGTTTTCTGTCCTAAAGGTGAGGTGATCAAGCCTCACGGTGGGATCGGAATCCTTAAAGGAAACATCGCGACCGAAGGTTGTGTCATCAAGCTTTCAGGTCAATCGAAGACCGGTCATCGTGGCCCGGCTCGAGTTTTCAATAAAGAAGAAGATGCTTTCAAAGCTATTAAAGACGGCAAGATCAAAGCCGGCGATGTCATCGTCATACGTTATGAAGGTCCCATCGGAGGACCAGGTATGCGCGAGATGCTCCATGTTACGGGTGCTCTTCAAGGAGCGGGTCTCGGAGATAGTGTAGCTCTTATGACTGATGGTCGTTTCTCAGGAGCGACGCATGGTTTTATGATCGGTCACATCTGCCCTGAAGCCGCTACCGGAGGTCCTATCGCCGCTCTTAAAAATGGTGATATCATTAATATCGATGTCAAGAAACGTCGCCTCGATGTTGAACTCTCTGAAAGCGAACTTAAGAAGCGCCTGGCAAAATGGAAAGAACCTAAGCCAAAATACCCTAAAGGTGTTTACGCCAAATACGCTAAGTGTGTTTCTTCTGCTTCTGAAGGCGCGGTTACCTGCTAAATTTTTTGAACGATATCCAATCCTAAGCGGATGAAAGTTTCTTCATACGAACTTTCATCCGCTTAGTTTCTTCCCTCATGAAAGGCTCTCTCATGTCTTCAAAAAGAATTTCCGCTCAAGCTCTGTTCGTACTTGTCGCATTTCTCTTGTTACAAATAGAGAGCAGCCTATTCGCCGAAAAGAAAAACATACTTCTGTGGCCCGAAGGGGCGCCAGGTGCAGTCGGAACTGAAGATAAGGATAAGCCTCTTCTCATTCCTTATCCGGCTGATCCCAAGAACAATACCGGGGCTGCAATCGTCGTTTGTCCTGGAGGAGGTTACGGTCACTTAGCCATGGATCACGAAGGCCATCAAGTTGCCAAGTGGCTGAACTCGTTTGGTGTCAGCGCCTTTATTCTCAAATACCGAATCGCTCCCCGTTACCACTACCCAGCTCCGATTCTCGATGCTCAAAGAGCGTTACGTACTGTTCGTTCTCGTGCTCAAGAATGGAAGATCGATGCTTCTCGAATCGGTATTTTAGGTTTTTCAGCGGGAGGGCACTTAGCTTCATCGGCAGGAACGCATTTCGATATGGGGAAAAAGGATGCAAAAGATCCTATCGATAGAGTCAGTTGTCGCCCCGATTTTATGGTCCTGGTCTATCCTGTCATTTCATTCACGACGGAGTACACGCACAAAGGTTCGAGGAGGAATTTTTGTGGAGAGAAACTTTCCACCGACTTGATGGAAAAGTTTTCCAATGAAAAACAAGTGACCGATCTCACACCTCCCACATTCTTGATGCACTCTTCAGGTGATAAACCGGTTCCACCCGAAAATAGCATTCTCTTCTATATGGCCTTAAGGAAGTTCAATATTCCCGCTGAGCTTCACATATATGAGCAAGGTCGCCACGGTTATGGTTTAGGTGGTAACGATCCCGTCCTTCGAACTTGGCCGAAAAGGTGTCAAGACTGGTTGGGTAAAAGAGGCTTACTTAAGAAGAAAGTCGAAGTCAAACGAAGGGCCTAATGCTTCCTTAAAGCCCGTAGCCAAACTTTTTCAAATTCGGCTACGAACGAGATCAAATTAAAAAAGGCGCTCAGGTGAATCTCCTGAGCGCCTTTTTTTAGGGTGTAGATAGGTCTAATTTGATTAGTCGGTGATTCGAGGGTCGAGTTTGAGACCTTCGGTCGCCTTCTTCACCTTCTTTTTCTTTTCGATGAACTTGATATTGGTTAATCCTAATTTTGAGATTTCTCCGAAGGTTTCAATCACCGTCTTCATAGGAGTACCCTCATCAATGATCAAATTAATACCGTAGGTATGAGTGGCTTTCGGAAACTTCTTTTTGTTTTGAATCAGCATGTTTTTCAAAAACTCCAATGTTTGTTTCCTGGTTTTAGCCTTTGAATCTAGTTTTACTGCAAACTCATGATGTTGAGTTCTCCCCGAGTTCGTGTGGGACAACTGTCTAACGGTGGAGTTTTTGAAGGTAGGCTGAATTGGGGCACCCCCCTCAGGTGGATCTTCCTCATCTACAATTCCTTCACTAAATCCTCCCTCAGGAGGATATTGAGTTGCACGTTCATTGAAGGATCTCTTGCCACTTTTCTCAAGTTCTCGGCTCCATGTGGGTTGGAGTTCGTTCGGTCCATACCTCCAAGCCGGTAAAGATGTTTTCCGTCTTGAACTGTTGGATTGAGAGTCGAGGCTCAACAAGGTCTTAAGTAATTCCTGGTTTCCGATGTAAATGTCGAGAATCATTTCGTGACGATTTAAGGCTTCAAAGCTCGTAAAGCCTTTTTTGTGATTCGCTTTTAGAGTTTCCGATTGACGATTTAAGCGAGAGAGAACTCTTTGGTTAGTGTTGTAAGCCACCTGAACCATCCGCTTGAGCATATCAAATTCTCTTTTAGCGGATTCCATTTCAATTTTGGCGATGTTAGTAGCTTCTCGGGCTGATAGTCCGCGACTACTTTTGGCAGCCGCAGTGTGAAATTTAAACTCAGCTAATTCGCTTTTCATTTTGGCTGAGCTGAGTGCAGATGCCAATTGAACGAGATCGAGAGAAAGAGATCCTTGAGGATTGAACGAGCTGGCCCCTGAGCTGAACCGACTCGTTGATCGAGAGCCGGCTAAGAAATTTGAAGAGCTTGGGTTTGGATCGGTATCTTCAAAGCCAACTGTTCTTTTAACGGGTGGCTTATCTTCAGAGAAGCTGCCCTGTCGAGCGGTTGAGCCTCTTCGATTTCTACTATTTCTATTTTTTTTATTCCGAGCTCTCTTTTTAGATTCGGGACTAGAAATTCCAGTTTCTGAATCGTCGCTATCAGAGCTGATATCTCCTCCTAAATCATCCAAAGAAGCGGGAGGATCTTCAGGGCTGTCTGCGGTTTCGTTAATCGATTTAACGATATTAGTAATATCGGTGCTATCCTCTCCCGAATCCGAGGAGGGATCATCTAGACCTTCATTCGATTCTACTGAAATCTCTTCAGGAAAATCGGTGTCGTCTTGAGCGTCGAGTTGTTGTGCTGTCGTCCAAACAGAGACAAGCATTAAGGCGGCGAAGGAATTTCTCCAACGCCGAGTGATATCGAGGGATTTCATAGTGTCATCTCCAGGGCTAGTAGGGGTGGTCCTGGCCAGGACAGTAGGTAGAGTTGCGAGGGTAACGAGAACTAAAAAGAAAGCCACTCGATGCGTCCAACGATGAGCTTTCTGACTTGATTTCCAAGTGACGGTCGAAGGTTCTAAAAGTCGAGATACGCGGCGACCCAAGGCTGAACGAAACTCTCCACCATCGGCAGAGAGAAGGTGAGCGTTGGCTTGGGGGTGCAGTTTTGATCCAAATCGCACTAAGCATTCGGCTAATGTTAATGGACCTTCGTCTAAGTTTAAGCTGGCTTCATCGGCAGCAAATTCGTGTTCTTGGCGGAGCTTGTAATCGATCCACCAAATAGCCGGATTCCACCAAAATAAAATGCAAAACAATTCACTGACTCGAATCCAAAACGGATCGGAGTGAACTAAGTGAGCCATTTCATGCGCCAGAATGACATCGAGTTCTTTCGAACTGCAATGTCGTTTGAATTCTTGAGGAAAAACTAAAGAGGGAGTGAAGAGCCCAAAAGTAAGGGGCATGCTAATTTTGGGGCTCGAGAATAATTGAGGTCGGATGGAGCTTTGGAGTCGAGAACAAATTTGATCGAGCGCCGATTCGATTTGTGGATCGTGAAGCTTGTTCAACTTCGATTTAAATCTCATGAGTCCGATTTGGCCCCAGAGGAATTTTAGCCCTAGAACCATCGATCCTCCTAGCCAGAGTAGGGCTAAGTAAAAGGGGACCATCGATTTAGGAATGAGGTTTGATGAAGATTCATTCGATGGGCTCGGGGAATTTAGGATCGCTACTTCGGTGATTTCTTCTGGTATTGAAGCTGGAATCTCTTCTCCTGCATCGAGGTTGCTCTTAGATGTGAGTTCCGTTGAAGGACTCGAGCTTTTTGGGTCTAAGTAAGTTCCGTGAGCCTCAGCGGTTAAGCTTTCATCGGGAAGAACGAAGGCTTCGTGATTTGGCTTGAAGAAGTGAGTGGGTTCCAAGGGAAGCGTTTGTGGTTCTTTTTCGATTTGAGACGCCGACTCGGAGCTGGGGATCGATTCTCTTGACTCGATCTCAAAGGAAGGTTGTGTCTTAGTAGAAGCAATACGAACATCTTCTAAGTTGGGCTGGGTCCAACTTTCACTGACGAGGCGGAAGGAATCGAAAGCAAAAGAAACCACTCCAAAGAGTTCACTCACACTCAGAATAAAAATCGAAACCAAAGAGATACGAAGAAGGCTAACTTTCCCAGTCGCACTTTTTTGGCGGGCCTGAAACCCCATATGCAAACCGATGATCGCTAGCGAAGCGATCAGGATGCACGTAATGGATTCAAGCCAAACTGGGAACAAGCCAAAATTCATGAATTCTTCTTTCTTTCAGCGATCAGCTTTTCTAGGCGTTTGAGTTCATTCGAATCGACATCTCGGGTTGTTAAAAGATGCTGCACCATACTGGTCAAGCTACCGTCGAACATTTTGTCGAGTACATCGTGGGCTAAGCTTTTAGAAACAGCTTCTTCATGAACTTCAGCTTTGTAGATAAACTTTCGTCCACGGGTTTGGTGGCTTACCAAATGGCGAGCTTCCATTTTGCGAAGCATCGTGGCCACGGTGGTGTAAGCCAAGTTCTCAGGGATCTCAGGATCTTCGTGAACTTCTGAAACACTGGCCTCTTTCTTATTCCAGAGGACTTTCAGAATCTTCAGTTGAAGTTCACCGAGACGGATCTTCTCTTCTGACATAACGACCTTTTTAATTTTGATGCATCTGTCTAAAGCTTGCCTAGAAAGATAGACGCTCCAGATTAACTATTACCATGGTAGTATTACCGAGGTAATAGTTAGGGGCAAGAAGAAATTCTGAAGTTCATGAAATATTAGAGGGATGGAAATACGAAATTGGAGTGATGGATTAGAGCTAAGTCTAGTGACTGCACGATGATCCCTCGCTCAGTGTTGATGGTCGCTTCGCTGCATCGTGTAAGTAAGCCTTCGGCTTACACACTCCCTAAAGGCTCGGGCTTGGGAGGCGAAGATTCCCTTCAAAGAAATAACTGCGGCAAGGGTTATCTCTCAAGGCATCGAATCGCTATTAGGAGAATGACCAACCCTCCAAGCCCGAAGCTTGAGCGAGGGATCATTGAATGGCAATTCAGGCTATCCTGGTTTTAACGTACCTAAAAAAGTAGCCGAACTCGTTAGAGTTTGGCTACTTAATCATTTTTGAGAATAGGGGAAGGCTTAGAAGTCGAATCCAATAATCGGATCGGCTACTACCCAACCTTCTTGTTCGAGGATGGGGATGTCATCTTCTTCAATCTGAATTTGGTAGATGATGCCGCTTGAGCAAACTTCACAAGCAAGGCATACCGGGAGGGCACCAATACTATGATTGTAAACCGGGATGCCTTGGTCGTTGAGTTGTTCGACCACCTTGGGAAGGGGTGGAGTATCACAGGGTACGCACTGAACACAACCGTCAGGCTTACTCATCCAGGTGAGAACCGGATTGTCGTCGATCGTGCATTGCGGTACTTCACAATCTAGAAGGAAACCTTGTTCTGGGTTTCCGCATTCAGGATGGGGGGCTGCAGGTGGTTCTTTTCCTAAGAAAAGATTCGACAGCATTAAAATGGAATCGGTGATTTCGATTTCACCATTGGCATCGGCATCTAAAGCTTCACGACATTTAACCTCTTCACCCAAAAAGGTGTGGCTCAATGCGGTGATGGGATCAGCGATATCAAATTTGCTATCGGAATTCGCGTCACCTCTTATAAATCCGGGCTTTTTAAAACAGCCACCATCCGAAACGGTGAATTCAAAAGTTTGAGGTGCGAAGGTGAAGTCGATCAAGCTAACACTCACCTTGTAATCTCCTGGTGCCAGTCGGCCCAGCTGAACCTCCACCGGAACATCGATTTCGATGTCTTTACAGATATCGGATCCTTTAAATTGAAGACCGATGTCAAAAGTACCGTTGATAAATTCAACATTGACGGTTTCGGCAATCCAATCACAATCTTCAGTGAAATGCCAAAACACCGTGAGGGCGATGGGGTCGCAGTCACTAGGCTCAGAAGGAGAAAGTTCAAAGGCAGAAACCTTTGTTGAAAGGCAAGTCGCGAGGATTCCGCACAAAACGAAACTCTTCAAAATGAAGAGCGAATTGAAGCGAGGGGCTGGTTGTATAAGATTCATAGCAAATCCCATTGGATTTGTAAGGTAATTTAGAATGGAAATGAGGTAGGAAAAGAAAACGGGAAGTGAAGAGCCCCAATCCTTTACGGAGGTGACCAGCGCCCATCCGCAGTGAAAACTGCTTAAGTGAAAAAGGCCATATTAAACACAATCCCTTATTACCTCATTTGAAGAACCTGATATCAGGTTCTAAATCCAGCTTCTAAATTAGCTTGGATTAGAGAAAGGGCTCACCCAGTACGCTCAAGAATAAGCTCAAATCTTCTCAGAGGCAATTATTCTAAGCCCCGAAATACTTAATTTTCTTCCTAAATTGAAGGTATCTCAAACAATTCACCCTGGATGTCCAAATCTTCAGAAGAATCGATTCCATCCCCGGGTTCAAGATGGCAAACTGTCACATTCGATTTAAATGGTTTCTTCCTTTCAAATCCCCTCCAAAGAAGCCGACTGAGCTAATCCAAAGCTATTTATCCCCCTAACGGGGACCTTCTCTCCAAGCAAGTCCTCTCTGCTTGCGCATTTGATTGCTGTGTGATTTTTTGAGCGATAAGAAGTTCGATCTAGGTGGCACTTTCTGCCTTCTCCTCGTCTGTTGTAGTTGGGGAATTATCCCAGTCTTCCTTAAAGATTTAACTACCGATGTGGATGGTTGGGTGGCTAATGGAATTCGCTACCCGATGGCGGCCTGTCTATATTGGCCTTTTCTTTATATTGGATTCAAGAAGGGGACCATCGATAAAAATTTCTGGCTGAGAGCTTTAGTACCCGCTTTTTTCTCCCTCGTCGGCCAAATTTTTTGGGCCTTAGCCCCTTATTACCTCGAGGCGAGTTTGATCGGTTTCTTAGTTCGATCTTCAATCGTTTTTGCTGTGACTGCAGCCGTTATTCTCTTCCCCGAAGAGAGGGCGTTGTTTAGGAGTCTCAGTTTTTATGTTGGGGTGACTCTCGCTACGGTCGGCTTCATCACCTTAACTCTGGCGAAACAATCCGGCCCTCAAAAAATGGACCCTACAGGATTATGGATCGTCTTGGGTTGTTCTCTCTTCTTCGGCCTCTACGGAGTTAGCGTGAGAAAATTCATGCAGGGAACCAATCCTATTCTTTCCTTCGCGGTAATTTCACAGCCCGTAGCCTTCATCTTATTTGCGTTGATGTTTTTGATGGGCAACTTTCCTAGCATTCCAGATCTGAGTTCGACGACTTGGCTCAAGCTTGGCTTTACCTCTTTGGCAGGGATCGGTATCGCTCACGTCCTTTATTTCATTTCTATAGAACGGTTAGGGGCTTCGATTTCATCTTGTGCTAATTTATTGAGCCCCTTTGCTACGGTCTTGTTTGCTTCGTGGATACTCGGAGAATCGATAACCGCAAAACAATCACTCGCCGGGGTGATCATCGTAGTGGGAGGAGCGTTTATTTTATTCGCTCAAGTTAAAGTGAGAGAACGAAGAAGAGTTTTGTTGGAGCAAGCTCAGCAAGCTTCGCAGCTTGCTGATAAGTAAAGTGAAAGAGGAAAGCTTCATGCGAGAATGTTTCGGATCACTTAAGATGCAAATCATTCGTAGTGGGTCTTGTCTTTTAGTTTTATTATTTGCAGGCTGTGGTAGCCCTGATCCCGATCCCAAGTTTGGTAAATCAGGTGAGCCGTTAGTTCGCTCTGGGGACGAAATCTCTATTTGCGGAGAACTCTTCCATACGGGAGCGAAGGTCATTCTTTGGAACGATACGAACGGATACGACGCCTATCGAGTGCATCAGCATTTTAGCCCTGACAAAAAAGGAACTCGCCAAAATCCAAGTCAGGTCACTCGGTATGGAAGTTTTCGGGGTGGATTATCTAAAGAACTCCGTCAGAAGGTGCGAACTCGAGGTTGGAAGTTAGAAGAGCTTCAATCGGTGATTTCCTTGGTTGTCATTCATTTTGACGCCTGTGGAACCAGTAAAAAGTGCTTCGAGGTTCTTCAAGATGACCGGGGACTTTCTTGTCACTTCCTTTTGGATGTGGATGGAACTATTTACCAGACTCTCGATTTGAAAGAGAGAGCCTGGCATGCCGCCGATGCGAACGATGTATCGATTGGAATTGAGATCGCTAATGTGGGCGCACGGAAAAAGAAAGAAGATTTGAAGAAGTATTATTCAAAAGACTCAGAGGGAACACGCTTCATTATTCCAAAGGCAGCTCAAGGAGGAGGCTTGAGTGCCGACTTTGTTCCTCGCCCGGCCCGTAAGGATTTAATTGAGGGTACAGCTCATGGGAAACCATATGTTCAGTATGATTTCACCGAACAACAATACGAATCCTTAGAAAAACTCCTGGTGACACTCTGTCGACTTTTCCCGAAGGTGAATCCTCGGGCGCCCGTCGGTAAAGACGGAAAAGTGATCGATGGATTAGTGCCTGGGGAAAAGGGTTGGCGCGCTCATGAAGGTCTCATCGGTCACCAACATTTAACAACCCACAAAATCGATCCCGGCCCAGCATTCGATTGGGAGAGGATTCACAAGGCACTGGATAAGGCGGGGCTGTAGTAGGCTCGCTCCGCGAGTCGTAAGGTAGTAGGCACACGCTGTGTGCCGTCGAAGCTAAACAGTTAAATCGAATCAATTAAGCTTTAATAACAGATTCGCTCATTTGATTATTTTGACCCCTCGCTAGCGCTTCGGGCTAGTTAGAGTAGAGTGCTTTATTTTCAATATTAACTAACCCGAAGCGCTAGCGAGGGTAGCTTGTATCAATAAATTGAAATTGTTTCACAAGCTCGTTTTCTTTAACGAAGCGATTCAACCATAGACGGCACACGGCCTGTGCCTACTACCTTTTCGCAAATATCGCGTAATCGAATCCGAAGCGAATGCCTTTCTCCACTTCGTTTAGATTCTTAGCTCGTTCGTTTAGCCTTTCTATTGCTCCTTCTAATTCCCGAGCTAATCGATGATCTTTCATGCGCGGAAGTTTTCCTCGGCAAACATTGAGTTGGCCTTCGATGAAATCCATGCCGTAACGAATCGGGAAGCGCTTGGTGTCTTCGATGCTGAAGCCCGCGAGTTCCAGCTGATGGAGCGTCCACTCGAGGGGGTATTCGCGGTAACACCGATCCTCACCTAAAAGGATGCAAGCGTCGCGTAACTTTTGAATGTCGAGAATCAGTTCTCCCCCCGGAGTTTCAGCTTTTGGAGGATAGGGATTTAAGCCCACCACATATAGCCGTTCTTTAACGTGGGGCTTTAGTCGATTAAATAATTGCGTTTGGAAGAAGGGGGAAAAGCGATCGACGGCGCCCAAAAGATAATCGGCTAATACGACATCATATGATTCTCCATGGAGGAAGGTGGGATCTGTCCAATTACCGATGACGAGCCGATCTTCGGGACGAATCATCCTTTGGTAGTTTTTTTTAAGGGAATTCGCGTACTGCTCTCCGCAAGTGACCGCCGTCCAGGATTTCGTTTCTAATCCCGTAATCCACTGAAGGGAATGATTGCCAGTTCCCGCATCCAAAAAATCTCCCCAGGGAGTTCCCTGTTGGATCTTTGCGATGTAAGAGAAAATGGCTTCCCCTTCCATCGGGGAATTGGCTTCTTGATTCATTATTCAGGCAGCGCTTCTAAATACTCGGTCATCTCTCCCTTGGCGTGTTCGTCACCGATCTTGGTCGCCACCGCGATTCCTGATTGCAGAGTGGCTCTAGCCTCATCCATTCGATCGAGCTGATTCAAAAGCTGGCCCTTCATGAAGTAAGCAGCGACGTAATTTTCATCGACTTGAATCGTATGATCAAATTGGTTGAGAGCTTGCTCTTGGTCACCAGCTGACTTAAAAGCCATGGCTAAGCCGAAGTTCAAAAAAGCATCATTGGGCTCTTTTTCGAGTAGAGATTGCAGTTGTTCAATCGTAGGCATGGGAATGCAAGGGGTTGAGGTCTTCAGAAATTCGTTCTAATTGAGATGAGTTTAGAAAATGCCAGAAATGGACTGAAATTGCTAAAATTTCTTCTAAATATCATCCATAGTTTCTGGAATGTTATTCGATGACCTGCGATGATCTTAAGGATGCCTCAACGCTTCCACGTAATCGAATTGGTAAAAATTTGGCGGATTAGCGTAAGTAGCCAAATTCGCCAGAATTTGGACGATCCAGCCATAACCCCTTACGACAAATATTTTTCAACGCCATGAAAAGTAGTTCAGCAAAAATTCTCACCCTGAAGACGATTTTGATAGCCACTCTCGCGAGCTTGAGTTGGGCTACAGTGGCTCTGCCCTGTAACACCCCTGTCAATCGTTACGCTCTTTATAAGTGGCACGCTTCTCCTTATTACATCTTCCACCTTAGAAAAGGAGGAGATGATTCGAAGGGAAAGCCGATTCAAGAAGGGCTCAAGAAGTTCTTTACTTCGGATGATCATGAAGCACAGGGTGAAAAAGCTGAGGGAAAAAAGGTCACTAACTTTAGTTATGTGGCCATCGATATCGACAACCAGGAAGAGTTCACTCAGCTTCCTCCTAAGATTCGACATTCACTTCAATCGGTTGATGAATCTAAGTATCCCTTCTATCTCGTGGTGAACCCTAGAGGGCGTGAAGTTTATCGCGGTGATCTAGAAGTTAAAGACTTGGCTTTGATGGCCGATTCCCCAGCTCGTCAAAAAATGGCAAAACACCTTCATGACGGTTGTGATGGGGTTCTCTTCTTTTTGCCTAATGAAGATAAAGAAGCTTCCAAAAAAGCTTCTGAAGAAGTGGATAAAGTCATCAAGCTCGTCGCTCCCAAGGAAGAAGGAAAAAAGGAAGAGAAAAAAGCTACCTCTCTTGACGAACTCATTCAAGGTACCGATGAGCTTTCAGATTCTCCATTAAATGTAACCCGCATCACTCTCGATCGAAAAGACCCCGCGGAGAAATGGTTCATTCGCTTTCTTTATGCCTGCGAAGACATGGAGGAAGAAGACTTAAAAGAACCCATGGTTTATGCGGCTTACGGAAGGGGCCGAATCATGGAGCCTTATTTAGGTGGAGGAATCATTGCTGATAACCTTTTGATGGTGATTCGATTCATCAACGGGCCTTGTTCTTGCCAGGTTAAAGATGAGAACCCTGGAGTCGATTTATTGACGACTTGGGATTGGCACACCTCAGCCGTAAAGATTGCCAAGCAAATTGGTGAAGAGACGGGGAACGAGCATCTCTTAGGTGAAAAACTCGTTTGGGATGTAACGGAGTTGGGTAAGACGATCGAAGACGAAGGTGAGAAGAAGGATCCCAAAAATGAAGAGGATCCCACAGTGCCTACTAAGAGGGTCGATCTCAATTCTGAAGAAGTTAAAACTCAGGCCAGAGAAAACGGTACGACGCAATTGGTGACTACAGATGATCCAAAAGTGAAAAAAGTTGAGGATGATCCCATCACAAAAGTGGAATCCCCAGAAGCTGAGAAGAAAACTCAAGCTGAAGAGATTTCTTCTGCTCCACCTTCCAACTCCACTTCGAAAGCGGTGATGAGAGCCGATATTCGCGAAAAGCCTGAAAAACTGGATGATAATAAGAACTTAACACCCAAAGATTCTGAAGCTAATAACTCTGTGCCTATCAATTCAGAGGATGAAGGAGGCTCCGTTTCAAGCCTCCCTCTCTTAGTGATTTTGATCTGCATCGCTGGTGGATTTTTAGGAGTCGCAAGCTTCGTTTTAGTGTTAGGTAAGAAGTAAGAATTTTTGCGAGCTACCAGCTCAAAAAATAAGTTTCATAATTATAGAGCCCGTTTTGCTTTACTCAGTAAAACGGGCTTTTTTATTTTAATGAAGCAAGATCCACGGAGCGATCTTCGTCTATCTTATAGTCTTTCAGAAGAATTATAAGCGTTGTTGGAACTGGGAAATAATATCAATGGGTACCCTCAAAGCTTTTCATTCGTTTCGCTGGGTAGGATCTGCGATTCGATCATTATTAAGCAGAGTATGCGCTGAATACTTTTTAAATCACCAGTTGCGTTGCGTTGGGTTAATTAAGGTTCAGGGAGGGTAGGTCATGTTCTTGAATCAAAAGGTTAATTTTATTCCATCCCTTGTTCTCCTATTTACGTTTTGTTCTCAAGGTCTTGTTGCTCAAGAGCCAGTTATAAGAAACGTGGGAGCATACGAGGGATTTCTTCGCCCAGGAGCCTTCTTTTATACGGCTTATGAGTCCTTTCTCAATGAGGATGTGAATCGAGATGGAGACTTAGATGATTCCATTTTTCATGCTCTGGATTTGGAAACGGGGGAGATTCATAATTTAAGATTAGCAACTAAAGGCAGTGGGAGATCAAATTTTACACACTCTATAATGCGGCCAGGTTTCAATCCAGATTTTGGTTGGGAGTGGGACAATTGGATTAAATTTGAAGTTCATGAAGATTTTCAAGGGGAAGATTTAAATGGTGATGGGGAGAAAAATTCTCTAGTTACATTTCTTTATAATTTCAAAACGAAAAAAATTTATAGCCTGGGTTATTCCTTCCAAGGAGGGTTTAAAAATGCTTTTAAGCATAATTTTTGTTTTAACGCTTCTGGAAAGCCATTAGAAGGTGATCTAAGTATTTTAGAAGAGATTGAATCAGGGGCTCATATAAGGATTTTTAACTATCAACGTGAAAAAGTTTACTCTGTCCGTCAGGGAGTAGTCGTCAGTGCTAGTAACGATTATGTCCTAATGCAAACCAAAGAGACCAAGGATTTTCCCTTGGGTGATTTGAATGGCGATGGAGATACAAAGGATTATGTCTACAGGTATTTAGACCTAAATTCAGACTCGATAATTAATCTAAAGACAACGTATGTTGCTCCCTTGGCAACCGTTGATGGATTCATTAGTTATTCACAAATCGAATCTCAAATTGGCACTGATTTAAATCAAGATGGAGATTTAGAAGATGAGGTTAATTTTATTCGAAACCTGAATAGCAATGAGGTCTATCAATTTCCGTTTGAGGGGGTGGCCACTCTAAAATCCCATGGAAGAGGTTTTTTAAGAGCAATAGAGGCGGCTCAAGGAGTTGATCTCAATGGAGATGGCGATACTTTGGATGAAGTTCTCCATCTATTTTCTATTCCTGATATTGAATTATTAAATTTAAAACTGGCGTCAGCTAATATCCTGAGTTTTGAAGAAGATTATGTGCTCTTTACTGTTTCAGAAAATGGTGAAGGTAAGGATTTAAATGAAGACGGTGATTTTGCAGATGAAGTTGTCCATTTATTTACATTTTCGGATTCTCAACTTCTCAACTTAAAGTTAGCCTCAAAATTGAACTCGGGTCAATTTCCTTTTGAACGTGAAGGTTTTTTATTTTTTCCCGTTCAAGAATCAGATCAAAGTAAAGACTTGAATGACGATTCAGATCTTGAGGATGAAATTACTTTTGTCATCAATCTAAATACTAATGAGATAAAAAACATTAAAGTTCTTGCTCGGAGCAACACTAATGTAATTTTAAATCAGATCTTTATAACTGTTACAGAGAAACATCTTGGAGAAGATTTTAACAACGATGGGGATGATGAAGATTCCATCCTCCATCAATATTCGTTTGAAAGGGATGTGTTAAGAAGTTTAGGAATTACTAGATTTACTCCCCTCGCTGAAATGAATAATTCACTTTTAGTGAGCTTGAAAGAAGCTGCAAAGAACGAAGACATAAACAATGATGGGGACCTGAAAGATCAATTTCTTTATGAACTCAATTTACTTACGGGTGAATTTAAAAATCTCCAGCTAAGTGTGGTTCGGTGGGGTGTGTTCGATTCTTGGGATTGGGTTCAATTGATCGTTGATGAGGGAAATACGGGCAGAGATTTAAACGGAGATGGAGATCAATTAGATCTTGTTGTTCATTTTTACAATCAGGTAACCCGAGAAATTTTGAACTCTACTTGGGCTTCTAACTCTATATATAAACTAAATGATGAATTCGTTTTATTCACTGTTAACGAATGGTCTCAGGGTTCAGATTTAGATGGGGATGGGGATTTGCTGGATACCATTCCCGTTCTCTATTCTATAGATAATAAGACCAGTAAAGCTCTTAAATACCCTAATTCATATTTTGGGTATTTTGATAGTGCCCGATTTTCAAATGAGAGTTGGAAAATGTTAATTCAGAGTGAGAGATCTTCAGAGGGTGACATCGACTTAAACTTTGATGGGGATATCGAGGATTTTTTTACAATCCTTATTAGCGCGGAGACTGGTGAAGCTTTTTCACTGCCTAATGACACTGAGTATTCTTACAATCCGTTTTTTAAGATCTACAAAGATTACGTTCTTATCAAACGTTCAGAATCAGGCTTCCAAACCGACTACAACAACGATGGCGATTTCGAAGACACCAGCCTTCAGCTTTTAGATCTAAGAAGAATCTCTGAGCTTAAAAATTCGTTCATTCGAGGGGACTGTACCGACGATGGCCGTTTCGATATCAGTGATTCGATTCGAGCGTTGAACTATCTGTTTACAGGGAACGGTGTACCACCTTGTAAGGACGCTTGTGACACTAATGATGATGGCTTTATCGATATTTCCGATGCCGTCTTCAGCTTATCATTTATGTTTTTGGGACAAGGCGAAATACCCCAGCCGGGCTTCGAGATTTGTGGTTTAGATCCTACCTTTGATTTATTGGATTGTGAGGCACCCATCGCTTGTAGAGAGGGATAAAAGAAATCTATTCTTCTCCGCCCTCTTTCTTTAGATGAGCCACGAAAAAACCATCCGTTCCGCTCGTAATGGGATCGAGCCTTATCCAATCTCCTTGTAGGCAAGCCTCAGGAAGGTCTTGGGCTATCTCGGGAGTGTAGGCCTCGAAATCAGGATTGCTCTCCAAGAACTTCTCAACGATTTCTTCATTCTCTTGAGCGAGAATCGAGCAAGTGATGTAGACCAAACTGCCCCCGGGACCGACGCGCTCTGAGAAACGTCTTAGGATCTCACTTTGAATCTCACTGAAGCGTTCGATGTCTTCTAAAGTGTAACGAGTTTTTAAGTCGGGATTTCTTCTCAAGGATCCTAATCCGGAGCAGGGTACATCGCAAACTACGAGATCCGCCTTGGAAGGGAGGCTCGGTGGGAGTTCGCCGTCGGGTGAAATTTGGTGAGGAGTTAAACTTCGAAAGCCGATGGGATCCGCTCTATTCAAAAGCTTTTGAAGCTTTGAGGCATCGATATCACAAACGTGAAACTTGCCTTTCCCATTCACAAGATCGGCGAGAGCTAAAGTTTTTCCACCGCCTCCGGCACAAGCATCGATGACGCTTGATCCTGGTTGAACTTCAGTGGCTATGGCGGCGAGTTGACTGCCTTCGTCTTGAACTTCGGCCCAGCCTTTATTTCTTGAAAGGAACTGTCGAAAGTTGATGCGGTTGTTCACTCTCAGTCCACGTGTACTGAGTGGGGTGAAATCGACTTCAGCTTGGTATTTCTTTTCGAGGTCAGCTCGAACGACTTCTCGTTCGATGCTTGAAAGATTTACTCGAATGTCGACCGGGGCGATTTGAAGAAGAGCTTTTCCCAATTCTTCGACTTCACTTTCACCTCGTTGCTCAACTAAGCATTGAGCCAACCATGGAGGAAGACTTAATTCACACGCCAAACGTTCGATGGACTCACTCGGCCAGTCTTTCTCGTTTAAAAAATTCTTGATCCTGATTCTTTCGAGAACTTCAGTCCAACCCCCACCCACGGCAGCAGCGTAGGTCGCGCCCGCATCCGCTAATGCCGAAGCATTCCACGGAAAGAAACCATCTTCGGCGATGGCAAACAAAGCTCCCATGTGAAGTGTTCTTCCTTCTTCATTGGGATTGAGACCATTTCTTTGCTTCCAAAGATCCCATCGCTTTTCCCCGCGATGGCGGTAGCGAAGAAAGGAATATGCAGCATCCCCAACGAATCGACGATCCTTGCTGCCGAGGAATCGGCGTTCGCGGTAAAACTTACTGAGTTGAACATCAGCAGGTTGCGGATTGTCTTCATCAAGAATTTCTAAATAGTCGAGCAGCACGCCCAAAAGGGAAGAAGGTTTCATGGTTTTAAGGGATCAATCGGCGATGGATTTGAGATCTAACAAGCGAGGATTCAATTGCCGAAGAATTGAAATTCGAACCTGAAAGCATGGATTGGGACTCGTCTGAGGGGCGAGTCGAGAGCACTAAAAATTCATATCCTTAAAAAGTGAGGGCCCAAGGTTACCTTTTTCTTTCCAGGATTTCCATGAGTGCTTTTAGGGCTTCTTCAGGCGAGACGGATTGGGTGCAGATTTCACCTTTGCACGGATCACAGCCATCTCCTTGCCAGCAAGGGATATAGGGAAGATCTTGGGGTTTTAAATTAATGTTTTGGGGGTAGCCAAACATCGAAGGGGGCACGTAACCCGTAAAAATAACCACGGCAGGCACTTTGAGGGCTGTCGCGAGATGGGCTAATCCCGACTCTTGCCCGATAAAAGCATCGGCTCGTTCTAAGTAGGCCGCGGTGTGGCGAATTTCGGTGGTCTGAATGTCGCGATGGGAAGAGCGATCGGTTGGAGTTGCCGGTTCATCTGGGTTAGAGAAACGCAGAGTTTCGATATCCTCTGGGATGATATCCAAAAAGCGTTTCCAGTTTCCAAAGTCCCATTGCTTCGTTTTAGCGGCGAAAAAACCACTGAAGGGATGAACGACCACTAAGGGTTTATCGCTGGGGGGCAGAACTTCCTTTGCCAGGTCGCGTTCGGCCTGAGTGGGATAGTAGTAGATTGCAGGTGTCGTTTCTTCAGCGGGGATCCCAACCGACTCACAGACCTTGCCTAAAACGTGGGTTTCATCGGCAGGGGGCCAGGGATGCTCGTATTGAATGGGAAACGCGGGAGGAACATGAGGTTCCCGGATTGGAAACGATTGTGCGATATCTGGATTGTGAAGAAAGAGATCTGGCCAGTGGGAATGAACTGTGATCTTAGCGCTCGGGTTTCTCTTTCGAATCTCATGCGCCACCGTTGAGAGAAAAAGGGTATCGCCGATGGGCTTCGAGAGCCTGCAGATTGCGATTTCTTCAGCTTTTAAATCGATCTCGTGAGCCGGATTCTCGCTAGAGCCGTTATTCATTTAAAATCAACTGAAAGAGAAAGTAAGTCCAACAGCCCGACAGGAATCCGTCGCTGGCCTAGTTGCTATTCAAAGAAGAATTTTTGGAAGCTTTTTTCGATTTGGGCTCCCGAAGCGTGGGGGGATTTTGCCGTATCTAGTGGGTGTTAATCAACCTCCTGTCGTGAAAAGTTGTGGGGAGGCTTGGGCGGTGGTGGTTTTGGCTGGTAGGGTGAGCTCATTTAGCTATAGGTTGTAGGGACTCTGAGTGGCTTTAAGGTCTTTTGATTGTTAGTTTTATGTGAATGCCTAAGGTTGTCCGGTCAAATGGGATGAGCGAATTTTTTAATTTAAATTTAAGCGAGTAAATTAACTAGCCCGAAGCGCTAGCGAGGGGAAAAGAAAAAGTCGGTATTAATATCAACTCAAGGTTTTATCCCCTCGCTAGCGCTTCGGGCTAGTTAATGAGAATTCTCATGTGATCTTATGAGTGTAGAAGCGGTGATTTCAAATCCAACGAAACAGCTTCAAGCTCAATAAGAATCCGAAGGCTCCCCAACCACCCAAGATGAGGAGTTCATCGTAAATCTCAAATAGGCTGGATCCTTCGAGTATGACCCCTCGGAGAGCATCGTTCACTGCAGTTAATGGAAGCGCCTGAACGATAGGTTGAATCGCATCGGGAAAGCGCTCAGTGGTGAAGAAGATTCCTCCGAGCAACCACATCGGAAGCATGATCAAATTCATGAGTCCTGAGATCGTCTCTAATTTCCGTGCACGGGTGGCAACGAGTAATCCGATACCTGAAAAGGATAATGAACCCACCAAGATTACGGTGAAGAGGGCCAACCAATTACCGTTCATCGGTAAGCCAAAGCCTAAGATGGCAACCGCCAATAGGAATCCCATCTCCGGTACTAAAAACACCATGCGGCTGAACAGAACTGCGATAAAGAAATGGGCTTTCTTCATCGGGGTTGCAAGGAAACGTTTGAGAAGTTTCCTCACTCTCATGTCGACGATCGCAAAGCCAATTCCAAACAAACCACCCCCGAGCAAATTCATTCCGATGATTCCCGGTAGTAAAAAATCTATATAACGACTACCCGGTTCTTGGAGGTGAGTGTCTATTTTCGCAACGGCATCCGATTCACTTTTTGGTTTTTGCAAAAAGGCGTGAAAACGCTCTTTGGCAAGTAAGCTTTTAATTTGGGCCGGATCAAAGATGTACTCCATATCGCGGGCTTCGTTTTCGCCTGTTGCTGGTTTTGGAGGAACGACTAACAGATCGATTTTTCCACTTGTGACTTCTTTTTTCCCAGCCTCAATTTCGATCGTTTTATAGCTGAAACCTTCGATCTCTCCTAAGTTTTTAACAAAAGCCGATTGCTCTTCAGCCACGATGCCAACGACGAGATCCGGAGGAGGTTGGTCTCTAAAAGCTAAACCTAATCCACCAGCTAAAATAATAGGAAAGACATAAACCCAAAAGATGGCTTCGGGCTCTCGGAAAAATTCTTTAACCCGACTGACGATGAGTTCTTTGAGAGGGTTGTATTTCATGAATTAAGCTTCTTCATCTTCCTCTTGGAGGTTTCTTCCCGTCAAGCTGACAAAGACATCTTCAAGGCTTGCGTGGCGCGTTGTTAAACTCAGAAGTTCAAGGTTTTCGGTTTCAATTAAATCCATCAATCCGGGAACGGCTTTGGCTGGAGAACCAATTCCGAGTGAGAAACCGGCTGGAGTTGTTCGCACTGCTTTTACTGAGGGCAAATTCGTGAGCTTATCTTCTAATCCCTCTATTGCAGTTGGGGATGAATCATCTGTTTCGTCTTGTTCCGAGCTTCCCTTTTGACAAGCTGAGAATTCGATCACGTGATCTCCCCCCAAGCTGTGGATCAATTCTGAAGGAGTATCTAATGCGATGATTTTTCCGTGGTCGACAATTCCAACTCGGTCACACAAGCGCTCGGCTTCATCCATGTAGTGAGTGGTGATGAGGACGGTCGCTCCCTGTTCTCTCACCGAACGCAAGATTTCCCAGACCTGTCTTCTTGAAGTTGGATCTAAGCCATTGGTGGGTTCGTCTAAAAAAAGAAGCTCAGGTGCTCCAACTAAAGCACAAGCTAAAGCCAGTCTTTGTTTTTGGCCTCCGGAGAGTTTACCGACTTGAGAACTTCGTTTGGAGGTGAGGCTGACGAGTTCCATCGCTTCAGCCGGATCGATTCCTGAGTTGTAAAAACTGCGGAACAACTTGATGGTTTCATCCACGTGAAGCTTTTCTGAGAGGCGGGTTTCTTGCAAAGAGATGCCAATCTTTTGCTTCAGCTCATTATCCCGAGAGCTTCCCCAGCTTTGTCCCAAGACCTCAACTTCACCTGAAGTCGGTTGAAGTAAGCCTTCCAAAATCTCGATGGTGGTCGTTTTCCCCGCTCCGTTCGGGCCGAGGAGGCCGAAGCACTCACCTCTTCGAACTTCCAGGTTCAGTCCGCGGACCGCTTCTACTGTTCCATCGTAAGTCTTGACAAGATCAACACATCGGATGGCAGGGGAATTTGCTATCGAAGTTTCTGATGGCTCTTGAGGCTGGGCAGAAGCGGTGTTTTGCACGGAGATATTGAGCTCCTCGTCGGGTGATTAAAGTGGGAACAATTCCCCACTATACTCGATAGAGTTTAATTGGTTCCTGTTGAATAAACAGGGGCTAATTAGATTTCTTGGGATCACGCAAATCACAAAGAAAGACCTCGTGTCTTTCTTCCATCGACACAGAATAGGCTAAAAGCCTATTTTTAGTGGAGCGACGTGGGCTATGCCAGATGCTTAGGAAGAACTGCTTGAAGCGTTTGAATAAAGGTCGAAATGACCTTTATTCAACAGAGACTAGTTAAGCCCTTATTTTAGATAGATTTAAGTTTCATTCCCAATTTACCTTAGTTCTGGTTTGGAAAATCATATCAGACCCCGATCGGATAATCTGGCCTATTCTCTAGTGCTTCCGGAGACAGTTTATCTCGGGTTTACCTTATATTTATGTGCAGGTTTTAAACTCGCATTTGTTAGGTTCAGTAAAGTATATCAAAGTACTGGCTTCATGAAGTCTTAACCTCTTTCTATAGGCAATGCTTAAGAACAGGTTAAGGCTCCAGAGCTGGTCTTTTTGGAGTTTAATAGATGCAATTTAGCACTGCGACTGCAGGAAGTTTAAGAATGTCCTCAGCTAAGTCCCGTGAAAAAATCATCGTCATCGAAGACGAAGACGATATTCTCGAAATCATTCAGTACAACTTAAATCGAGAATCTTATCAGGTTCTTACCGCCCGAGATGGTGAGGAAGGTCTGGCGCTTGTTCGAAGAGAAGCCCCTCACCTCGTGCTCTTAGATCTCATGTTGCCGGGTTTAGATGGATTGGAAGTTTGTCGTAAACTGAAAACCGATCCCCTGACCAAATCCATTCCGATTATCATGGTCACCGCCAAAGGTGAGGAATCCGATGTAGTTCTGGGATTGGGAGTCGGCGCGGATGATTACATCACGAAGCCTTTTAGCCCTCGAGAGATGGTGGCACGCGTGTCAGCCGTTCTCAGAAGAGGACCTATCAAAGAAGAAGCCGGGGCTGGCGAGCGTATCGTGCGTGAAGGATTGGTTGTCGATTCGAACCGACACGAAGTATTAATTGAAGGTAAGCCCATCATTTTTACGGCAACTGAACTTAGACTTCTCCATTTCCTCGCTTCGCATCCGGGGCGGGTTTTTACTCGAGATCATTTACTCAGTCGTGTTATCGGTGACGATGCGATCGTGATCGATCGAAATATCGATGTGCATATTCGAGCCATTCGCAAAAAACTCGGCGAACATCGCAACCTCGTGGAAACTGTAAGAGGAGTGGGATACAAATTCTCTGACCTCTAACAATGTTTCGCCCGCACTTTTTATGGAAGCTCTTCGCCGGCTATTCCATTCTCATTCTTGTCGTTATATCGGTTGCTGGATATCTTTGGATTCGGCAAATTCGAGAGAGCGAACTTAGAAAAGTAGATGTTCAGCTTCAAGATGAGGCGCTGCTCTTCCGTGAGCTCGTGCGCAACGATTGGCCCTTAGAAACGGAAGCTAAAAAAGCTGAGTTTCAAGCTCGAGTCCTTTCCCTTGGCGGAAAAGCTATCACCCGATTCACCTTGATTGCTGCCGATGGGACAGTGCTTGCAGAGAGTGAGCGCGACCCCAAGGAGATGCAAAATCATCTTTACCGTCCAGAGGTTCAAGGGGCGATTAAATCGGAGATCGGAAGAGCCTCCAGGCTGAGTGAGTCCATCGGGAAAAGTTTTCTTTATCTCGCGACCCCCTTTGAGCCAAACGATAAAAACTCTCCTTTTATCCGTGTCGCTCTCTCCCTCGATGAAATTGACAAAAACTTAGGTGAGCTGCGTAATGGGGTCATCTTCGCAGCCTTTCTTGCGGGTGGAGTGGCCTTACTCTTGGGCTACTTTATTATTCGAAAGATTACGGCACCCCTCATTACGGTTCGTTCCCGGGTAGAAGCACTTCTCGAAGGAAAAAGTCCTTCGAATCCCACCCAAAAACCTATCTCCAATGATGAATTCGGATCCCTCTTCCGTGCCATCGATCGCCTGACGGGCCAACTCGATGAGCGTATGGAACAAATCACTAGCGATAGAAATAAACTGGTGACCATTCTTGGAGGATTGGTGGAAGGGGTCATCGCGATCGATCAGGAAGAGCGTATCGTTCACTGTAATGAGGTGGCGGCGCGATTGTTGAGAGTGCCTCCCAACGAGGGCGAAGGAAAATTTATGTGGGAAGTGATTCGAATTACCGAAATCACTCAAACTCTCTCCAAAACTCTCAAAGAAGAAACCGAAGTCAAAGCAGAAGTGCGTCTTCCCGGCGGGCTTCAGCGCGGCCAAGTTTTAGAGATGGTGGGTTCTCCTCTTCACGATGGAGAGGGAAATCTCGTCGGTTCTGTTGTTCTCGTTAACGAGGTGACGGAGTTGCGTCGATTGGAATCGATTCGACGAGATTTTGTCGCTAATGTCTCCCACGAATTGAAAACACCCATCACTGCCATTCGAGGGCTTGTTGAAACTGTTTTATCCGATTCGGAGATGCCCCAAGACACTCAAACTCGGTTTCTAAGTAAGGTCAATCGTCAGGCGATTCGGCTTTCTTCTCTCGTTTCTGACTTGCTCACTCTGGCTCGGCTGGAATCAGAAGAAGAGGGCTTGCAAGCTGCTAAAGTAGACTTAGGTGAAACGCTTGAAGATGTGATTCGCCCCTACCGAAATCAGGATGAAGACCAGAAGGTCGAGCTCGAAGCGGTCATCCCTTCCAATCCCATCATGGTTCGTGGAGATGAGCAATCCTTGCGGATGGTTGCCAATAACTTGATCGACAACGCTATCAAGTACACTCCTGAAGGGGGTAAAGTTTGGATTCGTCTGATGGTTGAAAATGGGAGCGCAAGATTTGAAGTGCAGGATACCGGAATTGGAATCGATCCTGACCATTTAGATCGAATTTTTGAACGATTTTACCGAGTTGACAAGGCTCGTTCTCGTGAGCTCGGAGGGACAGGGCTCGGTCTTTCGATTGTGAAGCACGCTGTCCTGATGCACGGAGGGGAAGTGGGTGTCGACAGTAATCCGGGGCAAGGTTCTACATTTTGGGTTACGATTCCGCTTGCATGATCGATTCTCACCAGTCACACATTCGGTGTGTCCCAAATTTGATTTTTGTGTTCAAATTTGCGTCTTAGCATTGAGATCCCTCCCTTTAAAGTTAGACTCATCTATCTAACAAAAAGATCCCCATTTCGCCCGTCTTGCAGTTTGCCCCGTGGAGTGCTTTGAAGGCCTCCTTGAGGAATTTTACGGATTCGAAGACGGGGGTAATTTCTGCGCGGATTTTTTTCAGAATTCAGCTCGAAAAGCATTTTCATATTTAGGGCTATGTGCTTGAATTTAAGCACTTTACGGCCAAAGTTTTGAAAATTCTTAGGCTAATTCCTGAAAGTTTTCATTTCGATTAAGACTCTATGTTTGGTTACGAAACGTAGTTTGGGTATCCATCCCTAGATTTCATTGCAGAGGACTTGTTCAGGTTAATTTTCCCTGACCTTGTAATTTAGATTAATTGAAACGATCTCCTGCGGAGTTCGTTTCAATCGTTTCGGCAATTTAAAAAAATTGCCTTCACTCCGCTGAACGCAAGCTCTGCGAGCCAGCATTCGCGACCGAGTTGATCCCAACTCGGTAATTTCTGTTGAAGAAACAGAAACAAAATAGGAGAGCCACAATGTCAGATTCAGATGTTGTCAATATTGATGATGTTCAAAGTCTCATCGGTGATGGGGGCTATGAAGTTGCGCAGGAAAATCCTGAAGTTTTAAAAATCACCGATCTCGATAGTGGAATTGTTCTAAGACTGATTTTGGAACACGAAATCGCTTATTGCACCGTCAATTGTGTCACTGTTGCCAACGAGAAAGTCACTCCTGAGGTCATGAAGAATATGTTGGCTTCAGATAACGGGATTTCAACTTCCCACTTTCAGTTATACGACCAAGGAAATGGTCAAACGGCGGTGACTCTTAATAATTTCTGTAAGCTACAAGAACTCGGTGACGATGACCGAGACGATATTCTTTCTTGTTTAGAATTTCTTATCGTCGACGTATGTATGGCGCGAGAAGTTCTGGGCGAATTGGCGGGCTGAGCCCACAGTTTTTATTCCATTAATTTTCTTTTCTTCAAATTATAAAGGAGTCAAGCATGGGATTTTTCTCTGATTGGTTCAGTCGAGCGGGGCGAGTAGTTCGAGGGCAAGCTAACAAAGGAATGGATGTTGTCGAGGATGCGACGTTTGAGTCAACTCTCAAACAAACAGTTCGCGATATGAAAACCGAATTGAATCGCGTCATTCGAGCATCTGCCGATGCCATGAGCAATCACAACCGTTTGGAAGCTGAATATCAAAAAAATGTTCGTCAAGCCGACGAATGGAAAGAGCGAGCGAAGAAGGCTCTGGAACAAGGCAACGAAGACCTGGCTAAAAAAGCATTAGTTAAAAAGAAAGAATGCGATGAACAGGTCGCTGCGATGCAAAATTCCGTAGATGCAGCTCGTTCAACCAGTGAAAAGCTAAAGAGCCAAGTTTCTGAACTTAAAAATAAGATCGAAGCCGCTCAAAGAAATGCGAACACCTTGATCGCACGTAAAAACGCTGCGAAAGCACAGAAGAAAGTTTCTGAAGCTCTCGCTGGTGTCGGTGAAGCTGACAATGCATTCGCCGCTCTCAAAAACTTCGAAGAAAGTGTCGATCGTGAAGAAGCGAGAGCCAAAGCCTACGAAGATATGGCTGGGTCTCCCGATGAAGACTTAGAAGCAGAATTTGCTGCCTTAGACGTCTCGAGTGTCGATGACGATCTCGCAGCTCTCAAATCTGAAATCGGGAAATAAATCTCATGCTTCTAGCCATGTCTACAATGAGCTGGCTATTCCTTATAGGATTTCTATTAGTGATCGGCTATCTCATCTTTAACTTAGCGACGAAGAAAAAATCAGGCACAGGAACTACAGTTCAGGCTCCTGTGCCTGATTTATCTAATATGACTATCGAAGATGCTCGAATAGGTGATACGGTTTCGATTGAAGCTCGAGGAGATGATTTCGAAGATCTCGATTTCACCGTCGACCGACGCAACAAGTATCAATCACGTTCTACTTGGTACGAAGTGACGGGGCTTTATCGCGGACGGAGAGTTTATGTCGAGTTTTATAACGATGATGAACTTGAAGTCTACGCGACGCTTCAGTCCTGCGACCTCACCCTCGCGGATCTTGGCATATCCGAGGAGGATTTAATTCGTATGGATGAAAATCAAAGTCGAAGTGAAGGCTTTGAGTTTGAAGGGGCGAGTTTCAGATACGAAGACAGTTGTGAAATCGGATACTTTCAAGACAGTCGGGGTGAAGGGGAAGGTTATTACAACTGGGATTTCGTCGAGAAGGGTGGCGATCGATTAATCTTCATTGAAAAGTGGGAAGACGAACCGTTCGAAATTGGAATCTCAGTGAAAGTGCCTCCTAGAGATATCACGGTTTACAGGGCCAGTTAGGTAGCATTCAATAATTAATTCTACGCAATCCTTTGTGGTTGGGTTAGGGAGAGGTCCACGTTATGGATAAGAAAACGGCTATTTGTTTCATATTAGCTTTGTTTTTACTTGGAGGCTTAATCTTTAGTCTCGGTAGTTCTGGGATTAACCGAGGACTGATTCGAAGTGCTGAAGCTGAGCAAGTTAAGCTAAGTGAAGTGACTCGTGATATTGAATCTAAAAGTTCAAGCATCATGGGCAATCTTAAAAGTGAGCCTGAGCTTTTCTCTCAACGCAATCTCAGTACCGAGTGGCCGAAGCAAGTTGAGCAGAGCCAATCATTGCTAATTGAAGCAGGTCGTGAAGTGACTTCTGCAATGGCTTTGATCGAGAAGAATGATCCGAAAGATGAATCTCAAATTCGAGTTCACCTTTCCAAGGCTCAAAGCTTACGCGATCGCGCTCAGCGGACGGTGACCGAAATTCAACAGACTTCAGATAAGTGGGTCACATATAAAAAGAATTACAACAAGAAGCTTTTAGAATCTAAAGGTATCTACGACAAAATTATAGGTGCTAGTTTCGTCGACCTCGAATCTCAGATTCAAAAGGCGGTTACCGATTGGCCCAAGAAAAAGCAGTTCTTAGAAGATCGACTCAGCGCCGTCAAGGCTACTGTCGATCGCGCCAAGCAAAACTGGGAGAACTCCGCTTCTTATCGTTCAAAAACAGCTTCCGAGCTCACCCCCGCTGATTTTGAAAAAATGATCGCCTTGGGCAATGCGCTCAATACGGATTACCGAAATATCACCGGAACCCAAAACTCCCTTCCTAAACTGATCGATCAGTTGTATTGGTCTTGGGATAAAACTTTGATCGATATGGAGATCAAAGAGGGCTACGAAGTCGATTTCTATCTGACTTATCGAATCTCACGCACGAAGTATGTTCCAGTCACCGTTAATGAGTCAGGCGAAGCCAACACGGGTCCTCCCGCGGAAACCAAATCCGATACCTCTGTTTCTAAGGTCAATAGCTCGACCTATAAGAAAATGGAAAAACATATCGGTATGGTGGTGGAGCACAAGCCTGCCGGTAAGTTCGACAAGGAAGCGGAGAGAACGATTCAGCCTCCGGGCTACGCCTATATGTGTCCGCCCGAGCAAAAGCGGAACAAATATGGATACTGGCAGACCCGATCGAATGGAACAAGCTTCTGGGTTTTTTATGGTCAATACGCGTTGATGCGCGACATGCTTTGGGGGCGCAGTTATTCAAATTGGGTTGAGCCTCGAAGTTATCGAGATTACTCGCGTTCACGCTCGCTTGGAAGAACTTACTACGGTACGGATTCTTCCAACAAGCCCCGATTCGGTAAGGGAGGATCTTTTACTTCCTCAAGGTATCAGGGTAGTAAGTACGTCAAATCAGGGGGCTATAAGAGTTCACAGTATGTAAAGAGTGGGGGGTCCTACAAAGGGTCTAAATACACAACACGTTCAAGAAGTTCTTCAAGTTCAAGATCTTCTTCATATACCGGTCGATCGAGATCTTCATTCGGAAGTTCCTCTTCGCGATCAAGTTTTGGTAGTTCGCGGAGTCGGAGCTCAAGCTTCGGTGGAAGTCGATTTGGTGGTGGAAAGTAAGGAGGTTGAGCAATGAACTTTGAAGTTTTTATGGATGAGTATGGGTACAGTTTAATTTATATCGTTTTAGCTTTCTTAATTCTTTTAGTGGCTAAAGTTATCAAGGATGTTTTGACCCCATTTAAGTTGGATGAACAACTCACTCAAAAAGATAATCCTGCATTAGGCTTGGCTGTTACTGGATATTTTGCAGGCGTCATAATTGTACTGCTTGGGGCTACCATCGGTCCGGACCCTGAAGGAGACCCTTCCGTTTCTGAGATTTTAGTGAGAATAGGTATCGATTTTGCGTATGCCTTTGGGGGGATTGTCGCTTTAAACATCGGTAGGCTCATCGTAGATAAGTTGGTGCTCTATAAATTCAGCACTATTAAAGAGATTATAGAAGATCGAAATGTGGGAACAGGGGCTGTCGAGTTTGGTGCTTATGTTGCTACAGCTCTCATTATCGCCGGTTCGATCAATGGCCAAGGCGGAGGTGTTTTAACAGCCTTAGGAATATTCGCAATAGGTCAAATTACATTGATCATTTTCAGTATGATTTACCAAGCTGTTACGAAGTACGACGTCCACGATGAAATCGAAAAAGATAATGTGGCTGCTGGGGTTGCCCTCGGTGGAGGGATGGTCGCTATGGGTGTGATTCTCCTTGGAGCAACTTCTGGAAACTTTATTGGCTGGCAAGACAGCCTGATCCAATTTGCCTACTTTGCCATCATAGGATTCGTCTTATTAGCTATCCTGAGGAAGGCCACGGATTGGGTACTTCTTCCGGGGACGACATTAGCAGTCGAGATCGCTAAGGATAAAAATATTGCCGCCGCTTGGATTGAGTCGATCGTTTCCATCGGTATGGCAGTTGTGATCTTTTTCATGTTTAAATGAATCGTTCCCACACTCCCACTAACTCTGAACAAGATGATAGAAGATTCGGGCGTGCCCGCTGGGTTTTAGCGGTATCCATGCTCGTTATGGGTGCGTGTGGGATCATTTATGAATACACCCTTGGAGTTTTAGGAAACAATCTGCTCGGGAGTTCTCACGAGCAGATTTTTATCATCATCGGACTGATGATGTTTTCGATGGGGGTGGGAGCCGCCGTTCAGCGTAAAGTTCAAGGTGATCTCCTCGACAAATTTTTGATCTTAGAATTGATCTTAGGGGCTATCGGTGGTGTGAGTACGATCCTCATATACGCCACCTTCACCGTGACCGCCAGTTACCAAATCGTTCATTATGGGATCGCTTTTCTCATCGGTGCGATCATCGGAATGGAAATTCCACTGATCATCCGAATCAATGAAACCTATGAGAAAAACCTTCGAATCAATCTCGCTAATATTTTGGCGATGGATTATGTCGGGGCTTTGATTGGGGCGATCCTTTTTGCTTATATCCTCATCACTCAATTATCTCTAAGCGAAATCTCATTTGCTTTAGGCTTGGTGAATACTTCACTCGCATTAGGAGGGACTCTTTATTTTTGGCCTCTCCTGAAGAGAGGAAGACTCATCCTTTCGAGTACATTGGTGACTCTTGCATTACTTGCTATCGGTTTTCACTACAGTGAAAATTGGGTGGCTCATTTAGAGCAGCGGTGCTTTAGAGATCCTATTGTGCATCGTGAAACCAGCACCTATCAGCATTTGTTGCTGACCAAAAGAGGTGATCGAGTCAATTTTTATATCAATGGTCGCCTGCAGTTGTCTTCCGTGGATGAAGGGATTTATCACGAGCTTCTCGTTCACCCCAATTTGATTGGAGCTTTATCGAGAGAAAGAGTTCTCATATTGGGTGGTGGTGATGGAATGGCTCTGAGAGAAGTCTTGCGTTACCGAGATGTTAAACATGTGACTTTAGTCGATATCGATCCTCAGGTCGTACAAATGGCGAGCGAACATCCTGAACTGGTTCAAATGAATCTTGGAGCTTTCGATGATGCCCGAGTGGTTACCGTAGAATCTTCTGCTGTGACTCCAGGAGGACGTATCAGTGTGCGCCGTCCATCAAAGCTATCTGAGGTCTATTTGTCCGATCGAGAGTACGAACTCGCTGAGGTTCACGTGGCAAATATGGATGCCGATTTGTTTCTACGAGAGATCAACGATACCTACGATTGCATTATTATCGATTTTCCTGATCCTAATTCGGTGGAGCTCGCGAAGCTTTACTCCGTTGATTTTTATCGAACTCTCAGACAAAAACTTTCTCCAGGCGGCTTAATTTCAATACAATCAACGAGTCCGAGCCGAGCTAAAGATGTTTTTCTCTGCATCGGTGAGACGTTGAAGAAAGCGGGTTTGGCCGCTCAGCCTTACCATCGATATGTCCCCAGTTTTGGGGAATGGGGGTGGTACTTAGCATGGAATGAAGATGGACTGAATCGACCGTTGGAAAAGCTTATGGAATTGGAGACTCTTCCCATTGAACTGTCCTACTTAACACCTGAAACCATTCAGGCTTCTTTTGTGTTTGGAAAGGGTGCATTCGTATCAAAAACTCGGATCGACGCCAACACAAAGATGCGTCCCGTGGTTGTGGATTATTACAAGAAGGCATGGAAGTAAGAGGTCGTAGATATGCCGTTTTGGCTTTATAAATTCTACCGAAAGGTAAGAGCGAAGCGGGGAGTAGGGCTTCTGTTTCTACTGAGTCTTCTCGTTTTGCTCATTATAATCAATGCTCTTCTGTTAGCGTATTTTGAGAAAGATACATGGCGTGATGATAATTTAGAATTTCATGATTGGCTTTGGGTCAGCGTCATTTCAATTTCGACGATTGGATATGGAGATATTTATCCGAAGTCAGATGCAGGGAGGCTCACAGTTGTAATCAACATCATTATCATCGGGTTGTCCGTCTTCACCGTTTTTATGGGCATGGTTGTAGATCTAGTGACAGATCAAATCCTAAAAGGAAAACTAGGTATGCGTAAAGTTCACACGAAGGGACACGTGTTGTTGGTGCATTTCCCCAGCGCTGGGAGAGTGCGTCAATTGATCGATGAGTTATCTAATGACCCAAATCACCGTGAGCGTGAAATCGTGGTCATCACCGATCAAATTGAATCCTTGCCCTTTTCAGTTGAGAATGTTCGTTTTGTGAGCGGCTCTCCATTAGCTGTCGATACTTACCGCCAAGCGAATATCGGTGAAGCGAAAATGGCAATGGTCTTAGCGACTTCCTACAACGATCCCAACAGTGATGCCGTCGTCGCATCGGTCACTTCGGTTTTAGATAAACTGAATCCTGATCTTCACATCGTCGCTGAATGTCTCGATGAACGTCACCGCATGCTCTTCCATTCCGTTCGCTGTGACGCGATCGTACCGGGTTTGAGAATCGCAGGAAATTTACTCGTTCAAGAAATTCACGATCCTGGAATCACTCAAATGATTGATGTGATCACTAGTAATATGAAAGGAGAAACACTCTTTTCAACTCGAGTTCCCGAAGACATTCGAAGGGTTCATTATAGCGATCTCGCCAAAGCCGCTCTCGATGCTAGGATCAATTTATTGTGTGTAAATAGAGGTTGTGATTCGCATACCGTCTTTTGCGATTTGAGCGCTGAGCCCGGAGACAATTTGATTTACTTGGCTTCAAATCGAAAGACGTGGAATGAATTCGAGAAGATTATTTAGGGTTTAAAATCAGTTAACTCATATCACTTCTTTTTGGTCTTCGGTTTGTGGGTTTGAACCTTATCCCGAAGCTTGATGCTGTTGAGATCGCCGGCAGAAAGAATCGTGCAGCCCGCAAAAGTTTGCTGGAGGTACCGCACTTCAATTCTGGCGAGGGGGTTGCCATCTCGAACAACCCAAAACTTCATTCCTTTTTTCACCCCATCCTTAAGACCTTTATCGATAACGGCCAAGCCCTCTTTGACATCGATTGCGGCGACCGAAGCTTCAATAAGGGGGCCTTGATCTTCATTAGATTCCTCCTTTTCCACTTTCTTTGGCGGAGGCTGAAGCTTGGCTAATTGTTCTTTTAATGAGGCGTTTTCACCCTGAAGGCTCAGAATGAGGCTTTTTGATTTTTCCCATTCGATAGCAGCTTTCTTGTTGTAAGCCAATTCTTTCTTCAGGGTATTGATCTCAGATTCCAAGCTTTTGGTTTGGTTCAAGATCAGAGTGAGATCGTCCTTGAGAGGCTGAGTGCTACCGGAAATTTTTTCGCTGAGTGAGTTTAATGCTGCCTGTAAGCCCGTAACAAAGGTGGTTTGCTTTTTAAGCTCTTCATCCTTGGCAACTAGAGTTGTTTGAGCTGTCTTTAAATCGGCGTTTACTTTTTCGAGTTGAGCGGCGCTGTCTGTGAGCTTCTTATTTAAGTCGGTAACGGCAGTTTCTTTTTCTTTGACCGCATTCTTTAGAGCTTCTGAATTTTTAATTGCCTCTTCCGATTGTTTTTTTAATGTAGCGTGCTCTGTTTGTAATTTCGCTAACGCTCCATTTGATTTTTCGAGTTCTTGTTGAGCGGTAGCAAGAGTTTTTTCCTTGGTCTGTGCATCCACTAATTGCTTTTCAAGTGACTGTTTAAGTTCATCGATTTTTGCGAGTTGAACTTCCTGGGCCTTTTGCGACTCTGCCGATTGGTTTTCTAAAGTCGTAAGCTTATCTTGAGTGACTTTTAAATCTTCCTGGCTTTTTTGGTTCGCCTGAGTCAAAAGATCAACTTGAGCCTTCAAATCAGTATTCACTTGAAGGGTGTTTGTTTTTTCTTCCTCAAGTTTAGCGATTTGAGTTTTCAGGGAGTCTAACTGAGGGGTGAGGGCTTGAAGTTTCTCAGCTAACTTCCCTTGCTTGTCAGAGAGTTCAGTTCTCAGGCCTTTGAGGTGTTTTTCTAAAGCTGATTTTTCTGCCTCTAAGCCTTCGACGATGCTGATGAGAGTTTCCCGTTCTAAAGTCGTAGCTTCTAACTTTGAAAGGAGTTCGTTTTGACGAGTTTCCGTTTCTTTACGAAGCTTTTTGAGTGCTTCTTGGCTCTTTCTGAGTTGAGCTTCTAAATCTGCGATCTCTTCTTCATCAACTTCAGGATCAACAAGAACGGTGGGATCATCCGAGGTGATGTTAGAGTGAGTCTTTAACGTCTCCAAATCGTCCGTGAGATTGCTATTCACATGCTTTACATCGTTCTTAATATCACTGTGGACGGGCTTTGCCGTCGAGGTGTAAAGATGCTGAAGGAGGGGCAACAGAGTAAGTGAGAGCACACTGACTCCGATGGAGATATACATGAACGATTTGGCAAAATTCATGGCGACCAAGTCCGAGACTGACTGGGAAAGTAGATAGTGTTTTACTACGAACGATCTACTTCTGTTCTAAGTTTCTCTTCACTTCACGCTCGATTTGACTACTCAAATCGGAGCTGAACTCAAGGCTCAATTTTGTGTATCGGTAGGCGCCTCCGGCACCCGCATTGACGAGCACATTGTAAGCCGGGGCTACCTAAAGTTCAGCACTTTATCGGAAGGTTTGAGGGCTCTCTAACTACTTTTCTCGGCTTTTCTTGGGTCCAGACTCTTCGTCTAATGCTCTTTTGGAGCTGAAGTATTCTGATCCGAACTCACTGAATGATCACTCTTTAGGACTTGGGAGGATGTTGATTGAACCATCAGCATTTCCCGTGATAAGCCACTGACCATCCGGCGAAACATCCATTCCAAATACGATCGACTTGAGAGAAGTCTCCGCTACTTTTTCACCGTTGGCGGGATTCCAACGAATGACTTTTCCTTGATAGTCACTGGAAAATAAAGCAGGTTCTCCCGTTTTTGAATTTGCTAAATCGAACGTCCAATTCGAGTGACCCACAAAGGACTGGGCCTTTTTATAGGTCGCTACATTCCAGCTAAAGACAGAGTGATCGGAGCTCGCGCTGAAGAGCGTTTCGCCTGATCTTGAAAAGCAGAGATCAAAGATGCCATCTCGATGACCTTCTATAGTACTTATCTCGGCTCCCTGTTTAGCTTTCCACAGTTTTATGACCCCATCATAGTCAGCGGATGCCAAAATATTCCCATCGGGGCTGAAAGCGAGGCAGTAAATGCTGCTTTTATGACCATGAAAGTTTCGTCGGTACTGCAAGTTTTGAGTCGTGTAGGACCGGATCTGTTTATCGGCCCCCGCAGTGATGACCTGGCTTCCATCGGGAGAAACGGCGACTGCGTAGATGGGTTCACTGTGGTCTTGCTTTTGAATAACTTGACGAGCGATGCTGGGTTTGAGCAAAGTGACTTCGGAGTTCTCCGATAAGCCATAATACTCACCCTGAATGACAATGACCTTCGAAACCGGATTCTTAAGCTTGTACTCGTCTAGAAGGTTGCCGCTCGATAAGTCGCGAATGAGAATACGACCGTCGGCATAACTAGAGGCGATCTTGCTCCCGTCTAAGGATAGATCGACTGACATTGGAACGGGATTCGAGTATTCGTAAGTGTTGATGGGCTCCCCGGTTTTTCCACAAGTGATGACTTTCCCATCAGAGTATGAAGCGAAGAGGACTTTTTTGGTGGCGGAGTTCCACGGGGAAACTTGAAGAGAAGTGACGGCATTATTGTGGTTCTGAAACTCCAAAACTTGATTTCCATCTTTGGGATCAAATTTCCGGATCGTACCGTCATCGCCTCCGGCCCAAAGATTGTTTTTATCAATGAGGAGAAGGCTCGTTAAATTGCCCCCTTCCCATTGGATGGTTTGAGCTAGGGCAGGATTTTTTCCTTCATAAATCAAAATCTGATTGTCTTCAAGGCCCAGAGCCAAATAGAAACCTTTTTGCGCACCACTGATAAACTTGATAGGGACGGATAAGGGTTCGCTTTTGTGAATTAGAATCTCTGATTTTTTGTTAGTTCGTTTTGTTTCAGTTTTTGCGTAAAGCAGTGGGCTCAAAATGAAATCGGAGCTTCCCAAGCTGGTGTTGTATCCCGCCAGCGCGATCCAGTTTTCCCCCTCTTTTAGAAGATGTTTTTTAGAACTTAAGTTGAGGGTAACTTTGATGGGTTCTTTGGTTGAGTCTGCTTTGGTGTGAAAGGGAGGAAATACATTCGGGGTGGGGCTAGTGATATTCGCGCGACCCACTTCTTCCCCATTGAGAAAAAGAATATAAGCATCTTCATAAGTGAGTTCGAGGGTCAGCGATTGAATATCTTCGGGTGAAGGGATGTGAAAACTATTTTTAATGTAGAGACTTGAGTACTTATTTCTCATGTCTCCCAATAGAGTGTTCACCGTGCCCAATTCAGATTCGTTGGAGCTGTAACCGAACCCGGGCAAGCCCTCTTCCCACTTAGAATTTCTGTCAGCTGGATGCTCAGAGTGCCACGTTTCCGAAGGTTGACTGGTACCTTTTAAAAATTGCCATTTGTCTTCAGGGCCTAAGAGAAGGTCGCCAAAGTTACTATTTGGACTCAGCGCTGATTTAAGTTTGGGGCCGTTGTAGATATGGAAGGAGTTATCTTCCATAACGGTCACGAGCAAGTTTTTATTGAAGCTTGAAATTCCTTTTCGAGGTGCAACTTTGAGGGTGTGCTCAGAGTTGAGTGTTTTCGCCCCCAAATCCCAGAAGACGAGCTTCTTGTTTTTTGAAACTCCGGCGATCCAAGTGTTCGCATTGTTTTTGACGAGCTGAAGATCTTCTTTTGGAAAAGTCGGAATCGTTTTGTGGATTCCTTTTTGAAACTCCCACTTAATCAGTCGGCGATCTCGGCCAACGGAGAACAATTCGTTTTTTTGAGGACTAAAGGCTAAATCAAGCACGTGATCTTCATGATCAGAAAAATCCGCCAGAAGTCTTCCATCGGGAAAGCTTCTAACCTGAATACTGTTATCGAAGCTCGCGGAGGCGAAGGCATCTCCAGTTGGATTGAATTTGATTCGATAAATGGAGTCCGAATGGACTTGTAAGGTTTTCAGTTGGGGGTTTTCTTCTTGAGAGCTTGCGCAAGGAGTGAGGCCCAAAACGAGGCAAAAGTAAAGAATCAGAGCACGGAGTATGTAGCCCAATTTCATGGTGTAAACCTTAGAAGTCGGTGAGGAAGATATAGGTGTTAATTAGTTTCTGTTGAATCTTGCTCCTGCGGAGCCTGATTCAACCGTTTCAGCAAATCACAGATTTGCTTTCACTCCGCTGAACATAGGCTCTGAGAGCCAATGTTTGCGGCCGAGTTGATCCCAACTCGGCTTAGTTCCTGTTTAATCAACAGGAACTAATTAGCAAACTTGTTTGTCGAATAGCTTAACAAGAATTTTCAGTGATTTAATAGAAGTTTGACGATTAATTCTTCGATTTCATATGTCTGATGGTGAGTTGGTCCAAAGGCGTTTTTCCCTTCACCAACCAGGGGCCGTAACCAGTTTTTAGTCGGTAATATTCTAATATTTCTATTGTCTCTTTCTCAGTCTTCTCTGTTTCCCTCCAGTGCCCATAACGATTTTGCTTTGGATCGATATATCGCATCAAAGTTTGGTAGGCGACTTTTACGTGATGCTCTTCGGAGGTTAATGTTAATAAAATTTTGGCTGCCTCTAGGTTTGATCGATCTCGGAGGGGTTTTTTTAGTTCCGATTTTAAAAAGTTTTCTAAAAACTTAACGGCAGGTTTGGCGTTTTCACCCAGATCTGCGAGGGCTCTAATGGCTTCTATTTTAAATGAATATTTATTCCCTTTAATCGCTTGAATTAGAGAGCTTAGGATTTGATCTTGTTTGCGAATATTGAGAAAAAAAGCAGATCGCTCTAATTGAATTCTTACGTAGGATTCACAATTGGGGTCATTCAGTAGTTTGTTGATTTCATTTGGGACTCGAGATGGGTTGTATTCCTTTAAACACCTAGCAGCCATTCTTCGAGTTGTCTTATATGTTTCGAAGTCATTTAGTATAAACATCATTAGGCTTTCAAACTTTCTCCCCTTACGGTCTATTAAAGAGATGTTGTAGAGGACTTCTTGTTGAAGGGTTTGGCTGTCTTTAGTAAGGAGTAAACTTAAGTCTTGAAGTGTTGAAGTAGCCTCAGTTTCTAACTTACCAAGCTGATAGACACTGAAGAATTTGAGGTTTCTATCATTTGAAAATAGAAGAGAGCTAAGTTTAGGAATTGCTTTTGTTCCCAATGTTTCAATGACTGAATCCAAAAAAGAAAGAATTAGATTTCGGTCATCCAGATATATCGAAGTCGTGCCCCTTTTAAACTGAAATTGGGTTAGATTTAATTCACCTTCCTTAACCTTTGGATTCTTAATTTCAAATTCATGGCCATATCTGAATTTCGGTTTTCTTGCTCGACTTCTTTTTGAATACAAATCAGGGGCGTCTTGTAAAATCTTTAGTGAAAGTTCTTCCCTGTATTCTTTAGTTAAGTGTGGGAGCCATTTAGTAATTATTCCGATTGGGAGTGCTTGCGAAGTTAAAATCTCGTTTACCCAAATAGAGAATTTTTCAGAGGAAATGAGGAAAGCTCTTCTTTGAGAATCCCATTTGAGGTGTGGCTTATTTCTACTCCAAAAGTGAGACAAAAGACTTCTCTTATATAGCCCGAGCATGTCTCGGTATTGGCTCCTTCTATCCTTGAAAGTCTCAAATGAAAACATTCTGGGATAAAAATGGATTGTTCCATCCTGTATTCTTAGCTTGGTGGTGCAGAATTGATCTATGCTTGAGTTTAACGATAAGGGTTGAAAACGGTCTTCGATTCTTAACCCAAAGTAATATCCTCGATCAGAAATATTATGTTTAAAAAGATAATCAAAAATCTTTTTGTCGCCTGACTGTAGCAAATTTCTCATTAGGTCGATGGGGTGGGGCTCAAAGGACTCTGTCGCATTGAATGTAGGTATTAAGAAATCTCCTTTACTTCCTCTCACGCCCCAGATATTCGATTCAAAATCCTGTACCCAATGAGGCTCTTTATCTTGTACTTTACTAAAGAATAGATCTGTTATTTGGTTTTTGTACTTTTGATCCCCTAAAGATACTAAGCAGGATTTTAAAATTGTTTTTACATTCTCGCTATCTTCATTCAAAACCGCTTCGTGAAGTTTTGAAATGCTTTGCTTAGAGTTCGATTCGGATAGGAATAGAGCAGCATAAAAGCGATTGATTAGATTTTCACTTTTTAAGAATTTCTCAGCCTTTTTATGGAGAGGAAGCCAATTTATTTTCTTTAAAGGAAAAAGGTGAGATTGATTATTTAGAATCCTATTTTTTACCCAGTTGTTTTCATTTTGAAGAATACCGTAAAGGGCAAACAACGATTTTGGGTGATTATAAGCGAGCAGTTTTTGAAATTGAGGGCTGCACAGAAATTCGTGCGAACTTAAATAGTTTCGATCTTTGGAAGAGAAATTTATTCTTTCATAGATTGGTGCTCTTAACATTCGCTTTAGCGAGCTATGGTTCTCCTTTACAAAAGAATTATTTCGGGCATTTTCCAAAGTTTCTACTAGCTGAATGTGGAGATCGTAGGAGGGGATTCTTTGATCGTATATAGAGAGAATATTTAGAATAGATGTGGTGATTTTTTTCTCATTGTCAGTTTGTTCGTTTTTCGCCAGCAAGTGTAGATAGATGACCAGAACGGTGACGGTGTATTTTTTATAGGAGGGCGATTGAATATTTGAATGACAGGTATTGTTTCTTGATAGAAGGATGGATTTGTAGAAGTTTAGATCTGGATTTAAATTGAAATTTTTAAATGTTTTTTCATATGCGCTTAAAATACTATCTGTTTCACTTTGTGAATAAGAATCTTCCAAATACCAATCTTCAATTACCGTGTCGACGTTTCCCCAATCATTATGAGTGAATATTTGATACTTGATGAAGGAATCTGGAAAATCCTTAATGAACTCCGTATGAAATTCTTCGTAGAGTTTTTGATCAGCATGATATTCTAACTCAAAAGTGAATTGCTCTAGTAAATGAACATCTTTAAGCCTTGATAGCACTCGATTAAATATGGCAAACCGATAGTTGGGCTCATTAAGCGACTTTAAAAACGAGGACTGATCATCCAAATTCGAAGAGAACTCTTCATCTTCAGGTTTTTCTGCGCGCAATGTACATTCATATTCTAATTCAGAAATAATTCCGTTTGAGAGCGAACGTACTTTCCATTCACGATAAAAGTCATCAAAGTAAATAATAGTTAGACAAAGACCAAAAGCAATAATGCAGATTAATGCTCGAGCCCCTCGTTTAGTCTTTAAAGGCATCTTGAATTAAAAAGAAGTAGAGGTGAACTAAATTGGATGCTGTCGGGGGCGTGGTGGTATTTTGTCCCATCAGGTGAAACTCAGGATAGAGCATCCCTAATTTGCTTAGATTGGGGTCTGATTTGTTTGGAGGGCTGAGCTCAACTACAGTATGCCCTGGAAACGATGCTGCGATAAGAAATTTATTTAAATTTCTTATCGCAGCCAATTTCTCAGTACTAACTTAGCTTATAAGCAAGGCAATGCATCGTCCGTCGGATCCATCCCCGGTTCTGGGAACGGTGCGGGTGGGGGACTGTCCCCTAAGAACATATAAGATAAGAGGTAGATGGGGTCGGTAATCACGACCTCCCCATCGTCATCGGCATCCAATCGATCTAAGCACGACGGAGCGGCTTCCCCTAAGAAGAGGTAGGAAAGACTCAAAATCACGTCGGTGATTTCTACTGCAGTGTTAGCATCGATATCTCCCCGGATGAACGTTGGTAGTACCGGGCCTCCGCTTTGGAAAGCTCCAATATCAGCGTTTTCACGACCGTTTCCGATTGCAGGAGAGCCCTCTGCTAAGTTGAAATCGGCATTCGAAATATCGACGAGAAGAGGATCAGCGGCTAGGTTGTTTTCACCCTCCAATGGATCGGACGTGCCGGTTAGACAATGATCAAAACTTACCGTCGTATTTTCATCGATGGCGACGGCAGCTTGGTTTCGCCAAAAGAGTGAACTGTGAGCATGAACTTCAGTAGCATCGGCTCCCTCGTTCCCGAGGACCTGCAAACCTTCGCCACAGTCGACAGTCGTATTGAAGGCGAAGCTTGAAACTTGAGCGCTTCCCGCAACTAAGGTTCCAACGGCTGAGCTATACATCACGGAATCTTCGATCACGCTTGGACCTGAGGATGAATTTCCGAGAATAGCGATCGCTCTTAACGTGAAGCCTTCGATCCAAGAATTTAAAACACTGATTTTTGAGTTAAGACTGAGAATACCATCATCCGTACCATTCATAACCATGGTGCCCTGAACGGTCACTGACCCGTTCTCAGGGGTGTCTTCGATTCGAATGGCTTCTCGATTACCGACGATGGTGTCGATGGTTGAAGCTTCGATTCTGCCCACTGAGTTTTCATAGGAAATGGCTCGATCGACATTCGTGAAATGACATTCGATGATATCGGTTGAGCTATTAAGAGATCCCACACAGGTCGTGTCGAGGTTGGCGAAGTGCGAGTTCGTGAGATTGAGTTTCGCGTTTAAGACTCTCACAATAGCACTGTCTCTGTTCGTGGCCGAGCCATCACCAAATAAGGTATGCCCAATTTGATGAGTGACGGAGTCAGCCTCGATTCCGGTACTGTCGAGTAAGATCCCATCCCAGGTGTCATCGCAAGAGATTCCATTGATGTATACTGGCAAATCTTCGGTGCCCAATATTTCAAGGTGTCCCTCTACCACGAATTGACTGTCATCTTCGACAAGAATTCTTGTCCCTGGTTCAATCACTAAGCGCGCACCAGGAGCGACATTCAGGGTTCCTGATACTCGAATGGGATTGTTCTCAGATCGCCAGCGCACCTCACCTTCAAGGACATCTTGAGCGATGGTAAAGCTGTCTTCGATTTCTTTTATCTCTAATTCAAGGGACTCAATCGTCTCACCTTGGCCATCGAAGTCATTTAAGGCAGTGACTGAAAGGGTCGCAGGGACTTCAGGGAGGATCTTCTCAATTTCCCAAGTGGCTCCGTAAGGAGGATCTCTGCGAGTGATTAAGCTGAATTGGGTTGGATCTCCATCGAGCAAGACACTTTTTGTATGTACGGGATCGGCGAAGCCCCTCATGAAGACGTTTCCCCCGCCGCTGAAGATTCCTTCACCGCAGCCACCAGCAACACCCGATTCTGTTCCTTTGGGAAGGTACATGATCGCGGGACGTAGTGAAAAATCGCTAGAATCCGAAGCGCGGTTGATTCCGATGATGGCGATCGTGTGTTCCCCCTCAGAAAGTTCAGCCAGATTCTCAGTAAGGTCGATGAGTTCTAACCGTGAGTCGTTTCCAAGGCTCGCTTCATGTGAAGTCAATGCGTTTGAGTCGAAGGTGGGATCACCATCAGGGGTGGTTTCAGCTCGTCCAACTTCCACTCCATCAATATAAGCGACGTAGGCATCGTCATAATCCATTACCAAGTAGAGGGACTCCACTTCGTCGGGATTGAGCAGACTGAATCGAGTTCTTACAAAAACAGTAGAGTAATTGTTCTCCATGTCTTCGAGCAAGGTGAGATCATCGCCATCTCCGTAGCCAAAACCTGAAGGTCCTTCTTCCCACTCTTGATCTTCGTAAGCGGGTTGAGTCCACGATAGGGTTTCTTCCCCGGCGGGTTGCTCACTTCCGCGGAAGAATCTCCAGGTATCACCAAAGCTGACGACTGAGACTAATGAAGGATTTTCATCCCCACTGGAAGCCTCTGCGGTCAATTGGGTGCGAATAGACTCTTCATAGAAGGTATGTCTCCCGGTGACATTATTGGCCATCGTCCCTCGAACATCGACATATTGAGTCGCCGTGAACATCGGTGCAAACAACTCAAATTGTTTGTTCATATTCAAACGAGAGAAGGGGCCTTCTTGAAGCGTACGAAGAGCATCATAGTAGAGTCCCGCATACCTTGGATGTCGAAGGAAGCGATTGATTGTAGGGACCGTCACTCGAAACAAGTTTTGATCAGAATCTCTAAAGGTCTCTTCTAAGTCCCAGGAGAGGAGTTGCCATTTACCGGCTTGGGGATGGTTGGAATCGTCATTGATGCGGTAAAGAGCGTAGTCTTCACCATTGTTATTCCAAATTCCACCATCGGTATTATTGAAGGTGTCTTGAAGAGCGAAGAATTGAGCCCATTGCCGGGTGTCGACGAGACGTTCTACTCCTTCAGTGAATGTAGCGAAGTCGGGAGTTTCATTTAAATCGAAAATTCGGCACAACTCGATAATGTCGGAGTAGTCATCTTCTTCTCGGTTACTCTTCTTTTGATAGACTTGTCGGTAATCATCTTGCTCTTCACCCCGCCAAGTTAAATTGCCGTTGGGGTTGCCGGGTCCACTTGGATTTCTCGCTCGGTAGAGATTTCCCTCACTGGCACCATCGTACATTCGATCCAAAAACTGAGTGTTGTAGTTTTCTTTGTACACATAGCGAGAATCAAATTCGCGAGAAACTTCTCCCGGGAAACGAACGGTTACGGGATAGACCAAGGGATAAGGAGCTCCCGACCTCCGAAGTAAATCCGATGCCAATAGTTCTCGAGTCGTTTGATCACCGTGGGCTCCGCCGTTCGGTGCGTTCAAATTTAAGTCTTCTAATCCACCGAAGAGCTGCTCGCTCGCAAACTCAACTCGAAGAGAAACGTTGTTCGACCGTCGAGAGTTTTCTCCCCGGTAACGTAAACCTGATAAGTGTCGAACTTGATTGCCGGAGATAAAGGTTACCGGGAGTAACACATCGCTAAAGAGACTTCGATCTTGAAGGTGATCGACGTCAGCTTCAGTTGCGATGATGCGATACGTGGGAGATCCATTATCGATGTCGGGGACGGAGTTCACTTCGTAGAGGAAGAAGGGGCCTTCAAAGCCATCATAAGGAGGCACTTCTGGTGAGAGAGGCACTTCCGTTGAAGTCTCTGCATCGTCGGTAACTCGAATTCTAAAGCGACAGATTTGATTTTCATCTAAAGGGGGAATCGTGGCTGTGAATACGTTATTCCCAGCTCGATTGTCAGGTTCGACTCCGTCATCTCGAAGAGCCACGGTGTTGACCTCTTCCGTTCCGTCGATGCTCCATAACAGTTCTGCGCTGGTGATCGCATTGACTGAAGTGATGCGGCAGGTGATTTTTACGGATTCCAATGAGTTGGGAACGGCTGGTGAGTGTCGAACCCTTCCGATGGCGGGAGCGGGATTTTCTACTGCCGTAGAATTTGTGGCTCCGGGGGTTCCACCCGCTTCAGCTGAGGCCGACCAAGATAATCCATCTCTGTTGTCGAGTGAGGAATGAAGGAGTTCTAAGGTTTCGCCTTCACCATCGGGTTTCCGGGGCCAATTCGATCCTTTGAAGGTTTGATCATCGATGCCATCTTCAGGGTCGACATCGTTGGTGGGGCCGCCGTCACCGTACTCCACTCGATCCACTCGATTGTCGAGCTGATTGTTGAGGTTGATCGGTTCCGAATCGTGGCTTAAGTTTCCACCCCAATCTCCGACGACACTGGTGACTTCAGGATGAAGGGCACTAAAGGCTTCCAGATTGGAAGCGACAACTAAATATCCATCTGCAGGAATCTTGGTTTCGTCTTCAAAGGAGAAACGGATGCCATTCGAAAGGCTCCACCCGGTGAGGTCGACTTCTTCGTCGCTTCGGTTATGAAGTTCAATCCATTGAATTTCATCGGAGCAATCTTTCTCACAGTTTTCATCGGGAGCGACGAAGGGAGGATGGTAATGAATCTCGTTGATGATCACCGGAGTGGTAAAGGAATAGGTATTTGAAGTACCTTTGGTCAACTCGGTGAATTGGAAGGCTTCTTCAGTCCCATCTGGAAATCTTCCGTAACTCGTTCCGGCGGTGACTTCTTCTACTTCCAGACGATCGAGAATGGTGATCCCATCGGGAGCTAAGAGTAAATAGGTTGAGCCTCTGGGAGGAACGGTAAAACCTAACTCATTTCCATCCAGTAACCACATTTCATCGGGATCGAGAGGATCGCGATCAGGAAGTTGAATCCGCAAGTTTTCGTCGGTTGAAATCCAAGTGCCCGAGAGATCTTGAGGAGATTTTTTAGAGTTGAAGATCTCGATGTAATTTCCGGAGTCTCCATCTTTAGGGCAGACCTCGTTGATGAGTCCACCGATGTAAGCGCTTTCTGAATCCGTTCCTTCGATGGTTTGTAAGCGCACGATATTCATGGATCCACCGATATAGAAATCACCGTTGTTTCTTCGGCGGTTGACACCCTGGAAACCGAGGATGTTTCCTGTAGGACGAATCACGCTGGATGCGATGAAGGGATCCACTTCTACGGTGATGGTATTGGATTCATTACCGTTAGCGATGATATCAAATGGAGCTGGAACTCCGGGAGCGCCAACATTGTTTCGACCCACTTCAACTCCATTGATATAAGCGATGAAACCATCATCATAAGAAACTTCTAAAGTTAAGTTTCCTTCTTCAGAGCTAATGCTTTCAAAGTCTTCGGGCGAAAGGTCGAATGCTGTTCGGATATAAACGGTAGAGGCATTGCCTTGCATGCCTTCAATTTCAGTTTGAAGGGGGAAGCGATCGATGGCATCGAAGCCGAATCCTCCTGGGCCTTGAGGCCATGCACCCGCATCGAAGTCAGGAGTGCTCCATTCGCGTAAATTCTCACTGGGTTCTTCAGTGCCTAAGAAGTAAGACCAAGTGTCGTCCTGATTCACGATGGGAATGGAGTCTAAAGGAATCTGCACCTTAGGACGTTCTAATCTCGAATTTTCTTTACCGGGAGTACCGTGGAGATTGCGGCTCGATTTCCAAAGGAAAGGAACTTCGTTATTGTGGGTAAGGCGAGTGAATTCCATCGAAGGACCTTCACCATCGGCTCGGTTGGGCCAAGGGTCGCCATCGCGATAATGAACTCGATTGATGACTCGACCCTCAAGGTTACTCAGTTCGACGATCTCACCGCCGTTACTCAGTTTTCCTTCAAAGGGACCTTCTACGTGATCTAAATCGTAAAAGGATCGCGCTTGGGCTGGATCGGGGCTAATGATCAAATACTCTCCAGGACCTAAATTTGCGCCCGAAGGAAATTCATAACTGATGCCGTTGGTGAACTTCCAGCCGGAGAGATCGACTTCAGCCCAACCTAAATTAGTGAGCTCCACAAATTCGAGAGAATCTTCACTACCTTCCAAGTAGGGATTGTAATGAATTTCACTGATGATGATTTGATATTCATCGGCGAAGCCCGGCTGCATTAGGGAAAGGATGAGCCCAACAGCCCACAAGAATTTTGATTTGAACATAATTGATTGTTTGCGCGAAGTTGACAGTTTCTTTGAATCTAAGTCGTGATGAGGAGATCGAAGCTGGAAGGATTTGCTTTGAAAGGCAATATCCTCAGATTCTATTGAAGGGAGTCGAGGTGGGGACCTAAGGGTTTAAATGAAGGCTTAGATCTCTCGACAGTGTTCCTCTTCCACTTCCAACCTCATGAATTAGAAAGTGGTTACGACCCAGTTTCTTCGGTGCGCCCCCGGTTTTGGCTGGTTTCAGGATTCCGCCAGATTTCAGTCGAATATCGATCCGAAATTCAGGCGCAGGTTGGGGGGTTTACTGAAGGTTAAGATTTCTGAATAAACTCCCATCTTAAGTCCCTATCGGGGAATCGTATCACCAAAAAATGTTGGAATTTGTAGAGAGTGCTGGGCTCTTCTAAATCGAGCTTGATCAAGAGCTTCTGGCTTTATATGCTCTGGTTTCTCTCAAATTTTGAATTGTGAAATCAATACTTGGATTCCTTTTGTAAGTATTTATTTTAAAACAGTTTATCGCCTTGATCTCGTTTGGGGGTCTCAGGCTTAGATCGGAGTTTCCATGAATGAGGCCGAAAGAGCGTTTCTTTTTGAGCTTTTAAACACTCCCAGCCCCTCCGGATTTGAAGCTGGGGGGCAAAAAGTTTGGTTGGATTATGTACGGTCTTTTGCCGACGAAGCCGCAAGTGATACCTACGGAACTGCGTGGGCGATTCGAGCAGGAACAGGCGCTCAGCGCTTGATGATCGAAGCTCATGCCGATGAGATCGGGTTCATGATTCGCCAAATTACCGACGAAGGTTTTCTGAGAGTCAGCCGCATCGGGGGTATCGATCGCGTGAACTCCAGAGGAAAAAAAGTCACCATTTTGGGAGACAAAGGAACCGTTCCCGGCGTCGTGGGGAATACGGCGATTCATATTCGAGATCGAAACGAAAAAGTTCCTGAGATCCATGACCTTTACATCGATGTGGGTTGTGCTAATAAAGATGAAGTCAGTGAGCTGGGCCTTCGAGTCGGGCATCCGATGGTCTTTACCGATTCCACCGAGGAAATCTTTTCGGGCCGACTGACGGGGAGGGCTCTCGACAATCGCATCGGGGGCTACATCATCGCTCAGGTGATCAAACGACTCACCGAATCTGATCCGAAGCCCGCAAGCGTCATCGCCGTCAATTCAGTTCAAGAAGAGATCGGCGGCCACGGTGCGAAGATGGCAACTTACCGTCTCGAACCTACGGTTGCGATCTGTTTAGATGTGACTCACGCGACGGATACCCCAGGCATCGAAAAATCGAAACACGGAGAAGTGAAGCTTGGAGGCGGCCCTTCAGTGACTCACGGAAAGGCGAATCACCCCGAGGTGATTCGACGCTTACTCCAGGTAGCTGAAGAGAATGAAATCCCTATTCAGCACGAAGCCATTTCCATGTTTACCGGTACGGATACGGATGATATCTTCCGTTCTCGGTCTGGAGTTCCAAGTGCATTGATTTCACTTCCGATGCGGTACATGCATTCGACGGTTGAAACAGTTGAGCTCGTCGATGTCGAGCGCTGCATCGATTTGCTTTTTGCTTTTGCTTGCTCCATTCAAGATGAAGATGAATTTAAGATTCAGCTTTAACATTCAAAGGTTCCACTTGAAGAGAAAGATACGATAGAGAATGTCGACGACTACTGGAAGTTCAAACGATCTAGAAACCCGTTCTGTTCAACTGATCGCCGAAGAGGTCGATTGTGATCCTCGTCAAGTCATCGCCGCTGCAAACCTGCTCGCTGAAGGGGCGACTGTTCCTTTTATTGCGAGATACCGAAAAGAAGTCACGTCGGGTTTGATCGATGAACAGTTGGAAAATATTGCGAAACGAAGAGAGTACTTCTTAGATTTTCAAAGTCGGCGAGATGCCATTCTTCAAAGTATTGAAGAACAAGGAAAGTTGACTGAAGAGTTAGAACATAGTATTAGAAACGCTGGAACCAAGAGTGAGCTCGAAGATCTCTACCTGCCTTATAAGCCGAGAAGAAGAACTCGAGCCCAAATTGCTCGGGAAAAAGGCCTGGAGCCCTTAGCGGATCAAATTCTCGAAAACGCCGATCATTTAGATCCTCATCAACTCGCTGAGACTTTTCTGAGTGAAGATCACGAGATCACTGAAGTTGAACAAGCTCTCTCGGGAGCCCGAGATATCTTGGCCGAACGATTGAGTGAATCCGCCGAAATACGTTCCCATCTTAGAGAGACTGTTCAAAAGGAAGGGCAGCTCAAAGTTAAAGCCATCGAGGGGAAAGATGATGAGGGGGGAGTCTACCAAGACTACCACGATCACTCCGAGCAAGCCGATTCGATGGCTTCCCACCGCTTATTGGCGATCCTGAGGGGAGAACGTGAAGGATTTTTACTGACCGACATCGGAATTGACGATGAAGGGATGTGTCGCTACTTGTCTTCGAGCTGGAGTGTCGACCTCGGGACCGAATGTGGGCAGCAATTGGAACTCGCTTCTCGAGATGCTTACAAACGATTGTTACGGCCTTCGATTACCAGTGAGGTTCGTGCGGAACTGAGGCAACGAGCTGAAGCCGAATCGATCAAGGTTTTCCGGGCTAATTTAGAAGCCTTGTTGATGCAATCCCCGCTGGGTCAAGTGACGGTTCTCGGTTTGGATCCCGGCTACCGCACAGGGTGTAAAGTCGCGGTTGTAGATCCCACGGGTAAAGTGCTTCAAACCGGAATCATCCACGTCGTGCCTCCTAAAGATAACTCTAAAGAAATTCTTCTCGCCTGTGTGAAAGAGTTTGGAGTTCACGCGGTCGCGATTGGTAATGGGACTGGAAGCCGAGAAACGGAACTCTTTGCTAAGCAGGTCATCAAGGAAGCAGGGCTCGGAAAGGTGATCGTTGCGATTGTACCCGAGACGGGAGCTTCGGTTTATTCAGCTTCTCCTTTAGCTCGGGAAGAGCTTCCTGATTTGGATGTTTCAGTACGTGGTGCCGTCTCGATTGCACGACGGCTTCAAGATCCGCTCGCCGAACTCGTTAAGATCGAACCCCGGTCATTAGGCATCGGACAATATCAACACGATGTCGACGCCAAAGCACTCGGCGGAGAGCTCGATCTCGCGGTCGAAGCAGTGGTGAATCGAGTTGGGGTAGAACTGAACTCCGCTTCGTCGGCTCTCCTTCGAAGGGTTTCGGGTTTGTCGGATCGTTTAGCTAAGAATGTCGTTTCTCACCGAGATGAGAATGGCCCCTTCAAGACTCGTAAAGAGCTGTTGAAAGTGTCGGGTTTCGGTCCCAAGACGTTTGAGCAAGCAGCCGGATTTTTAAGAATCCGCGGAGGCAAGCACCCCCTCGATTCCACCGCAGTTCACCCTGAGCGTTATGAGTTTGTGGAAAAGGTTGCCGAAGCCGAACACCTTGAACTCCATTCTTTGGTGGGGGATTCGGCCAAAGCTTCCCAGCTTGATTTTTCAAAATATATCGACGAGAGCTTGGGAATTGGGGAGTACACCCTCGAAGACATTCGATCAGAATTAGTCAAGCCGGGTCGTGACCCTCGACCTGAATTTAAAACTCCTGAACTCCGAGATGATGTGACCTCGATCGATGATGTTAAAGAAGGTATGTCACTTGAAGGACGGATTTCAAACGTCACTAAATTTGGTGCGTTCGTCGATCTCGGAATCAAGCGTGACGGCTTAGTGCATCTCTCAGAACTTTCCCACAAGTGGGTTGAAGATCCCCTGGAGGTCGTACAGGTAGGACAGATCGTCAGGGTTAAAGTTCTCGAAGTCGATAGAGAGCGAGGCCGATTGGGCTTGTCGATGAAAGCTCTTCAATCCGTTCCCGATGGAACGCGAAGAGGGAATGAAGGAGGAGCATCGAGGCGAGGTGGATCGGCTGGCCGAAGCAGTTCAAGCCCTTCTAAAGCCAGCCCACGAAAGGCTGCCGGTGGAGGAGGAACGAAACCGAGTTCCAAGAAAGATTCGGATGGTGGAACATCGCTCGATGATCTTTTGAATCAGTTTGCGCCGAAGCATTGACCTTCAAAGGAAAGGCGCCCGCAAGGGGCGCCCCTACGAAATCAACTCGACTTAATGTTATTTTTTAAACAACCGCTTATGAAACGGCAGATCATGACTTTTGATCGCCTCTAGAAGCTCGCCGCCGTCTTTATAACGCTTGTCGGGTCGTTTTTGCAGACAACGAGCGATGACCTTTCCTAAACTTGCAGGGAGTCGATTGTCGGCTTGTTGTAATTTGCGTGGCGCCTGATGCTCGTGGAGATGGCGCCAGGTTGCCAAAGTCGCCTGCTGGGGGGGGAGGGCTGAGAAAGGGTTTTCTCCCGTTAGGAGCTCAAAGGCTAACAAGCCAAATTGATACACATCGGAGCTTGTTCCATACTCTCCGTTGAATTGTTCGGGAGCCATATATTGAGGATCACCCACCTTCGCTAAAACCGGTGAGGGATTACGGGGAATTCCTCCCTGATCGACATCGATCCGAGTGGCGATCATCCAATCGACCAGACAAACTCGTTCTTCAGGAGATTTACCCATCCGGTTATCGACGAGGATGTTGGTGGGTTTTAAGTTTCGGTGAACTAAACCAGCCTTGTGAATGGAGCTGAGAGCTGAAGCGATTCCCTCTAAGGCTTTGTCGGGATCGATACCAGGTTCGAGTCGACCTTGTTGGGGTGATCCCGGTGGCAATAGAATTGCGGCATGCGGCCACGGTAGTTTGGCGTACTGTAAAACTTCGGGAATCTGTGGTTGGCGAATGCGGCCAAGAGTTTCAATCGATTCTATAAAGTTTTCAACGATCTCTACGTTATAGCAATGCGGTGGTTTGATGAGCTCCAAATTGACGACCAAGTTTTCTTGGTGAATATGGCAAGCTCGGTAGAGTGCCCTAAAAGTTGCTGGGCTTGGAAGGCCTTCGGTAATTTTAAACTTACCTACAGTGTGATCCACAAGTGGAACTAGCGGCTCTCCATGCCAAGCGCAGAATTGGTGTCCTGCTAAGAAAAGACACCCTTTAGGACAAACTCGAAGTGCTTCTTCCATTAATTTCCGATTGCGAGAACCTTCCAAATCCTAGGATCTTCTTGCCCCAAACGCCAGAAGCCAATCTTTGATGAACCTAAGGCTTTAGCCGACTCTATTTTAACTTGTAGTGAGGAGGCGTCGTCGAACCATCCCTCGACTTCGACTTGTTGAGTGTAGCGATAAGAGTGAGCTGATTCACTATCGTAACGCAAGTCAATCTGAGTTTTATCGAGTATTTTCTCCATTTCACGGTGTCGAGTCGATTGGGCGACTTTTGTCTTTTGCCAAAGCCTTCCGTAAAGTGGGAAGCCCATCACCACAGAATTTGGTGGGAGCTGTCTCAGGCTGTACTCCGTGACCTCATCGAGCCACTCTTTTCCCGCAACCGTCCCTGGGGGCCCACCTTTCCAGTGTTGATCGTAGCCCATAATAAAAAACCGGTCGGCTAATTGGGCGAATTTACGATAAGGATAGGCATCCTTGTTTCGCACCGTTTTTCTGGCTGGAAGGGCGACGGAGAAAATTAATCCTTCGGGTAATCGGGCTTTTAACTCTCGAAGTAAATCTCGGTAAGCTTCCCCATCTTCATAGCGAAGCCCCTCGATATCCATCTGAAGGCCGTCGATGCGGTACTTTTGTGGCAACGCTAAGAGGGCATTCAAAAAGCGATCGCGGATTCTGTACTCTTTGTTCAATAAGAAATGTAAGAGAGATTTTTGCCCACTCGACGAGATGACTAAATGAGCGCGAGCGCCTCGCTTTTTAACTTCGGCGATCGCTTTGTACGGAGCCCGACCGTCGAGGTGACCCTCGTGGTCGATCGTGAAGCTAAACACTCCCACATCGGTGATTGGAGAATTCTGATGCCATTTGAGCTCTTCACCGATCATTAAGTATCCCCAAATTTCGTTGAAATGACTGATCGATTGGAAATTGACGGGTGGGGCTTGGGGAATTTCGACGACCTCGGGCTCCAATGTGGGTTCGGGTTGAGGTGCGGGCTCGTCTAAGACTAACGGTTTGGTTATCGGCTCTATGAGCTTCTGTTGAGTGGGGTCTTCCTCCCCGACTTTCACATTTCCGTGAATCGTAATCTCTTTTTCTCCTTCATGCGAAGAGTTCTGATTCTCGGTGAACTCACGGTTATCCTCCGTCAGAATATGGAGGGTAAGGCCGATAACGATGGAAAACGCGATTAGAAAAATACGACTCGAAAATAGATCTCTTAAAAAATGCATATCCTCTCCACTTCTCTTGCTGGCCGACTCATTATCAGACTTCACTTATGAGGCCCTAAAGCTTCATAGATTTGACCTTCATGCGAAGTCCGCTTTCAGTCGATATCGAAATGAGCGACTAGATCTTATCTTATATATTCGGAAGATTACACCGAGGTCTAAAGCTAAGTTTATTACGCATTTTCTCCCGATGAATTCAAGCTTCAATCTCGCCGAGTTCTAAGAAAATTTCGGACTCTGAGTAAAAGCAGGCTTTAGGGGCGTTTAAATCGTGGTTGGGCGATTGGGATGGAGATGTCAGATGGATTCTTTTAGGTGAGTTGAAAATCGATGCTACGCATTCAAATTAAAGATGGTAGTGGTCATTTAGTGCATCAGTCTCTTTTAGCTGAGCGCCCGGTGACCTTAGGAAGAGACCCCCAAAGTACGGTCTCATTGACTGAGATCAATATTTCTAGAAATCACGCCATCATCGAGCCCCAGGGAAATTTCCACCGGGTTAAAGACTTAGGAAGTACGAATGGAACTTGGGTGAATGGTAAGCCCATCGATTCCCATCTCCTCCAATCTGGAGATATCGTCTCGGTGGGGAGCTACAAGATTCAGGTTGAAGAAATTGCAGAAAGTGGCACTGAGTTTAAGGAAAAGTCTGAGACTCATATTCTCGACTCACTTTTTGATTACGATGACTCTCCTGAGAGTGAGCACACTCTACGAATGACGCTGGGGGAAGGTCTTTCTCTACTCACCGGGTCAGAAGAAGCTCGTATCATTCGCCTTCAGCAGATCGCTAAAGAATTAGGGCATATCGAAACCCCTGAAGTTCTCTACCGGAAAATCCTCAACGCAGCCCTTCAAGAATTAGAAGCCGAGCGCGGAGCCATCCTTGTTTCTGAAAAAGAGGGTGAGCTTAAATCTGTGCTCGCGATGGAGGGCCAAGAAGTCCAAGGAGAAGCTGAGTTTTCTATTCATCGAGGCGTCATTCGAACCGTAGAGAAAGAGCACGTATCTGTGCTGACTGAGGATGCCAGTCTGGATCATCGTTTCATCGATAAAGATTCTTCCACTCATCGAGTGTTCTCGGTCATGTGTGTACCGTTGCTTTCTAAAGGAAAGCTTCTCGGAGCCGTCTATCTCGATAGAGTCCATAGCGCACAACCTTTTAAGAAGACAGATCTAAGCTTCTTATCCTTGCTTGCGAATCAGGTTGCCGCTAGTTTATCGAATGCAATTTTATTTCAAGATGTCCTCGTCGAGAAGAAACGCGTTCAATCGATTTGTGACAATCTCTATGATGGATTGGTCATTACGAATGCAAAATTGATGATCGATCGATTCAATGTACAAGCGTCTCAACTTTTAGCTGAGCGAGGTACGAATCTAACGGGTAAAAATTTCATAGAATTGCTTTCAAATCTTGATCCTGAATTCGATCATGAAGCGTTTCATGAAGCTCTTCAGGAAGGGGATTCCTTTAAACTCTTCTTCCATCTTGAGAATCGAATGAGGTTTTATCACATCTCCATTTCTTCGTTTGCATTGGAAGGAGAACGCGAACCGGGCTATTTGTTCTCAGTTAGAGATTCTTCGGCTCTCATCGATTTAGAGAATTTAAAAACTGACTTCATTCGATCTGCCTCTCATAAATTGCGAACTCCATTGACAGTGGTTATGGGGAATTTAGAGATCATGCGAATGGATGTTCAGTCTCAACCTGCTGTCGAAGCCGTGGTCGGTGAGTCTGTTGAAGTCATGGATCGAAACCTTCAACAGCTTCAAGGGCTCGTCGATAGATTCATCGAATTTGCTGAACTCGATCAGTCGATGGAAGATATTGAAGAGCTGGATCTGTTCGATGTGATCCATATGGCTTGGGGAGGATTGAGTTACCTGGCTCAAGAAAAGAATATTAAATTCACCGTTGAAGGTGAGCCCGGTCAGGTCTTTCTCTTTAAAGGGAGTTCAGATCGTCTCGTTCAGTGTTTTAGCCATCTTCTTGATAATGCGATTAAATTTTCAGATGAAGACACTCAAATTCGAGTGAACTTGAGTTTTGACAGGGATGACACCTTGGTGTCGATTTCGGATGAAGGTGTCGGCATCAAAGAAGAGAATTGGAAGTATATCTATACGGGTTTCCATCAAGGGGAAGAGGTTTTGACGGGGGAGGTACCTGGTGCGGGATTAGGCTTGACCATCGCTAAAAGAATCCTTCAATTACACCAAGCTGAGATTCAAGGTGTGAGTCCAGATCCTTCGACTGGCAAGGGCACTCGATTTACGATTCGCTTTAAAGCGCGAGAAAATGAGACGGTTAAACCCGCTTACCTTGAGACCGACCTTATTCCTGACCTCGTGATCTAGACATTAAGCTGTCTCTAGGATGCTTTTCATCGCATCAGATTTTCCTGCTACGATGAGGAGGTCGCCTATGCCGATGGCGTGTGTTGTTGAAGGGGGAAGCATTAATTCGCCATTGGGATGGCGAATGCCGACGATGATGAGCCCTTGATCACGAAATCCCGCCTCGATTAAATTTTTATTTAAATACGGAGATTCTTTCGTTACTTCCACTTCCGCAAAATCGACTTCTGTACCCGTAGCACTAAAGCTCTCTAAGAAATCAGTAACTTTGGGATTTGTCAAAAGCTGGCTAATTCGACTCGCTCCAGTGGCGTAGAGGCTGACCACCCGATTGGCACCTGCTTTCTCAAGTTTGCTGATAACGCTATCATCTGAAGCTTTGGCGATGATTTGAATGTCTGAGGATAAAATTCTTGCGCTCAGAACTACATAGACATTGTCGGAGTCACTAGGTAAGACAGCAGCTAATCCTTTGGCCCTATCGATTCCTGCCGCTTTAAGAACTTGGTCGTCCGTTGCATCTCCCAAGATCCAGGGCCAGTGGTAGCTGTTAGCTTCCTTGATTGCCTCAGGGTCGCGGTCGATGATGACAAACCCGCAGTCTTTTTCTGAGAGTTCGTTGCAGACGTTTTTCCCCATGCCTCCAAATCCACAGATGATGTAGTGGTCTTCAAGAGTTTGAAGCTCTTTAGTCATCTTACGCTCCTTAAACCAATCTCTCAGTTGAGTCTCTAACAACACTCGGCCGATTTCTGAAAGAATGTACAGAAAGAAACCTAAGCTGAGCATCAAATAGAGGATGACGAAAATTTTGCCTTGTGGACTTAAGTCGTGCGGAGTTCCATACCCTACAGTTGAAAGGCTGATCACAGCCATATAGACAGAATCTAATAGTGACCAGTCTTCAAGGTAGTGAAATCCAAAAGTACCAATCAAGGTCAAAACCAACATCAAGACCAGTAATCGAATGATCTTCATCATAGCTTGAAGGTTGGTTAAACTCCTCAGTTTCAATCCAACAATGAGCACCAAGAACTAACAGGTGGGTAATCGTGCTCTGTTGGCATCCCTACTTCTCTAAAGCGGCCTGTAAGGTATCACTCAGCATCCTTCTTGTCGAGGGCTTCTGGGTAGATCTCTTTGCAAAGATTCTCCCAGCGTTCGATCGTGGGTTGCCCCCATTTTGCTAAGCCTTTGTATATTTTATGAGGTTTTTTCTCATTCCACAGTTTTCGACCCGACTTACTGTAGAACTTATCTGCTATGCAGATGATTTTTTCTTCGAGGCTCACAGGTAGATACTCGCGGTGAGGCAAGGGTAAATCTTCATCTAAGACTTCTTGCAAGCTAATCCCCGAGCCGGAATGACGCTCCGCGACGAGAGCGTGTTTGGGAAGTCCTTCGGCTTCTAAGATTTGGTGGCCGATGACTCCATGGCAAATGTAGTGCGCTTTCCCCGTGCAAAAAATATCGGGAGCATCGCAGTGTCCGATTCCAATATCGTGGAGGAGGGCGGCTTCTTCGATAAACTGAAAATCGATCTCTGTATCAGGATGTCGATCTTTAAAGGTATGCGCTATGAGCAGACTTTTCTTGGTCACCAGGAGGGAGTGGGTCACTAAGAGGCCGTAGAGGTCGCCTTGTGGGTCGTAGTGCTTCGCAAGGATGGCGTAGGGATTGATCTTTTGTTCTTTTGACATGCTAAGTGAATCTTAGTCATGTGCCTCCTCAGCTTCAATTATAAAAAATAAGCTCGTAGCCAAAGCCGCTAGGCTTTGGACGTGATTCGTCTTGAAGATTACAGCATGAGAACTTTAAAACGCAGCGGGACCAAAGCCTGACGGCTTTGGCTACTGGTCGAAAGTGAATTCTATAAGTTATGAATCTCCCACTGGTGAGGATAAGTACGAACCGACCTTGAGATATAAAAAAAATCGTTTCAATAGAGCTCATGGCTGAACTCCACTGAAACGATTTTACTACTTTTGGACGTAATAAGTTTACGTCGCTTGCTCGGCCTTATGGGATATCACATGAAGTGACATCGCAGCCCGAAATTTCTACACACTCTTTTCCGAGTACGTGAGGTGCGCCACCTAAGAACTCAGCTCTTAGAGTGTAGATCGCATCGGAGATATCAAGTTCTCCATCACCATTTGAATCTAAAAGCGCGATGTTACCGGCATCCTTAACGGTTCCATCTCCACAAGGAAGCATGGTGGGCATTCCGATGAAGTAATGATCGATATACATGACAACGTCGGTGACATCTAACTTACCGCTCAAGTTTGTATCTCCAGGGATCAAACCCCCCGCTGCAGGGCCGATACTGAAAGTGAGCTCTGAAGTTTGGGGGACGACGCTGGCTCCCGCTACGGTCAATGTGACATTCTGGCGAGTTCCCACTCCCTTTAAGCCGTTTTTAAAACCGACGACTACTGTACCTTCTTCTTCAGGAACAGTGAGTTCAAAGGTGAAATCCAAAACGGTATGATTTCCAACAGGATAAGACCAGTTGGTAATAATGTTGGTCGTGAGACCTAAGATAATTCCATTGCCTTGATCTTCAAAACTGGGATCTACCACATCAACATTGTAAAAGAAGATTTGGGCACCGTATTTTTCTGAAGCGCAGGTCGCATCGCAATCGGGATTCGTGATCGTCACATCTCCAGGACCGGCCGGAGAGGTGACCGAAACGGGAGCGACGACTCCAGCTACGCCAGCTTCGGTAGCATCAACGTTGACTGAAATATTGATCGTCACCTTTTCACCCGGGACACCCCGAATCACTCCACCTTCGTCGATATCAGAAGATGAAATTCCTAAAGTAAAACGATCATCTTGAGCATTCGTTGTGCTGGCTAAGACGAAGACACTGAGAGCCAACAAGAATACATGTTTCATTTTTTTCTCCCTCAATAGGAAACCTCCAGCTTCTTTCTTTAAAAGAAGCCTAACCCATCATTCCATTTCACCTCGTAGCTTCGAGGGAACGAATGTATTTTAAATGTAGTAAATTGCTCAGACCCGAACTGTAAATTTTACTGGATAGATCTGGGAATCGGGGCGTAAAAAAAGGCTGCTTCCGTCCATTTGGAGGAAAGCAGCCTATTCGATTCGCGGTGGTTTTTCGAATCGTGAGTGATAGAGCTCTTATCTCATGAACTCATATAGAGTTTCGAGCTCACTATTTATGAGGCTCTCAATGAGATTAATCGTGATTAGATATCACAAGAGATCACAGCGCAGCCGTCGATCTTAGTACATTCGGTCCCTAAGACGTGAGGAGCGCCACCGAGGAATTGAGCTCTAAGAGAGTAAATTCCGTCTGAGATATCAAGTTCGCCGTCACCATTTGCATCGAGAAGACCGATGTTTCCGGCATCTTCAACAGTTCCGTCACCACAGGGTAAAGTGGCAGGATCACCGAGGAAGTAGTGATCTAAGAAATCGATCACGTCCATAACATCCAAGTCGCCACTGAGGTCGGTGTCACCAGGGATCAATCCACCTTCTGCTGGGCCGATGGTGAAAGAGAGTTCCGAAGTTTGAGGAACAACACTTTGTCCACTAACGGTGAGGGTAACATTTTGACGAGTTCCAACACCTTTTAAACCGTTTTTGAATCCGACAGTGACGGTTCCCTCTTCTTCAGGAACAGTGATATCGAAGGTGAAATCTAAAACGGTGTGAGTTCCTGGGTCGTAGGACCAGTTGGTAATAATATTGGTGGTGAGGCCGAGGATAATACCATTACCTTGATCTTCGAATGAAGGATCTACAACATCGAGATTGTAGAAGAAGATTTGTGCGTCGTAGAGTTCTGAAGCACATGTGGCATCACAATCAGGAGCGGTGATGGTGACATCGCCGGGACCACCAGGTGAGGTCACTGATACAGGAGCAACAACTCCAGCGACTCCAGCTTCAGATGCCTCGACAGCAACTGAGATATTCACAGTTACGGTTGAGCCAGCGGCTCCAGTAATTTTTCCGCCCTCTTCGATATCCGAAGAACTAATCCCTAAAGTAAAGCGGTCATCTTGAGCGAAGGCAACGCTGGTCAATGCCACAAAACTAAAAGCCAACAAGAGTGAACGTTTCATTTTTTTCCTCCTTATAGCAGGATACTTCCTTGCCTCCCCGATTAGATTTTTCGACCTAGACCACCACGAGGCCGATCGTATTGAGCTTCGAAGAGTACTGTAAATTTTCAGTGAAAGTCATTTTCGTGCTCAGTAGCGATGAGCACATAAACCCAGGGTGTAGATCCCTCATCATTCATTAATGAATGAACGAACTACTTAAATAAAGAAGGATTGAAGCTTTATTAGTTCCAGTTGAAACAGAACCTAATAACAGCCTTCAATTCGTCCTTCAACCGAAGTTAGAAACAATTAGCGCGACCCAATTGAAAGTCAAACTTTGAACCCTTAGACCCGATCCTTCCATTCACTTCGAAATGAAAAGAACCATTTTATTCGAGATGACTTTCCGTGATGTTCTTTAGATAGGTTTTGACCTCAAGTAAAACCTCAAATTATAGGCTGATTCTGAACCTCTTTCTATACCTACTATCAATAGATGTTGGTAAAGATTCATCCTCTGAAGTGCAAGAGTGTCTCTGAAAATCAACAAGGTGACCTTTGTAGATACACTACGAAGCTTGAAGACTTAGAGTCCAACCCAGAGGTAGACCGAGGTTTGAAATCGGGCAAAAGAATCCGCTTATGAAAAGGGGAGGTGAGCTTAAACCTGATAGGCTTAAGTTGACAACCTGAGGGGGATCTTTACGCCAAACCTAATTCCTGGAATGCTTGAGGCAGACCAGAGGAACCAAAAACCTCCAGATTTTCTACTGGAGTCTAGGGGAAATTGCAAGCCTCAGAACCTCTTTCCGGGTCTGATTTTGGATTAGAAAGATAAATTCACGCTAAAATCCAAGATTTTAGGCTTTTTTGGCCAAAATCCCGGCGACCTCTCGATGGGCGAAGAGACCCTCCCGGTAGGAGAGAATCTCCAGGGGATGAACCAAAGTCTTGAGTTCATCGGGCTCTAAAAGGAAGTCAGGATTTGTGGGTTTTCCTCGCTTTGCTTGGGCGCGGGTAAAGGTTTCGTAGAGGAGATGCCCACCGGGTTTTAACGATTCAATCAGGCTGGGAAAAAGGGGGCGATGCAGATAGTGAAAACCCAAGATCACATCGAAGCGATGGGAGGGAAGGCTTGGAGGCGGGGTGGTCTCTAAATCTAGGTGACAAAGATCAAGACGATCTGAGACATTTAATTTTTGAGCGAACTCTTTAAGTTTGGCCAATGCATTTTCGTCTCGATCTAAGGCGGTGACTTTAAATCCAGCGTGAGCAAGAAGCAGAGCGTTTCTTCCCGATCCAGATGCGAGGTCGAGAATCTCATCTTCTTTTGAAAGAATGCCGGCGTGTTCAACTAACCAATCCGAGGGTTGGTATTTCCAGCTAGCCGTTTCTTCGGTGTGATCTCGCTCTAATGCCCATTGAGAATATCCCTCGGTCAGGTTGTAGAGATTTTTTATTCCCGCCTGACTTAGAAGTTGAATGGCGTGTAGGCTACGAACTCCGTGCTCACAGTAGACTAAGATCGGAGTTCCATCTTGGGGTAATCCGGGTACCGCAGAGGTCAAAGTTCCTAATGGACTCAACGCAGCATCTTTTACATGACCCAGTTGGTGGTATTCTTCGGGAGTTCGCACGTCGAGGATGAAGGGATTCTCTCGCTCGATAAACGCCCCTGCATCGAAACAGGAGACTGGGGTGAAGGGGGGATCTTGCATGGAAATAATATTAACTCAAAAAATCAAGTCATCTGTCGGGGCAGGGCTTGCCCCTGCCCAATTCCTTGAATGACGTAATAATTAATACTCTTAGGTTGTGCTTGGGAAGCGGGCGCCCGCAAGGGACGCCCCTACAGGATCATATCGTGTTTAATGAAGGATTAAATAAAAAAGCTCCACCGCCCAGAGGGCGAAGGAGCTTGGGGGAGGTTTAAAAACTATATAATTTAAGTGAGTTCGACTTTAATCTTCTTCGGTTGGGTTTCGGCCTTTTCCGGGAGAACAAGCTCAAGAACTCCATTTTCAAACTTGGCTTGGATTCGTTCCACGTCGACGGTATCCGGAAGTTTGAAGGATCGAAGGTACTTCCCTTCGACAATTTCAGAATAGAGAAGCTTTGAATCTCCTTCTACCTTTGGAAGGTTTCTATAGGCCTCAATTTTGAGAAGTGAGGAGTCGAGCTGGATGTCGAGATTCTCTTTTGACACCCCAGGTAGATCGACTTTGATGACAAAGCCCTCTTGGGTCTTGTAGCTGTCGGTGTAAGGAGACAGTTGGGTTTTCGATTCGGTTGAAGATTGAACGTCACAGTTTTTTTTAGTACTCACACAAGTGCTCATGGTGATTCCTCCAAATGATAATCGTTGTGGGTTTGAAGCATTTACTTAGGCTGAATTGAAATCTTCTTGGGCTTATCTTCTTCAGCCTGAGGAAGCTCGACTCTTAAGATTCCGTCAGCAAATTTTGCTTCGATCTTAGTGACGTCGACCTTGAGCGGGAGTTCAAACTTGCGTTCAAAATCACCGTAATCTCGTTCTTGCCGGTAGAGTTTGTCAGTTTCTGAAAGATTTAAAGGTTTTCTTTTTCCACTGAGAGTTAACTGGTTTTGGTGAACTGAAAGTTCGATGTCATCGGCATGAACTCCGGGAAGTTCTGCGGTTAGGGCGAGACCATCTGAAGTTTTCCAAATGTTGACTGGGGGTAGGTCATCTCGTTGAGAATCTACGGCCCACTCGTTGAAAAGTTGGTTGAATTGACGATGAAAGTCTTCCAAAGCGTGGAAGGGATGATGAACGTTTTGGTTGAACAATTGAGGAAAGAGCATGGCTGCCTCCATCAGTTAAGGATAGACTCCTGATCTCAATGAACTCAGGGAGTGTGTAATTCTTAGTACTTAAGAGTCCGGCGGGTGCGCTGAGGCCAAGGTCTCTTAAAGTTCGTTGTTTAGATATCTGCCCTCCTAAAAGCTAAGGGTGTGCCAATTACCTAAGTTGTTTAAATACGTCAGATAGAGCCGTAAATATCTGATTTTGAGCTTATTTAGGGATCTTTGCCCTGTCATGCTGACGGGGGTGGCAGCGAGAATTGGCGGAAGGAAGAGTTTCTTGGGTCGTGGGGAGGGGAGCCCCGTTGTCTTCGGGATGCGGGTCTAGTATGCTTGAAGATTCCGGTAACCTAAGCACATTTATGTCGGGATCATAACTCTCCCTTGGGGGTATCCACTTCAATCGGTGTCCAAACGAATTCGTTTGCGGCTTGAGGTCTGTCCATGTCGTTCATTTCTTGCTTGTTCATCTTAGGAATCTTGGGAGCGCCTCAAGAAAGTCCCGAGCTGCAAGTTGATCCACTTCATCAAAAGTTGTTGATCGTAGATTCACAGCTAGGAACAGCGAACTTAAAGTTTGCTGATTCAAGTTGGGATATTTATGAACGTCATCCAGAATCCACAGTCGATGGGCCTAAGCTGAAGGAAGCGGGAGTCAATCTCATCTTCTTAACGATCGATCCACCCAAGTCGCTCTCTGATCCTCAGTCCCTCGACTACAGTCTGAAAATTTTTGATCGAGTTGCGCTTTGGTGTGAATCTCCCAGAAGTTCATTCAGCTTTGCTAAATCTTCGATAGACCCCATTACTCAACTCAGCCGAGGTCAAAATTCGGTTCTGCTCTCTCTGAACGACGCACGCTGTATCCTTCCCAACCGTATAGAGCTGTTGAGAACTTTCTATCGATTAGGGCTGCGAAGTCTTCGGCTCAGTAGTGGTCAGACGAACCATCTCGCCGATGCTTCAGAGGGTAAGTCGATTTACGATGGAGTCAGTTCATTTGGAAGGCAAGTGATCGAAGAGTCCAACCGTATCGGAGTGATGCTCGATATCAGTGGGTTGGCTAAAGAAGCGATCGAAGATGCTCTGCGTTACAGTAAGAGCCCCGTCCTTGCCAGCAGTTCATTGGCCTTTCAGGTCAACCCTCATCCGCGCAATTTAAGCGATGGCACTTTGTTGGAAATCGCTCGAAAAGGCGGGGTGATCCAATTGAGTTTCTCAGCTCGCTTAGTCTCGGAAAGCTATCAGAAAAAACTTGTAGGTCAGAAGAAACAATTACAAAAAGAGAAAGAACGTCTAGAAGTTGAGCTTGCGGGTAATTCAAAAGCCGTTGAGCGGGAAATGAAAAAAATTAAGGAGAGCTTGACTCCCTTATCAAAGCCTCATTTGGAAGAGTGGTTTGCGCATCTCGATCATATCGTCCGTTTGGTGGGGGTCGATGCGGTCGGTTTGGGAAGCGGTTTTGATTCTGGAGAAGATCTCGTTTCTGGCTTGAAAGACATCACTTCCCTCAAGCTGGTGACGCGTGAACTTCTTAGGCGAGGTTGGACCGAAGATTCCCTCCGAAAGTTTTATGGGGGAAATATGCTTCGCGTTTGGCGGCAGGTGGAGATGGTCTCGGAGACGCTTGGATCAAAGTAGTCGGCTCACCCCGTGAGCCGGTATGGGACACTAACCCATTTTAAAATCATATCTGAAGTAGCCGTCTCGCTCCGCGAGGCGGCTCATGACTAATGCAATTCGCAGCTTAATGAATACGTACCCTTGAATGGGTGACACGATGCATGTGATTGGGTCCTTAATAATTATTTATCGTTTCTTAAGATGGCCGCACGCGGAGAGGTTGTGAATTTTTAGATTCCTATGACTTCAAAATTCGTAACAAAGAATTATGCACCAATATTAATAAGCCCGGAGCGTAAGCGAC